>JBGPBV010000032.1:0-56531 GCA_041481445.1 Vicinamibacteria bacterium
AACCCGCCGGAGGCGTGGCTCGGGACGCCCAGCGCGTGCACGACCTCGTGGCTGGCCACGCGGGCCAGGGCACGGGCGAAGCGCTCCTCCGCCCCCTTGCCCCACGCGCCACGCAGGTCGATGTCGAGCCCGATCGCCCACGCGACCTGGTCGGGGAAGATCCACACCGCCAGGGCCCCGTCGTCCGCGCGCCGGGTGGCTCCCATCACGTGACGGTCGCGGTTGGGTCCCTTGGCAAAGGTGCGCAGCGCGATCACGGCCATCGACTCCGGCCCGAGCACCGCGCCGTTCGGGGCCGCGGTCCACTCGACTTCGGCGCCGAGCGCGGCGAGGACGGCGCGGGACTCCGCGGCCATGCGGGTGAACGACCCCTTGGCGACGGCCGTCGGGTCGACCCACACGAGGTCGAGGTGCGGAGCCTTCCCGGCACCCGCGGCCTCGAGAGCGTCGGCCGCGCCTCCCCGCGTGGCCCCGATGAAGACGGCGGCGATCACGAAAGCGCAGGCACGGTTCCCGGGCTCGCTCATCGCATCCACCTCTGAGGAGGCGCCGCCCCCGGCGCTCCTTGGTCCTCTGGGACGACGCGAGACGAAGAGAAGGTTCACGAGGAACGCCTTTGTTCTCGATGAGAAGAGCGGAGGGCTAAAACGGGCGCGCCCGTCCCACTCATGCGTGCGCGCAGGACACGGAGCCGCGGGCACTTGCGTGCTCAGGGCGCGCTCTCCGTTATCTCAGTGGAACGCGGCGCTCCCGCCCCCGTCCAAACCCCACAAGGTTCGAACTTTTGACCCGCCGCCAGCGTCCTTCACGTTCAATGGGGGACGGGGGTCGTCCATGACGACCGAATCCCGTCGCCGCGTCCGTCTCCGGTTCGGCGTGTACGAGATCGACGCGAGGACGGGAGAGGTGTGGCGCGAAGGCCTCGCCGTCCACGTCCCACCGCAGCCGTTCAAGATCTTGTGGCTCCTCGCCCGCCGCGCCGGCGACGTGGTCACCCGCGAGGAGATCCGGCAGGAGCTCTGGGGCCAGGACACCTTCGTCGACTTCGACGGCAGCCTGAACTTCTGCATCAACCAGATCCGGAAGGTCCTGCGCGACAACGCCGAGTCGCCGCGCTTCATCCACACCCTCCCCCGCCGCGGCTACCGGTTCATCGCGAGCGTGGAGACCATCGCCTGCGCCGAGCCGGCCATGGAAGAGGGGCCGTCCGGGTCGGGACCGGTGGCCGTGGACGCCGTCGCCCTGGGTCCCGCGGCCTCCCGTGCGGACGACGACGGTGGCGAGGGTCCCCCGCGGGCGCGGTCCAGCCATCTTCATGAAGTCGTCCGCGAGCGCGACACGGAGGGGCGGCGCTGGCGGACGAGCGCGGGCGGGGCCGTCGCGCGGCTGGCTTCGAGCCCGGTCGCCCTCGAGGACGAGGCCTCGCCCGAAGCGCGGGAAGTGACGGCGCCGCGCCCGCCGGTACCCCTTCCGCCGGCGATCGCCCTTCCCGGAGACACGGGAAGCCCCGCGCGCCGGCCCTGGATCTGGCTGTTCCTGACCGCCGCCGGATTCGCGCTCGGGGCGACCGCGCTGAGCAAGAACCACCGGACGGAGCCGGTCTACGAGCGCCTCACCTTCCGCCGCGGCACCGTCGCCTCCGCCCGGTTCGGGCCCTCGGGCGAGATCGACTACACGGCCACCTGGGACGGCGGCGCCCCCCGCGCCTACGTCGCGCGCGCGGGAGAGACGGTGGCGCGGCCCCTCGACGTCCCGGAGCAGGCGTACGTGCAGTCCGCCCTCGGCTCCGGCGAGCTGGGCGTGATCCTGGAGAAGAACGGGGAGACCGTCCTCGCGTTCACGCCGCCCTTCGGCGGCAAGGCGCGGGAGGTCGCGACCGGGGTGACCGCCGCCGACGTCACCCCCGACGGCTCCGTCGTCGCGATCGTGCGTGGCGGCCCCGAGGACCGCGTCGAGCTGCCGTCCGGGCACGAGGTCTACCACGTGGCCGCCAAGATCAACTCGCTGCGCCTCTCCCCTTCCGGCGATCGCGTGGCGTTCCTGGAGCACGCCATACCGGCGGACGACCGCGGGGAGGTCGTCACCGTGGACCGCGCCGGGCGCCGCACCGTCCTCTCCCGCGACTGGGCCAGCCTCGAGGGCCTGGCCTGGAGCCCGGATGGAAGCGAGGTGTGGTTCACGGGGGCCAAGGTCGGCGCGGACTCGACCCTCAACGCGGTCAGCCGCGCGGGCGCCGAGCGCGTCGTGATGCGGGGCCCCGGCCGCCTCGTGCTGCACGACATCCGGCCCGACCGGACCGTCCTCCTCGAGCGCAGCACGCGCCGCATGGAGATGCGCGGCCGCGTCGGCGACGCCGCGGACGAGCGCGACCTGACCTGGCTCGACCTGACCTACGTCACCGACCTCTCCGCCGACGGGAGCAAGGTCGTGTTCAGCGAGAGCGGCGAGGGCGGCGGCGCGGGATACGGCGTGTTCCTGCGCGGCACCGACGGCTCGCCGCCCGTGCGCCTGGGAGAGGGCCGCGCCATGACCCTCTCCCCCGACGGCCGCTGGGTGCTCACGATCCCGCTCTTCGGCCCCCCGCGCGTCCTCGCCCTCCCCACCGGCGCCGGGGAGCCGCGGACGCTGGCCACCGGCTTCACCCGGCACGCCTGGGCCCGCTGGTTCCCGGACGGCCGGCGCGTCCTCTTCGCCGCCGCCACCGAAGGCCAGCCGCTGCGCGCGTTCGTACAGGACCTCGACGGCGGCCTCGCGCGCCCGGTGACGGGCGAGGTGTCGGGGGCGCCGGCCCTGGTCGCCCCGGACGGACACCGCCTGCTCGCGCGCACCGCGGGACCGGGCGGCAAGTGGCAGTTCCAGGCCCTGGACGACTCCGGTGCCGCGGGGCCGCCGGCGCCCGCGCCGCTCGACGCCAAGGACCGGCCGATCGCGTTCGCCGCGGACGGCCGCGCGTTGTTCGTGCTCCCGCCCTGGCGGAGCGGGCCGGTGCGGGTCGACCGGGTGGACATCTCCACCGGCGAGCGCACGCGGTGGCGCGAGATCCAGGCCCAGGACGGCGCGGGGGTCGCCTACGTCTCGCCGGTCGTGATCAGCCCCGACGGCCGCTCGTACGCGTACAGCGTCCACCGCAACCTGTCCGAGCTGTACCTGGTCCGCGGCCTGCGCTGACGCGCGCCCACGCGGGGCGCCTCCATTCGCTCGCCTGGGCGAATCTTGCTAGCCTGGGCGCCCATGGGCCTCATGCGGACGGCGCTCCTGGCCGGATCCCAGAACCGCTGGCTCCGGGAGCGGGCCATGCGGCGCCCGTTCGTGCGGCGCGCGGTGTCGCGCTTCATGCCCGGCGAGGAGCTGGCCGACGCGCTGGCCGCGGCCGCCACCCTGCGCGCGCGGGGCCTGGGCGCCGTCCTCACCCGCCTCGGGGAGAACGTGTCGGAGGAGGCGGAGGCGGACGCCGTGGCCGCCCACTACCTCGACCTCCTCGACCGCGTGCGGGCCGAGCGGGGGGCGGTCGAGATCTCGGTCAAGCCGACCCAGCTCGGCCTCGACCTGGACGAGGAGCGCTGCGCGGCCCGCCTGCTCGCCCTGGCCGAGCGGGCGGAGGCCACGGGCGGGTACGTGTGGATCGACATGGAGCAGACGGCCTACGTGGAGGCCACGCTCCGTCTGTGCCGCCGCGCGCGCGCGCGCCACCGCGGCGTCGGCGTCTGCCTCCAGGCCTACCTGCGGCGGACGGCGGCCGACCTCGAGGCGCTCCTGCCCAGCGGGGCGGGCGTGCGCCTGGTGAAGGGCGCCTACAACGAGCCGCCCGAGCTCGCGTTCCCGCGCAAGCCCGACGTGGACCAGGGCTACTTCGACCTCGCCCGCCGCCTCCTCGACGCCGCGGCCACCGGCACCGGCGTGCGCACGGTCTTCGGGACCCACGACCGCCGCCTCCTCGACCGGATCGCCTCCCACGCCGGCGCCTCCGGCCTGCCCCGCGCGGCCTGCGAGTTCCATCTCCTCTACGGCATCCAGCGCGCCGAGCAGGAGCGCCTGGCCGGTGAAGGCTGGCCGGTGCGGGTGCTCATCAGCTACGGCGCCTACTGGTTCCCCTGGTACATGCGCCGCCTGGCCGAGCGGCCGGCCAACGTGCTCTTCGTCGCCAAGAGCCTCCTCGGGTGACGCGTTGACCGGCGAACCCGGGAAGGCGTAGCCTCTCTCGGGCCGGCGGAGGAGCCATGCCGAAGTTCGCCAAGACCCTCGAGGAGCTCAAGCGGATCGGCGCGGAGTCCGAGGTCTCCCGGGACGCCCTCCTCTGGCGGCAGGGCGACAGCGGCGACGAGGTGGTGGTGCTCCTGGAGGGGCTCTTCGACATCGTGCGCGAGGGACCCGAGGGAGACCCCATCGTCATCCGCACCGTGGACGCCGGCGCCATCCTCGGCGAGATGTCGGCCCTGGACGGGCACGCGCGCTCCGCGGCCGTGCGCGCCAGCACGCAGTGCCGGGTGCTGCGCGTCCCCGGCGAGCAGTTCCGCTGGCTCATCCGCAGCCGCCCGGACCTCCTGGAGGAGCTGTTCTGGCAGCAGGTGGCGTGGGTGCGGAGCCTGACCGAGGAGGTCGCGCGCACCCACCGGCCCTCGATACTCGACCGCCTCACCCGCCTCTACACCGACCGCTACTTCCGGGATCGGCTGCGCGTGGAGCTGGAGCGCGCGCGGGAGACGGGCGACCTCCTGTCGATCGCGATGTCCGAGGTGGACGACTTCGACCTCTACCGCGAGGCGGAGGGGGCGCGTACCGCCGACGAGACCGTGGCCAAGGTGGCGCAGGTGGTCCACGGAGCCGCGCGCAAGGGGGACCTCATCTCCCGCATGGGCGATGCGCGGTTCGTGGTCCTCCTCTACGGGGCCAACCAGGGCGACTCCCTGCGCCTGGCCGAGCGCCTGCGCGAGCGCACCCACGCCACGCCCTTCAAGGGTGCCTCCGCCCTGCCCGGGGGCCGCCTCACCGTCAGCCTGGGCGTGGCCACCTGCCCCATGGACGGAACGCGCTCCGATGCCCTCTTCGACGCCGCCGAGCTGGCCCTGCAGCGCGACCGCGCGCAGCGTGCGCAGGCCGCGCGCACCTGACCCCGGGGGGACGCCGATGGTGCTCGACTGGTTCGGCGGGGCGCGCGGAGAGAGCATCGAGGAGCTCGTGCGCCGGAAGCGCTACGGGCGGGCGATCAAGCTCCTGCGCACCGAGCTCGAGAAGCGCCGGAACGACCGCCGCCTGCGCCACCGCCTGGGCGAGATCCTCCTCCTGGCGGGCGAGCGCGTGGAGGGCGTGCGGCTCCTCTCCAAGGTCGCGGACGAGCTGGCCGCGAGCGGCCAGGTCGCCCAGGCCATCGCCGTCCTCAAGAAGATCGAGGCCATCGAGCCCGGGCGCGAGGACGTCGAAGACAAGCTCGCCTATCTCGTGCAGCGCAAGAAGGGGCGCGCGTTCGATCCCTGGATGGAGTCCCGCGCCGCCCTGGACAAGGCAGGAGCGGCGATCGCGGACGACCTGGAGGATGGCCCCACGGAGATCGGAATCGAGCCCCTGCTGATCGAGGAACGGCAGCCGCCGCGGGCGGCCCGCGAGGAGGCGCCGCCGCCGGCGGAGGTCGCCGGGGACGCGGACCCCGCCGCCGAGGAGATGTCGGAGGACTCGTTCCGCAACGAGATCGTCGCCCTCATCGAGGAGACCCTCACCGCCGCCGGCCTCGATACGGCGAGCCTGGTTCCCGACCCCTCCCCGCCCGCGGTCGACACCCCGCTCTTCCGCAGCCTCCGCCGCGACGAGCTCGTCGCGCTCATGCGCGGGCTGCGCCTGCTCGCCTTCGAGGCCGGCCAGATCATCGTCTCCGAGGGCGAGCCGGGAGCGAGCCTGTTCGTGGTGACGAGCGGCTCCGTGCGCGCCTACGTGCGCAACACCGCGCAGCAGCAGGTGCAGGTGCGCCGGCTCAAGGAGGGCGACTTCTTCGGCGAGATCTCCGTCCTCTCCGGCCAGCCGCGCACCGCCACCATCACCGCCGCCACCCGCTGCGAGCTGCTGGAGCTGGACAAGCCGACCCTGGACCGCATCGCGGGCACGCACCCCCACGTGCGCGAGGTCTTGCAGCAGTTCCACGACCTCCGCAAGGACAACACGCTCGAGACCCTGAGCCGGTCGATGCGCCTCCCCGGCCGGTAGCCGCCACCCTTCTCCGTCCCTCCGCGACCGCTCACTTGACATCGTGTGACATCGTGCCGGACCGCCGTCGTCCGGATCCGGAAACCCGCCGTCCCACAAGCGGACAGGCCAGGCCCGTGGACGGGTGTCCTTCGGGCCGGAAGCCCCGTGGGGCCTCGCGTTTGGCGTCGCGAGCCTGGTGGCACATGGTTTGAAGTCCCTCAAGGCGTGATCGACGCCGCCGAGAGCCGAGAGACCACGCGAGCGCCCGAGCTCGACCGCCCGCGCGTGCTCGTGGCGGACGACCAGGCCGACGTCCTCGTGGCCCTCCGGCTCCTCCTCAAGCCGCACGGATGCGACGTGCGCGCGGTCTCGTCTCCCGCCGCCGTGATGCGCGCGCTCGGGGAGCCCGAGCCGCCGTTCGACCTGCTCCTGATGGACCTCAACTACGCGCGCGACACCACGTCCGGCGACGAGGGGCGGGAGCTGGTGGCACGGGTGAGGGCGCGCGACCCCGACCTGCCGGTGGTGGTCATGACCGCCTGGTCGACCGTCTCCCTGGCCGTCGACATCATGCGCGAGGGAGTCGGCGACTTCGTGCAGAAGCCGTGGGACAACGCGCGGCTGCTCGAGATCGTGCGCGCCCAGGTCGCGGCCGGGCGCCAGCGGCGCCGCGCCCATCGGCTGGACGCCGACGCGCGCGAGGTGCAACGCCGCCTGCTCGGCGCCCCCGCCCCGCGCATCCCCGGCTACGACCTCGCGGTGGCCTGGCGCAGCGCGGAGGGGCTCGGCGGCGACGCCTATCACCTCGCCGCGCTGCCCGGCGGCCGCCTGGGCGTGGCCATCGCCGACGTGTGCGGCAAGGGCACGCCGGCCGCGCTCCTCATGGCGAGCGTGAAGGCCAGCCTCGAGGAGATGGTCGCCGCCGACCTCCCGCCGCGCCACGTCTGTGCGCGGCTGGCGCGCACGATGGCGCCTCGCCTGGGCCCGGACCGCTTCGTGTCCCTCGTCTACGCCGTGCTCGACCCCGCCCGGGGCACCCTGACCTACGCCAACGCCGGCCACCCCGCGCCCGTCCTCCTGCGCGCGGACGGCGCCTTGCGCCGCCTGAAGCGGGGCGGACCCGTGCTCGGCGTGGTCACCGACGCGGATTACGAGGAGGGCCTGCTCGCCCTCCATCGCGGCGACCGCCTGGTGCTCGTCACCGACGGCATCACGGAGGCGGCCGGCGCGAGCGCGGAGGAGCTGGGAGACGATCGGCTGCTGGCCGGCCTGCGCGACCTGCGGCGGCTGGGCGCCGAACAGGCCGCCCCCCGCGTCCTCGAGCTGGCCCGGACCTTCGCCGCCCACGACCTGGGCGACGACGCCACCGTCGTGATCGCGGACGTCGCGAACGACCCCGCAGGGGCCTGAGCCGCCGGCCTGGCGCGCCGCGGCCTATAATCGCTGGTCCGAGGACCTTCGAATGCGGGGCGAGTGTCGGGCGTTCGCGCCGGGGCGGGCCGTTCTGGCGATCGCGAGCGTGGTGCTCATGGCCGTCTCCGCGCCGTGGGTGACCGGCGCGCCCCCGGCGCAGGTGCTCGACCTCGCGGGCCGGCCCGCCGATCCCCTCGCGCACGTGGGTGCGGCGCCCACCGTGCTCGTCTTCACGCGCACGGACTGTCCCATCTCGAACCGCTACGCGCCCGAGTTGCGCCGCCTCCATGACCGCTTCACGCGCGGCGGCGCCGCGTTCTGGCTCGTGTACGTGGACGGCGCGGAGACGGTGGAGGCGATCGAGCGGCATCGCCGCGCGTTCGGCCTCGGGTTCGACGCCCTGCGCGACCCGGACCACGCGCTGGTCCGACTCGCGGGGGCGACGGTGACCCCGGAGGCGGCCGTGTTCGTGGGAGGCGCGGCCGGGCCGCGCATGGTGTATCGGGGCCGCATCGACGACCGCGTGGTCGATCTCGGCCGCACGCGCGTGGCGCCGACCCAACGCGACCTCGCCGAGGTCCTGGACACCCTCGCCAAGGGCGGCACGGTGTCGCCGCGCACGACGACCGCGGTCGGGTGCTTCATCCCCACGCGGCCGTGAGGGGGGCGGGGCTCGGAGCCCTCGCCGCCCTCACGCTTGCCGCCTGCACCGGCGCGCGCACCGCCGATCGCGCGTCGCCTTCGGCTACGGCGCCGGCCACGGAGCCGGTGACGTTCAACCGCCACATCGCGCCGATCGTCTTCCAGAACTGCGCCCCCTGCCATCGGCCCGGCGAGGCGGGCCCGTTCAGCCTCCTCGGCTACAAGGACGTGGCCAAGCGCGCGCAGCTGATCGCGCGCGTGACGTCGATCCGGTTCATGCCGCCGTGGCCTCCCGAGCCCGGCTACGGCGACCTGGCCGGCGCGCGCCACCTCACCGACGAGCAGATCGCGCTCATCCAGCGCTGGGCGGCCTCGGGGGCGCCGGAGGGTCCCCCGGCGGCGGCTCCCCCGCTTCCGACGTTCACCGCAGGGTGGCAGCTCGGGCCTCCGGACCTGGTCGTGGAGGCGCCGCAGGCCTACACCGTCCCCGCCGAGGGCACGGACGTCTTCCGCAACCTCGTCCTGCGCGCGCCGGTGACGGGCACGCGCTACGTGCGGGCGATGGAGCTGCGGCCGGGAGACAAGCGCGTCGTCCACCACGCGAACGTGCTGCTCGACCGCAGCGGGGCCGCGCGCCGTCGCGACGCCCACGACCCCGGGCCCGGCTTCGCGGGCATGGACGTCGAGCTCGAGTCGGACGCCTTCGAGCCGGACAGCCACTTCCTGTTCTGGAAGCCGGGCACGGCCGCGGTGAGCGAGCCCGACGACATGGCCTGGACGATCGACGGCCACACCGACCTCGTCCTGAACCTCCACCTCCAGCCCACCGGCAAGCCGGAGGTCATCCGCCCGGTCGTGGGCCTGTACTTCACGGACACGCCGCCCCGGCGCTTCCCGATGCTGCTCCAGCTCGAGGACGACGGCGCCATCGACATCCCGCCCGGCGCCTCCGATTACGTCGTCACCGACCACTACACGTTGCCCGTCGACGTCGAGGTGCTCGGCGTGTATCCGCACGCCCACTACGTCGGCAAGGACGTGCAGGGCTACGCCGTCCTTCCCGACGGCTCGAAGACGTGGCTGATCTGGATCCGCGACTGGGACTTCGCGTGGCAGGCGGTGTACCGCTGCGCGCACCCGGTGTTCCTGCCTCGCGGTTCCGTGCTCCACATGCGGATCGCCTACGACAACTCGGACGCCAACGTGCGCAATCCCAGCCATCCGCCGAGGCGGGTGGTGGCGGGCAACCGCTCGACGGACGAGATGGGGCACCTGTGGGTGCAGGTCCTCCCGCGCGCGGCGGACGACCGCTGGACGCTGCAGGAGGCCTACATGCGCCGCCGGCTCGAGAAGTACCCGGGCGACTTCGTGGCCCACGCGAACCTCGGGGCCGCTCTCGAGGCGCGCGGGCGGACGGGGGAGGCGATCGAGGAATACCGCCAGGCGTTACGGGCGCGGCCGGGGAGCGCGGCCGCCCACAACAACCTGGGAGCCGCCTTGCAGTCCACGGGGGACCTCGACGCCGCCATCGCCGAGTACGCCCAGGCCGCGCGCGCGCAGCCCGACTACGCGAGCGCGCGACACAACCTCGGCAACGCGCTCGTCCTGAAGGGCGCCTTCGCAGAGGCCCTGCCGCACCTGCGGGAGGCGGTACGGCTGGACCCGGACGACGCGACCGCGCGCAACAACCTCGGCGGCATCCTCCTGGAGACCGGCCGCGTCGAGGAGGCGGTGCAGGAGCTCCGCCGTGCCGTGGCCACCTTTCCCGGCTCCCTCAACGCGCAGTACAACCTCGGACGCGCGCTCGCCCTGCGCGGGCGCCTGGACGAGGCGGCCGGCCACCTCGAAGAGGCCCTGCGCATCGCGCCCGGCGACCCGGACGCGCGCCGTGAGCTCGACGCCGTCCGGGCCCGTCTGGCCCGGCGGCCGTCGCCTCCGCCCGGCGGTTAGCGGGTGGCGCCCAGGGCCTTCTCGTACAGGGCCTGGTAGCGGGCGCGCTGGGCCTCGGGGAGCTGGCGCACGGCCTGGCCGACCAGGGCGGTGATCTCGCGGTCCTCCTGGGGCTGGGTGACCTGGAGCCCGCGCACGCGCTCCATGTAGCGGTCGAGGTGGCGGCGGTGCTCGGGGGCGAGGGGGGCGTAGGCGGCGGTCGTGATCTCTCCGAGCTCCTTGGCCTCCTGGGGCGTGAGGCGGCCCACGCCGTTGGCGGCCAGCAGGTAGCTCTGCCTGAAGACGGCCTCCGGCCGGTCCACTCCGTACGAGAGGACGAACTCGGCCGCGCGCGGTGACAGCATGGGCAGGTCGCGGCTCACGGTCTGGGCGGAGAGCGACGAGGAGGCGGCGGCGGCGCTCGCGGCCGCCGCGGGGTCGGGGGAAGCGCTGGCGCCGGCCGCGCCGGGCGGCACGAACCCGAGGTAACCGATCGCGGCTCCGCCCGCGAAGATCCAGAAGAGGCACAGCGCGATGCTCAGGTAGGGCAGCGGGCGTCCGGCCAGGAAGAAGAAGAGGCCGGAGCCCATCACCCAGGCCGCGGCCAGGATGGCGAGCGGGCGCCACTGCACGCCCTGCATCAGCACGGGGGCGGCCAGGGCGAACAGGCTGAAGGTCAGGAGGAACACGACCACGCGCACGACCTTGCGCATCGGCTCCCAGCCCCGCACGAGGAGCAGGCCGAGGGCCACGAAGCCGAGGGCGATCTCACGCCAGGGGGCCTGCCTCAGCGCGGGCAGCCAACGGGCGGGGAACCACGCGAAGTACCCGGCCCCGGCCGCGATCAGGAAGAAGAGGACGCTGGCGACGTAGACGCGCCAGCCCTGCGGATCGACCTCGAGCTCCTCCTCGTCCTCCGCGCCCTCCGCCGGCGCGCCGCGGCCCTTGGTGCCGCCGGCCGCGCCCCATTCCGCGATGTTGACGGAGTCGGCCAGCTTCGCCCACCGCTTGGCGGTGGTGAGACGCACCAGCGACTCGCGGTTGACGAGCCCCTGCTGGTACCAGGAGTGCAGCATCTCCACGTCGAGCGGGCCCACTTCGGACCCGTCCTGGAGCCGCACCTTGTAGGCCGCCATCGGGGGATTCTACTACCGCGCGGCCTCCTCGAATCCGCCCACCGCCTCCACGCGCGCGACGAAGCGGTAGCCGCGCCGCCGGAGGGCCTCGATGAAGCGCGGAGACCGCGCGTCGTCGCCGAGGGCCTTCCGCAGCTCGCGCACCGCGAAGTTCACGCACCCGGCGAAGGCCACGAACGTGCCGTCGCCCCAGAGGGCCTGCCGGATCTCGTCGCGGGACACCACGTCCCCCGCCCGCGCCGCCAGCAGCCAGAGCAGGTCGTAGGGCTGGGGGGCGATGGCCACCCGCTCCCCCCCGCGCCGCAGCTCGAAGCGCGCCGCGTCCAGCTCGAACTCCCCGAAGCGCAGCACCAGGCGCTGGCGTCGCGCGTCCGCCAGCTCCCGGGGCGCGCGTGCAACCTCGATCCCGGCCGGACTCTCGTAGCCAAGTGTCGCCATCCCCCCCACCCTTCGCCCCCACCGCCCGTGCCCGCCGCGTACGAGGCCAATCTAGGCCGCCGGTAGCGATGAATCCAATGGATTGTTATCATGCTATCCATGAGGACTGCTCATGTCAGTCGCGACCCCTCCGCGGCCGTCGACCTGGCCGCCGACCTCACCGGCCGGGGCGACCAGGTCCGGATCGAAGTGCGGCACCTGAAGCTCCTGCGCGCGGTGGTGCGCGAGAAGGGCCTCACCCGCGCCGCCGCCCGCCTCCACCTCACGCAGCCGGCCCTCTCGCACCAGCTCGCCCTCCTCGAAGAGCGGCTGGGGAGGCCGCTGTTCCTGCGCCTGGGCCGCCGGCTGGTGCCGACGGCGGCCGGGGAGCGCCTGGTGCGGGCGGCGGAGGCGGTGCTGCCCGAGCTCGAGCGGGTGGAGCAGGAGCTGTCCGGCCTCGGGGAGCCGGAGTCCGCGCTCATCCGCGTCAGCACCGAGTGCTACACCGCGTACCACTGGCTGCCCGCCGCCCTCGAGGACTTCGGCCGCAAGTTCCCCTCCGTGGCCGTCCAGATCGTGGTGGAGGCCACGCACCGGCCGATCCCCGCCCTCCTCGACGGACGGCTCGACCTGGCCATCGTGTCCGAGAAGAGCGGCGACCGGCGGGTCGAGCACCATCCCCTCTTCGACGACGAGATGGTGGTGGTGATGGCGCCCGGGCATCGCCTGGCCACGGTGCCGACGCTGACCCCCGCGCCGTTCGCCGCGGAGACGCTCGTCCTCTATTCGATCCCGCTCAGCCTGAGCGATTTCTACCAGCGGTTCCTGCGGCCGGCGGGCGTGATGCCGGCGCGGGTCATGCGCGTGGAGCTGACGGAGGCGATCCTGGAGATGGTGCGCGCCGGACAGGGCGTGGCCGTGCTGGCCGGCTGGGCGGTCGCGCCGGAGGTGCGCGCCGGACGGCTCGTCGCGCGGCGCCTGGGCCGGCGCGGCCTACGCCGGCGCTGGTACGCCGCGGTGCGCGCGCGTCACGTCCCCGAGCATCTCCGCGCGTTCATCGATCAGGTCCGCCGGGTGGCCCCGGCGGGCGCGCTCGGACGCGTGGGGACGGGGCCCATCCGCCGCCTCGTGGGCCTCTAGCCCCTTCATTTCTCGTCCTTCCCGCCCCGGGGGCCGATCCGCCCCTGCTCCTTGAGCCGGCGGTAGAGCCAGGCCTTCGCCATGGCCCAGTCGCGGTTGGCGGTGGCCAGGGAGATGTCCAAGGCGCGCGCCGCCTCCTCGATCTGCAGCCCGCCGAAGAACCTCAGCTCGACCAGCCGGGCCTGGCGCTCGTCCAGCGCCGCCAGCTCCTCGAGGGCGCCGTCGAGGTCGAGCAGGTCGGGCGCCGCCCCCGGCGTGGCGGCCAGGCCCTCGACCAGCGTCACCCGCACGCCGCCGCGCTTGGCCGCGGCCCGCCGCCGGGCGTGGTCCACCAGGATGCGCCGCATCAGGCGCGAGGCCACCGCGAAGAGCTGCTCGCGGTTCACCCAGGCCGGGTTCTGGTCGCAGAGGCGGAGGTAGGTCTCGTGGACGAGGTCGGTGGGGCTCAGGGTGTGTCCTGGCCGCTCGCGCCTCATGTGGGCGGCCGCGCGGCGGCGCAGCTCGTCGTAGAGGTACGGGATCAGGCGGTCTCGGGCCGCCTCGTCTCCCGCCCGCCAGGCCTCGAGGAGGCGACTGACCTCGCCCGTGGAGGGTCTCTCGCCGCGCATCGTCGGGATGGAGGGAGTGTAGGATATTCCTGAGCGTTGCGCGATGAGCGACCTCGTCATACGGATCCGCGATGCCTACCGCGAGCCGCTCGAGGACGTCGCCGACGTCATCCTCGGCTCGCCCGGGTCGAGCGCGGTCGTACGCCAGCGGAAGAACCACCCGGCGACCAAGATCCTCAAGCTGACCGGGCTGACCCCGCTGGAGCCGTACCTCCTCCGCGTGTTCCCGGTCCGCCATCGCCCGGTGGGCCAGTTCGTGCGCGCCCCCGCGGACGCGAGCGAGACGATCGAGGTCTTCTGTCCCGTCGATCCCGGACGGGTGACCTCGGTCACCTTCCCCGCCTACGACGCGCTGCCCCCGGCGGCGCGGGCGGTATTGCAGGTGAGCGCGGTCGAGTCCTTTCCGGGGCTCGACGGGCCCGCGCTCTACGAGGCGCTGCCCAACCTGCCGAAGGCGGGCCTGCTGAACCTCGTGGCCAAGATGGCGCGGACGGGGCTACCGGGGGGCAGCACCGTCCTCGACCAGCTCGACTCGCTCTACCGCGTCCGCCCCGACCGCGTGTTCGCCAACGTCAAGATCGGCCTGCGCGACCTGGTCATCACCGGCCTGGGCGACCACAGCTTCCGCCCCGTCTCCGGCTCGCTGCACACGCCCGATCCCGAATTCAAGGTAGTGGACTCGTACAAGACCTTCGACCCGTACGGCAACCTCCAGCTCACGTTCTTCTCGAGCCTGGCCGCCCCCCTGCGCTTCCGCGCGGACATCGACATCGACGACGCCGCCGGCATCGCGCACGTGTTCCAGGTCCTCGGCCACGCGATTACGGGAGGCGACACCCACCCGTACGACATCCACGAGATCCTGGTCTTCCACCAACGGCTCGACCCCGGCTACCGGCTGAACACGTAGAGGCCGTGGCCGGGCCATCGTGGAGACGCCACCGAGTGGGCGACGCTTCTGCTCCACGACGTGTTCGGCTTTCGAATCGTGATCTACGTGAACTTCCGCGCGATTTGTCGAAGACGACGAAGCCGCCCTTCAGGAGGTGCGCGCGCAGCGCGGCCGCCTCCTTGTCGCGCAGGTCCCACCACCCGGCCGCTCCGGCTCGCTGCTCCGCCCGGTTCCTGCCGGCGCCGCCGCGGTCTATCATCTCCCGCCATGAAAACCCTGGCCGCGGTGGCGCTCGTGTGGGCTCTCGGATCGCCGGCGGGAGCGGAAGCCCCGGCCGACGCCAAGGCCCTGGCCGCCGAGCTCCTGGCCCGGACCGACGCCGCCGCTCGCGACGAGTGGCTCGCGACCCATGGACCACAGATCACGGCCGAGCTCGGGCGCGAGGTGGCCGACCGCGCGCTCACTCTCCAGAAGGCCGGGAGCTACGAGCCGGCGATGGCCGCCTTCGCCCTCGCCGTGCGGCTCGGGGAGATCTCGGGTGACCCCAAGAGCCGCATCCTCGGCCTCCACGGACAGGGCGAGGTGGAGCGCACCCGCGGACGCGCGCAGGAGGCCCTGCCCTTCCTGGAGCGGGGGCTCCAGGAGGCCGTGGCCGCCTCCGAGCGGGTGGACGCCGCGCGGTTGTCGGGCACGATCGGCCTCGCGCGGATGCAGCTCGGCGAGTACAGCGCCGCTCTCGCCATCTTCGAATCGCAGCTCGCGGCCCTGGATGCGCTCGGAGACACCAGGGGACGCGGTCAGGCCCAGAGCAACATCGGCATCGCCCTGGGCACGCTGGGGCGGTATTCGGACGCCGCCGAGGCCTTCCAGCGCAGCCTCGAGTTGATGGAAGCCGCCAACTACGCGCCCGGGATCGCGCGCGCCTACAACAACCTCGGCCTGGCCCACAGGTATCTCGGGAACTACGGAGCGGCTCTCGAGGAGCTCGGCCACAGCCTCCAGATGAAGGAGGCCGCCGGCAACCGCCCCGAGCTTCCGACCACCTTGAAGAACATCGGCCAGATCTATTCGCTCCAGGGCGCCCCGCAGAGGGCCCTCGACTACTTCCAGCGCAGCCGTGCCATCGCCGCCGACATCGGGCAGAAGCTCGTGATGGCGGAGGCCCTCCAGGACGAGGGCTCCACGCTCTTCGACCTGGGCCGGACCCAGGAGGGCGTCGCCGCGCTCGAGAAGAGCCTGGCGGGGGCCGAGGAGCTCAAGAGTCCCGAGCCGATCATGTCGGCCTCCGCGGCCCTGGCCGACGCCCTTCGGAACTCGGACCGGGGACGCGCTCTTTCCCTCCTCCAGCACAGCCTCGAGGTCGGAGAGCGGACGGAGGACATCCCCCCCATCGTTCCAACCCAGCGCCAGATCGCGACGCTGCACCTCGAGGACGGGCGCCCCGCCCAGGCCCTCGAACTGGCGGGGCGCGCCGCGGATGCGGCGCGACGGTACGAGCTGCGCGACGAGCTCTGGCCGGCCCTTCTGGTTGCCGGGCGTGCCCAGGAGGCCCTGGGTCAGGCCGAGCAGGCGGAGCGGACGCTGCGCGAAGCGGTGGACGTCATCGAGGACATTCGAGCCCACGCCGTCGGACCGGAGGCCGATCTCGCGGCCTTCCTCGTCTCGCGCGCCGCTCCGTACCAGGAGCTGGTCGCGCTCCTGGCGGAAGGCGGGCGGCCGTGGGAGGCCCTCGCCATGGCCGAGCGCGACAAGGGGCGCGTCCTCCTGGAGGCGCTGGCGGGCGGACGCACGGCCATCGACAGCGCTCTCAGCGAGAGCGAGCGGGCCCAGGAGCGCGACCTCGAAGGCAAGCTCCTGGCCGCGAACTCGGAGCTCCGGGCCCTGCGCCTCAATGCCAGGGCGGATGCGGACCGCGTGACGCGCCTCGAGGCCCGGCGCGCGGAGAGCCGGCGGGACCTCGAGGACTTCCGTACCCGCCAGTACGCGGCGCACCCCGAGCTGCGCGTGCTGCGGGGCGAGTCGCTTCCCCTCGGCCGGGACGAAGCCCGACGTCTGGTGGCGAACGGACGTACGGTGCTGCTCGAATACGTGCTCACCGAGAAGCACGCGTACGTCTTCGTGGTGAGCGCCGGGCGTTCCGGAGAGCCGGCCCTGGCCGTGCACCGCCTCGACGCCGGAAGCGGCGATCTCGCGCGCCTGGCCCGGGACCTGCGCGAGAGGTACGCGGCGCGCGACCTCGACTTCGCGACCCCGGCCGCACGGCTCTATCGCACGCTGGTGTCGCCGGCCCGAGAGGCCCTGGCCGGCGCGCGCCGGGTGGTCGTCGTCCCCGACGGCGCGCTCTGGGACCTGCCCTTCCAGGCTTTGCGCTCGCCGGCCGGCCGTTTCCTGATCGAGGACGTCGCCGTCTCCTACGTGCCCTCGCTGTCCGTCTTGAGCGACATGCAGACGCATCCGCGAGCGCGCGCTCGAGCGGAGGGCGCATTGCTCGCCGTCGGCAACCCGGAGCTGGGCACGGCGGCCAATCGGCGCTCGGGCCCCACCCTCCTCTCGTCCCCGCTGGAGCCGCTGCCGGAGACGGAGGCCCAGGTGCGGGAGATCGCGCGCCTGTACGACGCGGGCACCACCTCCGTGCGCGTGGGCGCCGGCGCGCGCGAGTCGTGGCTCAAGACCGAGGCGCCGCATTACCGCATCCTCCACCTGGCCACCCACGGCGTGCTGGACGGCGCCAGCCCCCTCTACTCGGAGCTGGTCCTGGCCGCCCCCACCGAGGGCGAGCGCGACGACGGCCTCCTCGAGGCCCGCGAGATCCTGGACCTGGACCTCCGCGCGGACCTCGCCGTGCTCTCGGCCTGCGAGACGGGCCGAGGCCGCGTCGGCGCCGGCGAGGGGTTGATCGGCATGACGTGGGCGTTCTTCGTGGCCGGGTGCCCCACGACGGTGGCCAGCCAGTGGAAGGTCGAGGCCGCCGCCACGAACCGCCTGATGCTGGCGTTCCATCGTGAGCTGCAGGGCGGCCGCGCACCCGCGGAGGCGCTGCGCCTCGCCGCGCTGGCGCAGTTGCAGCGCCCGGAGCAGCGACACCCCTTCTACTGGGCCGGCTTCGTGGCGATGGGCGACGCCTACACGCCTATCGCTTTGCCGCCCGGTCGCGGGGCGCGCTAGCGATCCACGGCGCCTCCCTAACCGGCCCTGAAGAGGCTCTCGAGCACGCTCGACGTGCGTTCGAAGACCTCCTCGAAGCTCCCCATGCCGTCCACCTTCACGACCCCGTGGAGCTGGCTGTACTTCTCGATGACCGGCACGGTCTTGGTCTCGTGCTCGGCCAGCCGCTGCACGATCTTGGCCGTCGCGTTGTCGTAGGGCATGCAGCGCTCGGTGCGGCTGCGCTCGTCCAGGCGCCTGATGAGCTCCAGCATCGGGACCTGGATCTCGATGCTGCGCGAGATGGAGGAGCCGTGCTTCCGGAGGAGGCCGTCCAGGATGTACGACTGCACGAGGGTCCTCGGGAATCCCTTGAAGATGAACCCCTTGACCTCCCGCGACCGCTCCAGCTTCTTCTCGATGAGCTGCACCACGATCTCGTCGGGTACCAGCTGGCCGCTCTCGTAGAGCGCGACGATCTTGCCGCCGACGGCCGTCCCGGCCTTGATCTCCTGCTCCAGCATGGGACCGGTGGCCACGTACTCGAGGCCGTACTTCCGGGCGAGCGCGGCGCCCTGGGAGCCACGGCCCGAGCCGGGATAGCCGAATACGACCACGTTGACGAGGTGCTTCGCAAGCTCGTCGCCGATGATGGCGCGGATGTCGGTCTTCACGTCTTCGATGGACTGGTTGCCGTCGACGCGCTGGTAGTTGCCCTTCCCGCGGTAGAAGTCGAGCACGGGCAGCGTCTTCTCGCTGTACTCCCGCAGGCGGTTGCGGATGACCGTTTCGTTGTCGTCCGCGCGGCCCGACGTCCTGCCGCGCGCGAGCAGGCGCCTGATGGAGGTCCCCTCGTCCACCTCGAGGCTGATGAGGCAGCTGAGCGACGTGTTCAGCTTCAACATCAGGCCTTCGAGGATGTAGCACTGGATGTACGTCCGCGGGAAGCCGTCGAAGAGGAACCCGTTCGCCTCCGGATGCTCGGTGATCGTCTTCTCGATCACCTGCACGATGATCTCGTCGGGAACCAGGCCTCCCGAGGCGATGATGCTCCTGGCCTCCAGGCCCAGCTTCGTCTCCGCTGCGATCTCCTTGCGCAGCAGGTCGCCGGTGGAGATGTAGAAGAGGTTCAACTCCCTGACGAGGGACTCCGACTGCGTGCCCTTGCCGGCCCCGGGCGGGCCGAAGAGCGCGACATTCAGCATTCCGGGCTCCCCATCTCGGTCGTCTCGGCGTCAGCGATGAAGTCGTCGCCGCGCGCCGTAACGATACCGCAGTGCGCCGGTGTTGGGCGGCCCGGCAACCCGGGCCGAACGGCTCAGCGCATGGCTTCCATGGGAGACAGGCGCGAGGCGCGGATGGCCGGGTAGAGGCCGAACACGAGAGCGAGCGAGAGGGCGACGGCCCAGGCAGTGGCCAGGCCGTAGGGGTTGACCACCAGCCCCCACGGGAACATCGGAGAGAGGGCACGGCAGAGCGCGGCCCCGCCGGCGGTGCCGGCGGAGGCGCCGAGGGCGGCGAGCACCAGGGCCTCGAGCAGGAACTGGACCAGGATCTGACCGTCCGAGGCGCCGAGCGACTTGCGCAGGCCGATCTCGTACTTGCGGTCCGCGAACGAGATCAGCATCACGGAGAGGACGCCGACGCCGCCGACGAGCAGCACGGTCGCGGACAGGCTCGAGAGGACGACGCGCCAGCCGCGCATCTCGTCCATGAATCCCGCCCAGCTCCGCGCCGCCTCCGCCTCCAGGTCCTTGATCTCGACGTCCTCGATGCCGTGGTGGGCCTGCTTGGTCCGGCCGAGCACGAGCGCCGAGACCTCGTTGAGGTCGCCCTTGCGGCGGAGCTTCACGGCGACCTGGGTGAGCTTGTGGTCGGGGTCCATCCGGTCCATGTACGTCTCGAGCGGGGCCATGAGGCCGTTGGCGTCGAGGTAGAGCTCCTCGTTGAAGATCTGGACCGGGGCCTGCACGCCCACGATGCGGAAGGGAACTCCGTCGACCACCACGTCGCGCCCGACGGGGTCGGCGCCGCCGAAGAGCTTGGCCCCGAGCGACCCGCCGACCACGGCCACCGTGCTGCGCCGACGGCGGTCGTCTTCGGTGAGACCGCGGCCGCTGGCGATCGGGCGGTTCATGAGCAGCGCGTACTCGGGCGTGAGGCCGGTGACGAAGATGCGCTCGGTGCCCCCCGCGACCCGCACCCGGGTCGACTTCGTCGCCCGGGGCAGGAAGGCGAGGGCGCCTTCGTAGGGGGCGGCGATGCGCGCGAGGTCCTCGTGGCGGAGGCCCGGGCTCATGGCGAACCGCTTCTGCTCCTCCGTCGTCTCGGCGGCCCGGGGCTGGAGGACCACGGTGCCGTCCCAGGCCATCCCCTGGAACCCCGTTCCCACCTTGTCGAGGACGCCGTCGAGCACGGACGTGAGCACCACCAGCGCGAAGACGCCGAGCATGAGCAGGGTCAGGGTGAGGCCCGACCGCAGCTTGTGCGACCAGAGCTCCACCAGCCCGCCGTTGACGACCTCCCACACGAGGTTCAGGCGGGCGCCCAGGGAGAGCCGGCTACTCATAACGCAGGGCCTCCATCGGGGAGAGACGGCTCGCCTTCCACGCCGGGTAGAGCGCGAAGACGAACCCGAAGGCCGAAGCGAGGAGGAAGGCCCACGCGAAGCTCATGGGTCGCATGAAGAGGGGGACCTTCAGGAACGACGTGATCACCGCCGAGAAGGCGACTCCACCGACGAGGCCGACCAGGCTGCCGAGGCCGGTGAGCAGGAAGGCCTCGGTCATGAAGTCCTTGAAGACCTCGGTGCCGGAGGCGCCGATCGCCATCTTGATGCCCACCTCTCGTACCCGGTCCTTGAGGGCGGCCATCTGGATGTTCACGTTCACGAGTCCCCCGCCGAGGAGGGAGAGGACGCCCGAGAGCATGAAGATCAGGTTGTAGACCGCTCCCTGGTCCTGCTGCTTGCGGACACGGGCGGCGATGTCGTCGATCCGGAAGTCGTCCTGCTGGCGGTGGTTGCCCCGCAACAGGGCCTCCAGGCCCCCGCTGAAGGTCTTCATGACCGAGAGATCGCGGATGCGGAAGGACACGCGCTCCACGCGGTTCCAGCGGTCCCCGTTCATCCTCCGCGCCACCAGCGCGGAGGGCACCAGGATGACGCGGTTGCGCCAGGCGAACCAGTTGGGGTCGCTTTCCCTCCAGCGGAACACCTTCTCCCCGAGCGTGCCGACCACCACCACCGGGATCTCGCCGATGCGGATCGTCTGGCCGACCACCTCGCCGGTAGGGAAGAACGTGCCCCGGGCCTCGGCGCCGAGCAGCGCCACCGGCCGGCCCTCGGAGAGCTCCTGGACGGAGAAGGACCGGCCGCTCTCGATGGCGTACCCGTTGAGCGGGAGGTAGTCGCCGTCGATGCCGCGCACCTGGCGGTCCTGGTCCGCGTAGGGAGAGCGGACCCGCCCCCGCACGTTCTTCTCCTGCATCGCGCCGTCGAGGCCCCGGGCGTCGAGGGACTCGCCCTCCTCGCGGTCCTCGCTCCGGAGGCCGAGGTTCGCCGCTTCGAGCGCGGTCGGAGTGCCGTCCCTGACCGCCGTCGCCTGTTGCACCACCAGCCGGTCCATGCCCCCGAGCTTCGTCCAGCGCTCGTCGGAGCGGCGCCGCTGGCTGTCCGAGATCGAGAACCCGCCGAGGACCGACGCCACCCCGAGCACGACCCCGATCGCCTGCAGGCTCGAGCGTCCGAGGTTCTCCCGGATCTCGACCCAGGCCTCGAGGAGCCGCTCGCGGAAGGCGCCGGTGGCCTTCACGCCGCCTGCGCCTCCGGTTCCACGACCAGGCCGTCCCGCAGCTCCACTCGGCGCTCGGCGAAGGAGGCGATGTGGGAGTCGTGGGTCACGAGGACGACGCTGTTGCCCTTGCCGTGCAGCTCCTTGAACAGCCCCAGCACCTCCTCGCCGGTGCGCGAGTCGAGGGCACCGGTGGGCTCGTCGGCGAGCAGGAGGGCGGGGCCGTTGGCCAGGGCCCGCGCGATCGCCACCCGCTGGCGCTGGCCGCCCGAGAGCTGCGCGGGCAGGGCGTCCGCCTTCTCGGGAATCCCGACCTGCTCGAGCAGCTCGAGCGCCCGCCGGCGCCGCTCCCTGCGGGAGACCCCCGCGTAGAGCAGCGGCAGCTCGACGTTGCGCGCGATCGAGGCCTTTGGGAGCAGGTTGTAGGTCTGGAAGACGAAGCCGATCTTCTCGTTCCGGATCCGGGCCAGGGCGGCGCCGGAGAGGCCCTGGACGGGGACGCCGTCGAGGTCGTAGGTGCCGCAGGTCGGCGAGTCGAGGCAGCCGATGATCGCCATCAACGTCGACTTGCCCGAGCCCGACGGCCCCATCAGGGCCACGAACTCGCCCCGCTCGACGGTGAGGTCGATGCCGCGCAGCGCGTGCACGGCGGTGCCGTTGGCGCCGAACACCTTGGTGAGGCCCCGCGTCCGGATGATCGCGCGCTCAGTTGTCATCGTCCTTCTCCACCTTCTTCTTCGTGGGGTCCTCGAGCGCGACCTTCTCCGTGCCCTTGAGGCCGGAGAGGATCTCGACCCGCTCGAGGGTGGCGATGCCGGCGGCGACGGGGACGACGTCGTAGTAGTCCCTCCAGTGGTCGGAGAGCCAGACGTGCTTGGCGCGACCGCCGAGCCCCTCCTTGGCGTCCGCGACCAGCTTGGGCGCGAGGCCGTCCTTGAGGCGGTAGACGACGGTCTTCCCCTCCCGGCGCTGGAGCGCCTCCAGGGGGACGGAGACCGCCTTGTCCTTCTTCTCCCCCAGGATCTCCACGTTCGCGCTCATGCCCGTGCGGTAGACGTCGCCGAGCTCGTCGAGCGCGATCTCGATGGGAAAGACCTTGATCTTCTCCAGCAGCTTGGCCGCCGGCGCCACGAAGCGCACCTTGCCCGTGAACGTCTTCTGCGGGTAGGCGTCGAGGGTGATCCTCACCGGCTGCCCCACCTTCACCTTGGCGATGTCGACCTCGTTGAGGTTGACCTTGATGAGCAGCGTGCTCAGGTCGGCGAGCGTGAAGAGCACGGTGCCCGCGTTGAACGACGACACGCCGGAGGTGACGGTCTCGCCGAGCTCGACGCCCTTGGTGATGACGACACCCGCCATGGGAGCGGTCACCCGGGCCCGCTGGGCCACGCTGTCGCTCGAGATCGGGATGCCGTGCCCCTCGACGATCTCGTAGCGCTTGCGGGCGGCCTTGAGGCTCTCGGCGGCCAGGTCGCGCCGGGCCACGAAGTCCTTCAGCGCCTCGCTCCCGATGAGGCCCTCGTTGAAGAGCCGCTGCTGGGAGGCGAGCTGGCGCTCGGCGTCCTTGAGTGACACCTCGGCCTGGGTGACGCCCGCGCGCACGTCCGACAGCGACTGGGCCTGCGTGACGTCGGGCTCGACCTCGGCCAGGACGTCGCCCGCCTTCACGACCGCCCCGTCGCGGACCTTCATGGTGACGACGCGGCCGGAGACGACCGACTTCACGTCCACCTTGGTCTCGGGCTCGACGACCCCCACCTCGCGGACGCTCACCTGCAGGTCCTCGGCCTGCACCTTGCCGAGGCGGAAGGGCAGCTGGTCCGCCCCGGGGGTCTCCTTGCTGCGCGAAGCGAAGACGAAACCTCCACCCCCCAGGATCACGCACCCCGCGGCGACCAGCGACCACTTGAGTCTCTTGGACATGGCACCCCTCGCACTCAAATACGCACGAGGGGGCAGGGAGAGTTCCTGAAACACAGAGACCGCCCCGTCAACGAGTTTGAGACGCCGATGACGTCGCCGAGGCGTGTGGCTTCCGGTCTACCGTCCAGGAACGACGGAATTCACGCCCTTGCTGTCGTCACCTCCTCTACGCCGGCCGTCCGGAAGGTCGACTCCGGGGCGGGGCTACTCGGGGCCGATGTGGGACTGCCGCCGCGACTCGAACTGGTCGAAGTAGAGCGCGCCGGACGCGCCCGGCTTGACGGAGAGCGCGCCCATCCGCGCGGACTCGATCGCGGCGCCGCCGTTGTCCAGGCCGGTGAGAATCGAGACGACGGCGTCGTCCACGCGCAGCTCGAGCCTCCCGTCCGCGACTCCGGGAGAGCTGCCGCGGGCCCAGTCGAGCTCGACGAAGTGCGGGCCGGCCGCGAGCGGATGGAAGCCGGTGTCCACCCGCCCGCCACCGTCGAGCCGCACGCGTCCGGCCATGCTGTAGCTGCCGCCCTGCCGCTTGAGCACGAGAGCGACCTGGCGCCGCGACGCGCCGTCGAAGGCGAGGAACACCCGGGTCCGGAAATGGGAGGCGGCTTCGCCGGGATCGAACGCGCCGGGGTCGAGGTAGAAGCGGGCCCGGTAACGGCTCTCGGCGTCGGGCGAATCGTCCTGGAGGTAGAGGCGCGCGGTGTCGTTCACGGTGGCGCGGAGACCGAACGTGGTGCCGGCCATCGGGCCCGCGGGGGACACGGCGAGGTCGTCGCCGTCCGTGGAAGCGGAGGACCAGCGCGCGAGCTGGCCCGACTCGAAGTCGTCCCTGAAGATGAGGTCGCCGAACACCCGGCCGCGCATGTTCACAGGTACCCCCAGGGACAGGTAGGCGCCCCAGGTGACCACGAAGTCGCCCTTGGCGTCGGAAGCGACCGTCGGGCGGACCTGCTGGCCCGCCGTGGAGACGTTGACCGCGAACTCGCCGCCCACGGGCGCGCCGGACGCATCGTAGCGTCTGCCGAACACGCCGACCCCGCTTCCGTCGTGGTCGCCGCCGTTCTGCCACGTCACCACGACGTTGCCGCTCCGGTCCGTGGCGAGGCGCGCGTAGGGCAGGCCGACCTGCGTGTACGTATTCACGGGGAACTCGCTCCCGAGCGGCGTCCCGTCGGAATCGAAGCGCTGGCCGGAGACGAGGGCCGTCTCGCGCGTCGACCACGTCACGAGGAAGCGGCCGGTGCCATCGGCGGCGACCTGCGGGTCGAACTGGTCCCCGGTGGTGGCCGAGTTGACAGGGAACTCGCCGCCCTGGGGGTTGGCCGAAGGGTCGAAGCGCTGGGCGAAGATGCCGCCCGCGTCCCCGTCCTGGCCGGCGCTCGGCCAGACGACCGCGAAGTCGCCGGCTGGGTCCATCGCGATCGCGGGCGTCTGCTTGGCGGCCGTGGTGTACGAGTCCACGCGGAAGTCGCCGGTGAGAGCCGATCCCCCAGCGTCGAAGCGGCGTCCGAAGATCCCGTTCCGGACGGTATCGAGCCAGACCGCGACGAAGTTGCCGTCTTTGTCTGCCGCCACCGCCGGCCAGTCCTGGCTGCCGGTCGTGTACGCATTGACCTGGAACTCGCCTCCGAGCGCGGTGCCGGCCGCGTCGTAGCGGCGCGCCCGCACGCCCGCGCTGTCGCCGTCCGTCGCCGGCCAGACCACGACGAAGTTCCCGTTCGTGTCGGAAGCGACGCCCGTGTTGTAGGAAGTGGCGCTGACCTTGCCGACCTGGAACTCGGGTCCGAAGGGGACTCCCTGCGCGTTGAAGCGCCGGGCCACCACGTAGACGAACCCGTCGTAGGGAAAGGTCACCGCCTGCCAGGCGGCCACGAACTCGCCGTTGGCGTCGAAGGCGGTCCCGGGCGGCGCGAGCGGCACGTAGGTCGAGCTCATGTCGAACTCGGGCCCGGCGGTCGGCGGCTGGGCCCCGGCCACCGCGGCCGCGGCCAGCGTGACGAACAGCGCTCGCAGGAGCCAGGCAACGGGATGCGGCCGGAGCGGCGTCATACATGCATGGACGCGCAATCCGCGGGCCAGACGTCTCATCGGAGCCTCATTCTCCCGCTCGATCGGCCGCAGCTCGAAGGGGTCCTGCTGGACCATGAGGAACCGCTGGCCGTCGGGCGTGACGTCGTAGAACGAGAAGAATCCCCCGATGAAGACGTCGTCGGGAAGCTTGAACAGCTCGCGGGGCGTGTCCGCGTCCGGGGCCATCTCGATAGACGCCGATCGACTCCGACGGCTTACCGATCGTTCGTGAGCCTACAACCGCGCACCCGTCGCCCCGTTTGGTCCTCAGAGAGGGGTTGCGGCGAGGACCGAGAAGGCGTATACGTCCCATCTCGTCGTTTCGGCCCATCGGTTGGCCCGCGCCGCCGTCGGCGGCCCTCCTCCTGCGGCACGCTCGGGTCTCGGGAGGTTCTATGCCGCACGCGACTCCCTCCGGCAATACGAGAAAGTCGACCGCCTTCATCCGGACGGTGGCCACGCTGGCGGTGGCGCTCGGGACGGCAACCGCGGCGGCGGCCGGTTCGGTCAGGGTCCTGCCCGGTGACCCGGGATGGTTCGCCTACGGCGGGCCAAGCTCGTCGGCGGCGATCACCGGCGCGAACCCGGGCCCAGGTCCCGGGTTCGGATCGCTGGAGCTGACCCAGCTCGGGAACGGAGCGGGCTA
This sequence comes from Vicinamibacteria bacterium, assembly GCA_041481445.1. Taxonomy (GTDB): domain Bacteria; phylum Acidobacteriota; class Vicinamibacteria; order Fen-336; family Fen-336; genus AA29. The sequence continues at coordinate 25,926 of JBGPBV010000032.1, forward strand.
CGGGCACGAGATACCCCTTCCCGGCCTCGGGCCGTTCGGCGACCTCGACACGCTCCGCTACGACTGGTTCATCGACCCGGCGTCGGTGGCCTTCCAACCCCGGCCTCCCGAGATCGCGCTCCGTGTCTATCCCTTTGGCGACTCGCGGAGCTTCTTCCTCCGCTGGCAAGGGTGCGATGCGATCGACGGGTGCCCCGTTCATCCGTTGGGGTCCTGGCAGACCACGAACGTCATCGGCCGACTTGAGATAGAACCGGCCGACAACAACCCTCCGCCCCCTTCGCTGGGCGACATCCCCCCTGACGCTCCCATCGTCGGGTTCACCGTGCGCACGAACTTCGGCCAGCCCTGGCATGGCTTCGCCGACAACGTGACGATCGGGTTCGCCGGACACGACCCGACCACATACGACTTCGAGGTCCTGCCGCCGCGCGGGACGCCGGCGGTGGTGGTGCGCCCGGACGACCCCGGATGGTTCACGTACACCTCCGGCCCGCCGACGGCTTCGGTCATCACCGCCGCGCAGCCCGGATCGGGGTTCGGCTCGGTCGAGCTCACGCGCGCCGCCGGTCCGAACTACACCGCCCTGGCCCGCGAGATCCCGCTGCCCGGGTTCGGCACGTACGGGACCCTCGACGTCCTCAATTACGACTGGCTCGTGGACCCCGCCAGCGGCGACCTCACGCCGCCCGAGCTGTGGCTGCGGGTCTATCCCTACGGCGATTCCCGCAGCTTCTACCTCCGGTGGGATCCCTGCGGCTCTCCGATCGTCCCGAACTGTCACGCCTACCCGGCGGGGTCCTGGCAGAGCGTCAGCCTGATCGGCCGACTCTCGATCCTCCAGGCCGACGGGAACACTCCGCCCGCATCCCTGGCCGACATCCCGCCCGACGCGCCCATCGTGGGCGTGCACGTCCACAGCAGCATCCTGTCCGCCGCGGCCTGGCACGCCTTCGCGGACAACGTGACCCTCGGCTTCAGCGCGCACGCGCCCATCACCTTCGACTTCGAAGTCCCGCCGCCGCGGGGGACGCCGCCGGTGGTCGTCCTGCCGGGCGATCCGGCCTGGTACTCCTATTTCGACGGCAGCTCGTCGGCGGCGGCGATCACGGGGGCCAATCCCGGATCGGAGTTCGGCTCCCTCGAGCTGACGCGGGCGGAGGGGGCCAATTCCTTCGCCGCCTTCGCCCGGGAGTTCCCCCTGCCGGGGCTGGGCACTTTCGGCACCCTCGACGTGCTCAACTTCGACTGGTTCATCGACCCCACGAGCGGCTACGCGCAACCACCGTCTCTCGCCCTGCGCGTCTACACCTACGACGATCCCCGGAGCTTCTTCCTCGCCTGGAGCGCCTGCCCGCCCGGCCTTCAGTGTCCCGACCATCCCGTGGGATCCTGGCAGACCACGAACGCCATCGGGCACCTGTCGATCGAGCCCGCGAACGGCAACCCCCCGCCCGCCTCGCTGGCGGACATCCCGCCCGACGCCCCGATCACCGGGATCCGCATCCTGACCCCCTACCAGGATGGCCTGGCCTGGCACGGCTTCGTGGACAACGTGACGGTCGGCTTCAGCGGGCATTCGCCCACCACCTTCGACTTCGAGACGCCGCCGCCGCGGGGGACGACGCCGGTGGTCGTCCTGCCGGGCGATCCGGCCTGGTATTCCTATTTCGACGGCAGCTCGTCGGCGGCTGCGATCACGGGGGCCAACCCCGGATCGGAGTTCGGCTCCCTCGAACTGACGGGGGCGGAGGGCGCCAATTCCTTCGCCGCCTTCGCCCGGGAGTTCCCCCTGCCGGGGTTGGGCACTTTCGGCACCCTCGACGTGCTCAACTTCGACTGGTTCATCGACCCCACGAGCGGCTACGCGCAACCACCGTCTCTCGCCGTGCGCGTCTACACCTACGACGATCCCCGGAGCTTCTTCCTCGCCTGGAGCGCCTGCCCGCCCGACCTTCAGTGTCCCGACCATCCCGTGGGATCCTGGCAGACCACGAACGCCATCGGGCGCCTGTCGATCGAGCCCGCGAACGGCAACCCCCCGCCCGCCTCGCTGGCGGACATCCCGCCCGACGCCCCGATCACCGGGATCCGCATCCTGACGCCCTACCAGGGCGGCCTGGCCTGGCACGGATTCGTCGACAACGTGACGGTCGGCTTCAGCGGGCATTCGCCTACCACCTTCGACTTCGAGGTCCCGCCTCCGCGAGGGACACCGGCGGTCGAGGTCCGGCCCGGGGACTCGGACTGGTACATGAGCATCCCGAACGGCTCGAAGGTCGCGATCACGAGCGCCAATCCCCGGTCGGGACTCGGCTCCCTCGAGCTCACCAAGGCGGCGGGATACAGCCTGTCCTTCGTCCGGGAGCCGGGACTGCCCGGCTATGGGCCCTTCGGGGATCTCAACGTGCTCAACTACGACTGGTTCATCGATCCGGCCAGCGGCCGACGGGTGCCGCCCGATTTCCTCCTCCGCGTCTACCCGTACGGGGACCCGCGGAGCTTCTTCCTCCACTGGGACCCCTGTGGCGACCTGGTGCCGTGCCCCGCCCATCCCGCCGGATCGTGGCAGACCACGAACCTCATCGGGCGCCTCTCGATCCAGCCGGACGGCACCAACACGCCGCCCGCCTCGCTGGACGCCATCCCGCCCGACGCGCCTATCGTGGGACTGCACGTCTGGAGCCCGTGGGCGGACGGACTGGCCTGGCACGGCTTCGTGGACAACCTGACCATCGGCTTCGCCGGGCACGCCCCCGTCACCTACAACTTCGAGACGCCGCCGCCGGCCGGCGACCTCGTCTTCAAGAACAACTTCCAGTCTGGGACGCTGTCCGCCTGGTCATCCAGCGTCACCGACGGAGGAGACCTCTCCGTGTCCGCCGCTGCTGGCCTGGGGTCGACGAGCATGGGCCTCCAGGCCGTGGTCGACGACACCGTCGGGATCTACGTCCAGGACGACACGCCCAACGACGACACCCACTACCGGGCGCGGTTCTACTTCGATCCCAACGGCTTCGACCCCGGGGAGGCGAACCACGCGTTCCGCACGCGCATCTTCATCGCCTTCGAGGAGAACCCCAACCGGCGGCTGGTCGCGATCGTGCTCAAGCGGCAGGGTGGCGCGTACAGCATCATGGGACGCACGCGGCTCGACGACAACACGCAGGCCGATACCGGCTTCGTGCCGATCTCGGACGAGCCCCACGTCATCGAGTTCGAGTGGAAGCGGTCGACCACGCCCGACGCGAACGATGGATGGTTCGAGCTGTGGATCGACGGTAACTACGCGCGCCTCCGGTCCCAGCTCGACAACAACCGGAGCTCGGTGGACTTCGTGCGCATGGGCGCCCTGAGCGTCAAGAACGGGGCGGCGGGCACGCTCTACTGGGACCAGTTCGAATCCCGGCGCCTGAACTACATCGGGCCCTGACGGCGGCCATCACGGGAGGTGGAGCCGGCGCTGGGACTTGAACCCAGGACCTGCTGATTACGAATCTGGCTCGAGCGAAACGCGCTGAAACGCGCTGAGACGCAGCTTAGCTCGCCACCCCAGAAAAGTCTTGTGCTTACCGACCTCGCGTGGTGTCATCGCGTGCGATGGCGTTGCACGTTGTTTTCGTCGCGGTGTTACCCCGGTGTCACCCCGATTCTTGCCCGTGGACTCGCTGATGTCTTGTCAGCACGTCATTCGCAGAGGGCGCCCATGCCGAGACTGAGACTGACCGCTCGTACCGTCGAAGCCGCACGTCCTCCCGCCTCGGGAAGGCTCGAACTCTTCGACGAAGGCCTCCCAGGCTTCTGCATTCGCATCACAGCGAACGATCGGCGCACGGCCTGCGTCTTCTACCGAATCGGCTCTCGGTTGCGCCGCGCGACGCTCGGGACGCTGCCGCCGCTGAACCTCGCCGACGCCCGTGATCTCGCGCGCGCGGCCCTGCGCCAGGCGGCGCTGGGGCACGATCCCGCATCGGCGCGGCGCGAAGCCCGTGGAGCGCTGACGGTGGCTGGCCTCGTAAAGGATTACATCGAAGGCGGCCAAGGCCACCGCAGCGCGGCCACGAACGGCGACTATGGACGGACGCTCAAGGGCCTGATTCAGCCGTCGATCCTGGGCCCGCGCGCCGCGCAGGCGGTGTCCCGCGGAGAGCTGCGCGCTTTCCTGGAAGCCGTCGCTCGCAAGACTCCGATTCGAGCGAATCGCGTCCTCGCGCTGATCCGCGCTGCGTTCCGTTGGGGCCTTCGGGAGGAGCTGATCGAGCGGGACCCGACTGCTGGCATGCAGCGGCCGCGACCGGAGCGCCCGCGCGAGCGTGTGCTGGCGGACAACGAGGTCAAGAGGCTCTGGGACGCGCTCGCGGCGGCCCCGATCGACCCGGTCCTCGAAACCGGCAAGCGGGTGCCGCGCAACGTCGTCGCCGCCGCGGTCAAGCTACTCCTCCTGCTCGGAACGCGCCGCGGCGAGACATTGAACATGCGATGGGCGGATATCGACGAGCGGGCGCAGACCTGGACGGTGCCGGGAATGTTCCGCAAGGGCGGGCGGACTCACGTCGTCCCGCTGCCGCCGCTCGCGCTACGGGTCCTTATCGACCTTCGCGCGGTCAGCGACGACGGCCCCTGGGTTTTCGTCGGCAGGCGCGGCGCCCCGCTCAGGAGCAACCCCGCGCGATGGACCGACCTCGTCCGAAAGGCCTGCGGCCTCGATTTCACGCTCCATGATCTGCGCCGCACATGCGCGACGGGTTGCGCGCGTCTCGGCGCGACCGAAAGCACCGTGAGCCGCATCCTGGGCCACAAGGCGATCGCCGGCACGATCGCAGTCAGCGGGATCTACGACCGCTTCGACCGCCTGCCCGAAATCCGGTCCGCCCTGGCAGCGTGGGCCACCTACGTGGAACGCCTCGTGACTGGCGAAGAGAAACGCGGTGAGGTCGTGGCCTTCGGTCGGATATCGGCTCGGACTGAGACGAGCCAGGGCGCCCGGAGCGGCTCCTCTGTGGGGCCCTGAGATCCAGCGGAGGTATCATTGGCCCATGCCGCGTAAGACCGCGAAGACAATCCGGCTCGATCCCGAGGACGTGCAAGCGTTGAAACGCGCCGAAGCGGACGGGATCTCTTCCTCGGAGCTCGTCCGTCGCGGTCTGCGGATCGTCGCTGCCCGTTACTACAAAGGCCAGCGGCGGCGGCCCCCCAAGGTCACTCTCCTCGTCTCCACCGACCCCCATCTGGGTGAGGAATCCGAGCTCTACAAGGACTTCCGCGACTGATGGCCGGTCCGCTGATCGCGGACACGGGCGGGCTATTGCGCGCGATGACGAGGCGTCCAGATGGGCGCCCCATGTGGCCACCGTTCGCACGGGCGCTGGCGACGGCGTCTCGAGTCGTGGTGCCCGGTCCTGTGCTCACCGAGGTGGACTACTTCCTCCGCGATAACAGGCCCGCAATGCGCCAGCTCGTCGCCGAGCTATTCAGCCCGAAGACGACGCTCGAGTATCACCACGCGACCCCGGAGGACATCCTGAGGGCGATCCAGCTCGACCAGAAGTTCCATGAGCTCGAGATCGGGCTGGTGGACGGCGTGGTCGCAGCGATCGCCGAGAGGTTGCGGATCTACGGCGTCCTGACCATCGACCGGAAAGACTTCGGACCACTACGAGTCGGCGAGCGATTCACGCAGAAGCTCGAGATCGTGCCGTGAGCACTGGCGGACGTCGATCGAAGAATTCCAAGACCGGCTTCCCTCCGGGATGGGACGAACAGCGAGTCGAGAAGGTCCTGGCCTCCTACGAGGCGCAGTCCGAGAACGAGGCTGCCGCTGAGGACGTAGCGGCCTTCGCGACGCCAGGCCAGACGGTCATGGGCGTGCCGAGCGATCTCGTCGCTGCCGTTCGCGAGTTGATCGCGAAGCACAGCAAATAGGCCCAAGCCAAAACGATGACTGGGTGGGGCGCGATCAAGGCAAAGCTCAAGGGCCTCAGCGCCACCGAGCTCGTGGCCCTGGTCGGCGACCTCTACGCGGCCTCACCAGAGAACCGGCATTTCTTGGAAGGAAGGCTGCTGCCGACCGCTGCCCATCTGGAAAAGTATCGTGGCCGCGTGATCGACGCGGTATACCCAGACCCCTTGAGTCGATGACGGGTCCGCATTGGTGAAGCGGAGCGCCTCATCCGGCACTCCCGGCTCTCGACCGCCGACGACTCTGGAGCCGTCGACCTGATGGTTTCCCTGGTGGAGGCGGGCACTGAGCAGGCCGTCGATCTCGGATTCGGAGACGACGGGTCCTATTTCGCGTCCCTGGAGCGTGTGCTCGACTCCGCGGTCAAGGCAATTCCGTCGTTGCCGGTCTCTGCCCAGGTCAGCCTCGTTCAGCGCCTTCGCCGGGTGGCGGAGAGATCCAGTTCGACCGGCTGGGGATATGGCGATGCCGTCCGCGAAATCACCGCACCCGTGACATCCCCGCGGGGGCAGCGGGCAACTTCCCGTCGCTGATTTGAGGCATGGCCTGACGGCCTCCCCCGACTCTCTAGCTCGTCCTCGCCCGGGAAGCGCGGGAGATGGTTCGCGCCAGATCGCGACTCGAAGCGCCGAGGGCCAGCAGCGACCGGATCAGGCGGTCGAGCGACACAGAGGGATCGCCGCCCTCCATCTTCGCAACGCGAGACTGACTGGAATCGATTAGCTTCGCGGTATCTGCCTGGGTCAACCTCCGCCTCTGGCGGTGCTCCCTGAGGCTGTCTGCCAAGCGAAGCCGCAGGTCCACGTACGCAGCCTCCTCATGCGACAGGCCGAGGAAGTTCCTCGCGGACCCGAATCGCCACCCCCTCTTCTCGAGCCTCTGCTTCTTGCCTTTGGGGATCATGCTGCCACGGGCCATCATATGTCAGATCTGACATACACGTGCCGCCGGAGAGCCGACGCATCTTCCGCATCAGCGGCCGCCGGTCCAGTCCCGATATGCCTCGATCCACTCGGCGCCGGCGGGAGGCGGCGACGGCAGCACGAGATCGAGGATGGGAATCGGCTGGCGGATGCGGCCGCGGGTGCAGATGGCGACGATCTCGCCTCGCTCGGTCAGGTCGACAGCCTTGACGCTCACGGGCACCCCGAGCACGGTCGTCTCGAACGGAACGGCCAGGTGGTCATAGATCATCACGAGTAAGCCGCCGACCTGCTCGGACTCGTCGTATGCGTCGACGGTTGCCTCTTCGATCATCTCCTTGAGCCTTGCTGGCCCGAGGCCACCGCGCGTCGGCTGGGCTCGCGATCTCCCCGTGCCACGTTTCACATCGTCGCTCGCGGCAAAGGGGCCGGCTCGAAGTCCTGCTCGTCGTACTCGACCACGACCTCGTCGTTCACCTCGCCAAAGCCGAGCGGCGTCTCGCCGCGCGCATACCCGATGGCTCGATAGCCCCGCAAGCGCCTCTCGAACATCCGCCGAAGCATCGGCACTTCACGGTCCACGTAGTCGAAGATCCGGACCTCGGTCTTGCCCGGATGGAGACGATGCAGGCGGCCCGCGTACTGAACGAGTGTGCCCTTCCAGGAGACGGGCAGGGCCAGGAAGAGCGTGTCGAGGCGCGAGTCGTCAAAGCCCTCGCCAACGTACCGGCCGGTGGCCAGGACCAGGCGTTCCTGATCAGGAGGGATGGCGGCGAGCTGTTCCCTCGCGGCACTCCTGCTGCGAGCGTTCATTGTGCCGTGGAGGACGACGAGATGGCGGGCGAACTTCCGCAGCCGTTCGGCGAAGTACTCGAGGTGGTCCTTCCTCTCGGTGAGAAGGATCGGAGACCGCCCTTCCTCGAGGGACGCGATCACGTCATTCAGGATCAGCTCGTTGCGTCTCTCGTCCGCCGCCAGTGCGGCGTAGAGAGCCTGGATGCTCGGGCTTCCCGCGCGGGCCGGAGGCGAAAATGCGGTATCGCGGACGACGAGACGCTGTTCGAAGGGCGGGCGGCCAGCTTCGCTCTTGGCGTCCACCGCGAAGCGGACCGGGCCGAGCTGCATCCCAGCGATGGGATGGTGGCCGTCACGTCGCTCCGGCGTCGCCGTCAAGCCCACCACGTAGCGGGCCTTGACCTCGGCGAGGACCCGCTCGAACGACACGGCCGGGACGTGGTGGCACTCGTCCACGATGACTTGCCCATAACCCGCGACCAGGTCGGCGACCTTGCCCGCCCGCACGAGGCTTTGGATCATCGCCACGTCGAGGCGTCCGTTTGGCGAGTGCTTCCCGCCGCCGATCTGGCCGACAGCCTTGGGCTCGATGCCGAGAAAGAGCGAGAGTTGGGCCCGCCACTGGTCGAGGAGGGGCCGGCGATGCACCAGGATGAGCGTGCTGCAGCCCCGCTCAGCGACCAGATACGTGCCCACGACCGTCTTGCCCACGCCGGGCGGGGCCACGAAGATTCCCATCCCATGGGCGAGGAGCGCGCGAACGGCTTGGTTCTGAACGCGCGTCAGACTGCCCACGAAGCGGAACGCTTCCGGTTTGCCCCCTTCTGTCTTGTTTTCGACGGCGAGACTGACTCCGTGCTCCCGAAGCAACGCCGCCAGTTCAGGACCGCACCCCCGCGGGAGAGCGACGTGTTGCGGGAGGTCCTCGGCACAGGAGATCACCCGTGGCGTCAGCGCAGTGGAGAGCCGCATGTTCTGCTTCTTGTAGAACTCCGGGTTCTGGAAGGCAGCGAGCCTCTTGATCTGGTTCAGTAGCGGAGACGGCAAGCCGGCCTTCTCCACGTAGAGACGTTGAGAGAGAACGCACTTCACTCGCGTCGGAAGCGCTTCTGTTATGCGGACGACGCGTGGCGCTCCCGAGGGTGGACGCGCCCACGGTTCGGCGTCCTCGTCGTCGGCCGAAGCCGCCGCCCGAACGCCGACCACCAAGCCTTGGCGAGTCGCCTCTCCGGCGATCCGTTCGACTGTCCTGCGATCGATCCTCGGCACGGCGGCCAGGAAGGCCCACTGCTGATCGTCCGCCAGTGGCTGGAGCTGATCGTCGAGGAACACCGAGTTCCCCTGCTGCCGGGGTCCGTGCTGAAGAGGTAGCGCGATCAGGTTGCCGAAGCCGCCTCTCGGCATCGTGTCCTGGCTCGGAAACAGCCGATCGTAGGAATCCATGCTGAGTTCGTGACGCCGGGACATCGTCTCCGTGATGAGGTGGCAGCCCATCTTCCGCGCGGTCTCGGCGGGGACCGGTCCGGTGAAGAAGAACCACACGTGCGCACCGTTCCCCGACCGAGACCGCTCGACCGCGGCGGGAAGACCCACCTGCCGGCACGTGGCAACGAACGCCAGGACGTCCTCCGTCCAGGTGCTCTTGTCGAAGTCGACCGCCAGGAACCAGCAGGTTTGGTCCTCGAGGAGCGGGTACACCCCCATGACGTGGCGACCCTGGAGATGTCCGATCACGGCCGTGTCGTCGACAGGGACGAAAGCCTGGCTGGGACACTCGCCACACTTCACCTTCGGAAGCTCGCATACGCCGCGCACGAACTTGTTGGTGCAGGCGGGCGCGTATCCCGGCTTGCCGGTCTTCTTGCTCACGAAGCGCGTCGGGAAGACGTCTCCACGCCCGCGGAAGAGCTGGCGAAACAGCCTGACTTTCTCCTCGGGGTTCTGCGGTGCCGGCTGGGGTCTGGCCAGGAGGCGTGCTTGAATCCGTGGCTCGGCCTGCCCCTGTGATTCCAGCTCGGCTCGGAGCGCAGCCAGCCGCGTCCGCGCCTGGCCTTGGTCAGCTTCGAGCCTCCCAAGGAGCTCCTCCACCTTCTGGATCTCCCCGATCAGCTCCTCTCGCGGTGGCAACAGTCGGCGCTCCTGACTGACGTAAGGGTCCAAGCTACTGCGCCGGGGGGACATGCTGGGTCCATCGCTCGACCCAGGCAGGTTCCGTTCGGCAGAGCGAACGAGGACTAGACTAGCGTTACCGTACATGGTAGCGTTTACGTGTGGCGCGGATCCGGCGCGGCGGGTTCATCTTCGTCTCGTGGAAAGGTGACCATTCGCCGCGTCACGTGCACGTCTACCGTCACACTCGAGGCAGAGGGGTTGCTATGAAGATTCGATCCGCTTCGGCAAATAATCACCGCAAGGCGTTCGAGGTGAGGCTGGGCTCGCGTGTCTTGGCCTATCCCTATTCGCGCACGCATCCGCAGCCGTCGCCGACCGACACCGTGCAGGAGATCATCATTGATCCCGAGGTTGGGTGCGAGGCGTTTTGGTACGTACTTCGCTCCGGAGCGCGCGGATACGTGCACGCAGAGCAGGTTCTTGATTACAACCAGGACCCATCCTATATGCGAGACCAACTCCTCTACCGGCTGACGGTAGAGGCACAGCATAGGGTCAAGGCGAGCCCTCTTTCGACGCGAGAGATCATCCGTCGGCTCGGTACGTCGGCGACTCAGTTCTATCGGCTCATTGATCAGACGAACTATCGAAAGTCGCTCGATCAGCTTCTTAGGTTGCTGCAGGTCTTGGACTGCGCCGTTGAGGTGGTCGTGCGTGATCGAGGAGCCGCCTGACACTGCGTCTCTGACGGACATGAAACCTGGGGAACCCGAAGCGTCGTGAGGAGCGGAGGCGGCGCATAGAGGAGACCACCGATGAGGGTGCTGACCTGGGTCACAGACATGACCCACTATGTTGACGAGCGCGGCCAACCCGCCAAGTTGCCTGGTCGCGTTGCTCTGCTCGCCAACCACTTCGGGCGAATCGTCTCAGCCGTCTCGCGCATGCAACCTGGAGTGGTCGCCCCTCTGCAGGTGCGGTGCCGACGGCGTCCCGGACGAAGGCTTTGCGAGGGCACGGTGGAAGGTGGGCTCAACCTGGACAACGACTGCGTCCAATGGGGCTGCCCCGCATGCGGCGATCATGGCTACATTCATGAGTGGCGTGGCACGCCGTGGGACCGAGGCGTAGCGTCGTAGGGGCACCGTGCTGGTCAACAATGCAGGCGGACGAAGCGGGCACAAGGGATTGAGCTTCGCCGCCGTGTTACGACTCCGCCCGCTTCCTCCACTCACGCTTCCACTCGCGGTCGCCGTCGAGGAGCTGCCGACGCATTCAACGATGACGTGGGTCCGGTCGGCGCCCAGCCGGTCCGCATACGCCGAGACCTCCGCATGGAGGTCCGGGGGGAAGCGCACTGACACCGGAAGCGTCCGTCGCTGCTTCGGCTGGATCTTCACCTTCTTCCTCCCTACCCGCTTCCACAGCTCCCCCACGGGTCGGATGCACAGGAAGAGCTGTTCCTGCTCGTCGCGATCCTTCCAGGCGATCCTCTCTCGTCCCCATCCCTCCAAGCCCACTGGGCCTCGTCGAGCGCGCGTAGTCGCGCCGCCAGAATCGGCGTGAGGTCACGCGGCCATGATGCCGGCTGTGTAGGACGTCATCCGCTCTCCCGATCACGTCGTAGACGAGCTGGTCGAGCCTGTCTCCGCGCGTCGGATGCGTATACGCGTCGTTGACGACGCGCGCGAGCCGCTCCGCGCGCGGCCAGGATCCGTCCGTATTACGGAGAGCCAGGGCCTCGATCCCTTCTGGCACTACGATCAGCACCGTCTCTCGGGCTCTCACGGTCGCTCGAGACGTGGCGTACAACGTAGTCCAATGTGGAATTGCGCTAAGTTGCTGTCCGGCCGAGGAGTGGACACGGATCGGAAGGCGGCAGTTGCGCTGCTTTATCTTGCCGTGTCTCTGTACTCCAGATTCTTGCCTCACTTCGCGCCATCCACCAGCTCAAAAGGCGCCCTCTTGACGTTCACTCCCGACGAGCTTCACCACCCGAGCCAGACCACACCTGACCACCTCTACACCCGCTCATCGCCGCCGAGGAGTGCCTCACGTTTACCGCGCGAATCCACAGTCGAGAATTCGTATGGACGGTGTGCTCCCAAAGCTCACGTCGGCCCAGCGGATCGGCGCGGTCGGTTGTCAGGGATACAATTGGCCAGTTCTGCTGACGAAGTGTTGGACACCTTACGCGATGCCTGACAGTGTGCTCAGAGATCTTGCGCCCGCCCGAATAGACTACGGCCGCATCATGGCCGATCTCCCGGAGAACACTCTTCCTGCGGCGAAAGGATTTCTTGCGGAGGAGCTCCCGTACGTGTGGTTGGATGCGTACGTCGCGGTAATGCCGCATGAGCAGAACGTCCAGCGGGTCACGCTCGAAGGGTTCGAGTATCTCTTCGATTTCAGCGCCGGTCTCGTGAGTCGCGGCTCACTAACGGCGTCTGATGCCGTTGAGGATCGGCTTGTTGCGGCGCATGGGGAGTCTCGCAGTGCAAGTGGAAAGCGGAACGACTCACGATTGAAAGGGCGTCAACGGGGCCCGGTCGCCGCGGTTGATCGAACGCAACGACCGGAGTATGACCGCGGCCATGCCATAGCGCATGCGTCGGGGGGCGTACTCGACGTAAACATAGTCCCGCAGATCGCGTCGGTAAATCGACGGGGACTGTGGCGTCAAATGGAAAGATATTGCCAGCACAATCCGGGTACCTATCTGTTCTGCCGCGCGCTGTATGCTGGACTGTCGCCGCACCCCGCTGAACTCGAGCTAGGTGTCTTGAAGCCTGACCTGACGCTTTGGGTGGAGACCTTCAAGAACTACGGTTCCCTCCAGGAACTAGAACAAATCGAACGCGTCTATAGTGCAAAGATTCAGGCAAGAGGAGACCTTGATTAGAAGGGTGTCCAACAAGCAGTTGCAGCGGACGAGGCGTGGCTTGGCCGGAGCCTCGCCGCTGAACTGCGTGTTGGGCGGACAAGGGAGGATAGAGCGCATTGAGCCGAAGACCGCCGCTGCGAAGTGCCCCACCAGTCGACCCCGACCCAATCATCATCGACCTGCTCGTGGGGCTCACCGGCACGGCGATCGCGGGGGCAATCAAGAAGGTGGGGCAGAAGGTCCTTGCGCGGCGACGACGCCGGCAGGCGGAGCTCGTAGCGCCCCCAACTGCCAACCAGGTCGGCGTGCTCCGCCGGAGTCTCGACGATCTTGAGCGGCGAATCGATCAAGCGCTTGCCCTGATCCAGCCCGGGCAGAAGCGTGAGTTGGGGGGTCAGATTCTTCTCGATCAGCATTCGATTCGCCAGTACCACGAGCTTCGGGACGGCCTCTTTACTCAAGTACGGACCGTCGATGACCTCGTCGAGGGTCTCCTCCCGAACGCGCTTGATGACCAAGCCGGCGTCGACGGTGGCCGCATGAGGCTGCCGAGCGAGTTCCGCGAGCAACTCAGGTTCGTGGAGCGAAAGCTCCGCGAGGCAAGAACCGCGACTCTGGCAGATGAAGCGCTCCTGGAGATGCGATCGGCGGTTGTCGCGATGCGGAGGATGATTGACTATATCGAATCTGCTGGTCAGTCGTAGTGTGATCGCAGGCCGCCCAACAGACTGCTTCAGCGGACCGGCTGCGCTGGCCCCTGAGCGCTGCCGTTGGGCGGACAGAGCCAAGAGCGTGGTGAGAGGGAGGTCGTACGATACGCGATGGAGGGGGCCCACGCTCCGCCGTTACAGCTGTCTTCTTCTCGGCGTACTTGCCGCAGGATGCGAGGTTGTTCAGGGGACAGAACTGGAGGCCATCAAGAAGCTGCGCACCGGGCAGTACGAGCTCGTCAAGACGGATGAGTTGGCGCAACTGCGCCAAGATGCGAGTCTCGGCAAGAGCGTCGGCCGATATCACCAGTACAATTCAGGGGGGCGCACGTGGCGTCTCGACACCGCGACAGGCAAGACCTGCCTCCTGCTCGCCAGCGAGGCGGACTGGAAGAAGCCCGACGTAGCGGCGCAGAACTGCCTCCTTGAGCAATAGTGCACACTCGCACGTACAGTGGACGGATGGAAGCACAACGCCGGGCCGCCCAACGATGAGCTGACGGAGCTTTGCTGCCATCACGAACGGCTGGGGCGCTCCGCAGCTTATCCCCGGGGTGTTGGGCGGACACCGATCGTGAACGAGCGGCGGATGGGCAGGCGAGTGGCGAGTACGTACGATCAGTAGCAGCGCGGAGGTGCTTGTGGTCGGCATACCGTGGAAGCTGATCCTGAATCCGAAGCTCTTATCGACCGCAGGGGACCTAGCTCTCAGCGCACGCCAGTGGTCCGCTGGCATTCGGACTGCTAAGGATTTGGATGCGCTTCGAGAGCGTGTTGGGGAGTTGGCGAAGGACTACGAGAGAGAAGCTGCACTTGTTCAGCAGCTCACTGCACGGCTCTGGTTGTCCTTCGTCCTGGGCAGCACCGCGCTGATCGTCGGCCTCGTAAGCTTGATCCTCGTGTTGTTCCGATAGACCAGTGCGGCGCTTTCGATCTGTGGAAGCGAACTCGAGCATCGGAGATGCCGCCCAACAATGCAGATCACGAGGTCCGCGCGGGCTCGAAACCCCCGGCCCTCGCGGCTGATCTGAATGTTGTCCGCCCATCAGCACTCGAATGGGGAGCAGTATGAGACTCCGCGTAAAGCACACATCGGCGCTCCGGAAGAAGGCCAAGCGTGGGTTGCGAGGCTACCCTGCCGCCACCGTGGCGTTCTATGGTCCGACGGGCGACATCGCTTCAAAGGTGGCCATTGGGATCATCGAGCAGGAGGGCGGTGACCCAACCGTGCTTGAGCGGTGGGTTAGCGCGTCCGGCGACGTCCGGCATGATGCGGAGATCGAAGCCTCGATCCTCCGCTTCATCCAGGAACACGGAGTCGTGTCGGTCCTGATGACGGACGGACTACTCGGGTGCCCGCATGAGGAAGGGATCGACTATCCCGAGGGGCAGTCGTGCCCACAATGTCCGTACTGGGCGGGGCGAGATCGTTTCACGAAGGAGCGCATCCAGTGAGTCCTCGAATCCGCGCTTCCCTGTTACCCCGGTGTTACCCCGCGCTCAATGAGGCGGAACGGCATACCTGCAAGTCGTTGATCAGATGGAGCCGGCGCTCGGACTTGAACCGAGGACCTGCTGATTACGAATCAGCTGCTCTACCGCTGAGCTACGCCGGCCGGTGGGACGCCGCGCGGGGCGCAGGCGTGAAGGGTCGATCCTAGCAGAGGGCGACCCGGTGCGCCAACGGCGGGCGCCGGACGGTCTGGTACGATCCGGCACCGGTGAGAGATCCAGCCTCGCTCGCGGCGCATCCCCTCGTGCGACGGGCGGCGGCGCCCCTCTTGCTCGCCGTGATGGCGGGGCTCCTCGTCATGAGCAGCCTCCACAAGCGGCTGGTCTACGACGAATACGACAACCTCTCGTACGGCTACCGGTTCCTGGCCAAGGGTCCCGGGGTCGCGCCGGAGGGCCAGCGCATGCCCGTCCTCATGCTGAACGCGGTCGGCTGCCTGGCGGACGGATGCGACCTCGCCGCCGTGAACGCGACCGAGAGGGTGCGCCTGCAGGTCCGCGCCGGCAGCATGGTGTTCGCCCTCGCCGCCGCCCTCCTGATCGCAGCATGGGCCGCGCGCCTGTTCGGGCCCGTGGGCGGGCTCGTCGGGCTCTGGCTGGCGGTCTTCGACCCGACCCTGCTCGCCCACGGCAAGCAGGTCACGAGCGATGTCGCGGTTGCCGTCTTCACCGTGGCCGCCGTGTACGCGTACTCCCGATGGCGCGATCGACTGACCGGCTGGGCCCTCGTGGCCTGCGCGCTCGCGACCGCGGGCGCGATCCTGTCGAAGTTCAGCGGCCTGCTGCTCGTGCCCATCCTGGCTCTCCTGGTGACCGTCGACCTTGCGCGTGCCTGGCGTGCTGGTGCGCGACCGAACACCAAGACGCTGACCAGGGCTCTGGCTCTGGGCGCGGCGTTCGCCCTCATCGTGATCGTGGCCATCAACGCCGCGTATCTCTTCCGGGGCACCTTCCGGTCCGCCACCGATTACCAATGGAAGAGCGAGACCTTCCGCCGCCATGCGACCGCGGCGGGGCCGATCCCCCTGCCGCGTGTGTTCGTCCAGGGCCTCGACTATTCGAGCTACCTGCAGGAGAACCCGGACGAGGCGCGCGGCTACAACTACGTGCTCGGCGAGCTCAACCGGGACGGGCGCTGGTACGCGTTCCCGCTGATGGTGCTCCTCAAGACGCCGCTGGCCGTGCTCGTGCTGGCCGGGCTGGGGATGCGCTCACCGGCGGCCGCGGGAACGGGCGCACGTCTCGGGATCCCGTTTGCGGCCGTGATGCTGTTCTTTAGCCTTGCCGTGGACCCGCAGCTCGGGATCCGCTACGTCCTGCCCGCGCTGCCCTTCCTCACCCTGGCCGCCGCGCGCGGCGCCGCCGACCTGCGCGGCCGCCGCCGATGGCTCGTGCCGCTGCTCCTCGGATGGCAGGCCGTGTCGACCCTCTCGTACCTGCCGCACTTCGTCCCGTACTTCAACGAGCTGATCGGCCGGCGCGTGAACGCGTATCGCTTCCTGGCCGACTCCAACCTCGACTGGGAGGACCACTCGTACTGGATCGAGCGCTTCCAGCGCCGCAATCCCGCCATGCCGATCGCCGTCGACCCGCCGGCTCCGAGGCCGGGCTGGATCCTGGTCGGCGCGAACGAGCTGGTCGGCGTCTTCGAGCCCGAGAAGTACCGTTGGCTGCGCGAGCATTTCCAGCCGGCGGACCACGTCGCCTACGCGCATCTTCTCTATTACGTGCCGCCGGAGGCGCTCGGTCCCCCACGCGCCGCGCGCTGAGCCGAGGACCGTCGGAGGACGACGAGAAGGCCGACCGAGGCCAGCGACAAGGCGCCGCCCGCGATGACGGGCGTCGCCGACCAGTGGACCTGCACGTCGTGCGGGCCCGGCCCGATCGGGATGCCTACGAGATGGCCGTCGGCCACGACCACGTCCACGGCCCGGCCGTCCACGGACGCGCGCCACGCGCGGAAGAACGTCCGTGACCACACGACGAGGGCGGGAGCCGGCGCGTCCACGCGCGCGCGCAGTCGCGTGGCACCCTCCTCCAGGACCTCGACCGTCGAGGGCATCGCCGTGCCGCGGATCGTGCCCGCTCCCATCACGACCGCGTCGGTGCGCGGATCGAAATCGGGACGCGACTGGAGGGCCACCACGTCCTGGAACTCCACCGCCGGCAGCAGCCGCGTGGCGACGCGCACGGACGGCACGCCGCCCTCGAGGCGATGAAGGACCACGCCCCGCGCGGGGTCGAGGACGGCCATCCGCGCGAATGGCGCAGGCAGCTCGCTCGTCGCCACGACGTAGCCGACCCCGGCCGCGCGGAGGGCGGGAGCGCGCTCCGGCCAGGGCAACGACTCGATCGACTTCCCCACCACGCGGTCGCCCTCGAAATAGATGCCGTCGGGATCTCCGTCGAACGCGTAGGGCATGCCCGCGAGGGCGCCGGTGAGCGCCCACAGCTCGCGCGGCGCGCGCCGGAAGATGTCGCGCGTAGCGGGGTCGACGGGCGGCCACTCCACGGAGTGGGGGGCCGGGTGCGCCTCCGCGGCCGCCCGCTCGTAGACGCGCCCGCCCGCGAAGTGCGGGGGCGGATCGGGGACGGCGTCCACCAGCGTCCGCCACAGCGGCAGGTCCGAGACGGCCAGCGTGACCGCCACCAGCCACGCGAGCGCCTCCACCGTCGGACGCCGGATGAGGACCAGGACCGCGGCGGCCGCGGACACCGCGGCGGCGACGGCCGCGACCCCCGACGGACGCGCGACCAGCACGAGCAGCAGGATCCCGATCGATACGATCACGCCCGCGCGCCAACGTGACACCGACGACGGCGCCTGGTCCGTCTCCCATCGCGACGCCGCGCGGGCCACCAGCGGGATCAGCGCGAGCGCGGCCACGTACCACCACTTGACGGGGAACCGCATGCGGCCGCCCAGCGACACGAGCGGATGGATCCACTTCGCGCCGGGCAGGAATCGGCCGAAGGACAGGGCGACGGCCAGGGCAAGCACGATCCACCACCATCGCTCGCCGCGATCGCGCGGCCGGCCGTGCACGAGCAGGAGGACCAGGACGACCCAGCCGACGTGCAGCGTCCACAGGTACGGGGCGTGGTTGTCGTAGTGCTCGTGCCCGGTGAACCCGGCCTCGCCGGTCAGGTCGGGACGGCCGAAGGGAAAGGGCACGACCTGCTCGAGCAGCCGCGCGGGAGTCAGCGACGTGCTCGAGGCCAGCAGGTACGGGAACGGCGCGAGGCTGCGCGTGGACGTCGCATAGACCTGCGCCGTGCTCGCGATCTGCGGGGCGGCGATGGCGGCACCCAGGGCCAGCGCGACCGTCGTGCCGAGAGCGGCGCGGCCCAGGCGGGCGCGACCCGCCGTCACCGCGCGCGCGGCGCCCAGGCCGAGGCTCATGAGCGCGATCACGGGCTCGCCGGCCAGGATCTCGAGGCCGGCGCAGAGGGCCAGCTCCGCCACCGCGCCTCGCGCCGCCGCCGCCATCATCCACGGCGCGAGGGCGAGCGCGAGCCCGCTGTTGAAGAACCGCCACGTCGACACGTAGACGCCGGAGAGGGTGAAGGCGACGGCCGCCACCTCCGCGGCCGGGCGCGAGGCCCCCTCCGCCCGCGCCCAGCGTCTGGCCCCTGCATACGCGAGGACGGCCGCCAGCGCGAAGCGCAGGCCGAAGGCCCACGGCAGCGGCAGCACCAGGAAGGCGAGCATGTCGGGGAAGAACGTCCCGAAGTTGGGGTTGCCGGCCAGGGGCTCGCCGAACGACGCGTACGGATTGAGGAACGGGAACGCGCCCGCTCGCATCTGCTCGACCGTCGCCGCCTTCGACGGGAGGTGGGTCATGATCGCGTCCTGGTACGTCACCATCCGGCGGCCGGCCACGAGCGGGACGAGCGGCGCGAGCAGGAGCGCGCGCAGGAGCCAGGTCCGCGGCGAGGTCATTCGGAGGGCGGCGGCGCGGACGGCGACACGGGCAGCGACGCCAGCGCGGCCAGGTCGCGCCGATAGATCGCGGTCCACACGCCCAGCAGGGCCACGTGCACCAGGGCCACCGCGGTCGCCGCGTTGCGGATGGCCATGCGGATCGCGGGCGGGTCCGCCACCGAGGCGGGGTCGACGGCCACCGCGTGGTCGAGGACGGCGCGCCCCAGGTCGAGGCCCTGGTTCAGCGCCGCCGTCACCGTGAGGACCACGAACAGCAGGCGCGAGCGCGCCGAGAGCGGGGCCACGACCGCGAGCAGGACGGCCGCGGGCAGGACGTAGCGCTGGTGCATCTGCGTCGGCAGCATGAACACGGCGAAGAACTGGAAGGCCGCGGCCAGGACGAGCCCGCCGTCGCTCGGCCAGCGCCACAGGGAGGCGAGGATGAAGACGGTCCAGCCGGCGAGGAGGGCCAGCCCGGCGTCACGATGGGTGAGGGAACCCGCGAGCGTGCGCGTGTCGGCGCGGGCCTCGCCCGGCTCCAGGCCGCGCAGGCGGATGTCGATGCGGTCGAGCACGTACCAGAGGTTGTAGGCCTCGACGGTCCGGAACGGGTAGTAGCCGACCGCGCCGTGATACGACGACAGCACGGGCCGCGCCGCCCCGCGCGCGACGTAGGGTGCGGTCACCAGCCCGATCACCGCTACGGCCGCCAGCGCGCCCATCGCCAGCGGACGGAGGCCGCGACGCCGCCATGTCCAGAGCGCCATCACCGGCGCTCCGACCACGGCCAGGAGCTTGGTCGCGATTCCGAGCCCGAGGGCCGCCCCCGCGCGTCCCGTACGGCCATTGAGCAGGGCCACGATCGCGGCGACGACGCCGAGCGAGAGGAGCGCGTCGAACTGTCCCCAGGCGGCGGCGTTGACGAACAGGGGCGGGGAGAGCGCCACCAGGACCGCGGAGAGGCGCGCGGCGCGGACGCCGAACGGCCGCCGCAGCCCGATCGCGCACAACGGGACGTGCGCCAGCCAGGCCACGATGTTCGGCAGCTTCAGCAGCGTGACCGCGGTCCCCGCCGTCTCCGCCGCCCCCAGTCCCAGGCGCGCGCGCTCGACCAGGGTCAGCAGGTAGGGCACGACCGGCGGGTAGTCGCAGTCGTCCGTGTCGAAATGCGTCAGGTAGATCGCCCACGGATGCCGGCCCTTCGACGCGCGCGCCCAGTTGAGGAAGCAATCCACGACGTCGTAGTTGTGGAAGACGCGCGGCGCCACGAGGAGCGCCATCCCCAGCGCCCCCAGCGCCGCCATCCACACGAGCGCCGCGGACGGCGGCTCGGAGGCCTCGCGCGGCGGCGGGGTGGTCACAGGCGATTCCGGCGAGTCTACCCGGTCCCGTTCCCCCTGGCCAGGCATACCTTTTTCATTGCAGTCAAAGCCAATTAGCCATAGACTCTTGAACTGATTTCTAGAGAGGTTACCCATGATCCGCAAGGCTGCTGCCGTCGCCGTGCTGGGTCTTCTCGGCCTGTCGTGTCACACGATCACGGAGGACTTGCCGACGCAGCGCACGCCGAACGGCCCGAACCCGATCCCCGTCATCGTCGTCCCCGTGCCCGTGCTCACGCCGACGCCGCCACCGGCGGCCACGCCGACCCCAGGCTCTCCCCAGCCTGGACCGACTCCTCCTCCGAGCAATCCAGGCTCGGGCTCCTGTGGCCTGCCGCCGGGCACCGGCAGCGGCAACAGCTGTCCCTACCGAAGCGCGGCCTTCCAGAACGACGTCGAGCGGGCCATCGACAACACCATCCGTGACTATCCGTCGCTCTTCGACATGCGCGACAACCGCTGCCCGAGCATAGGCAACGGATGCCCGCGCATCCTCGACCCCGACCGGTACTGGGACGCGGTCACGAGCGAGATCCAGCGGCTCGGCTTCTGCGCGGTCAACGACGGCGAGGAGCTGGCGGTGAAGAACACGAACTCCTTCAACGACCAGTACGACATCTACAACGGCGAGGGCTACGTGCGTCGCGGCAGCGGCGCGTATCGCTCGACCTGCTACCCGGCCTGGTTCTGAGCCCGTCCGCGCGCGAGCGCGGACATGACGAGCGACCAGGCGAGGACGAGCGGCACCGCCGCGCACGCGAAGAGCGCGTAGTGCATGGGGACCGCCACCCGCCACTCGTAGAGGAAGAAGCTCTCCGTCGAGAGGTAGTAGAGCGGCAGGGCGAGGAGGAGGAGGGCGGAGCGCCATCCGAGGGCCACGAGCACGCCCGCGCCGGCCAGGACGAGCGGCGTGAGCATCGGCACCAGGAGGGCCTGGATCGCGCCCAGGACCGGCCGCAGCGGGGAGGCGGCCCGGCCGAGGGCGAGGACGCGCGCGTCCGCCGGGCGCCGCGCCAGATCGTGGACGCGGGAGTCGGAGAGCTCGTCGTCCTCGGTGCGGGCGAGGAGATCGGCCGCCGCGCTCTCCGCGCCCAGGATCGGCGGCCCCTCGCCGCCGTAGCTCAGCATCTGTACGGCGCGGCCGGCCACCACCCGCGCGTATAGAAGAGGATGGGCGCGGATGACGGCCCGGGCGCGGCGGTAGCGCTCGCGGTCGCGGAAGATGCCGTCCGGCTCCGCCCACCATTCCC
This sequence comes from Vicinamibacteria bacterium, assembly GCA_041481445.1. GTDB lineage: Bacteria > Acidobacteriota > Vicinamibacteria > Fen-336 > Fen-336 > AA29. The sequence continues at coordinate 47,378 of JBGPBV010000032.1, forward strand.
GGTACCGCGGGTTGCCGTAGCGCTCGGCCTCTTCGTCCATGACGAGCTTGTCGCGGCGGCGCGCGCCCTCGGCCTCCCCGCCCGCGTCGGCCACGCCCTGCCAGAGCGTCAGCCCACCGTTGATGCTCAGGGGGACCCATTCGCCGAAAACGGCGTGGTTGCGGATCGTGATGGGCGCGATCAGGGCGAGGGCGGCCGCGACCAGGGCCGCGGCATGGCCGAGGGCGCGGCGCCGATCGTGGGCGATCGCCACCAGGATCGCGGCCAGCAGCGGGGCCAGGAGCATCACGTTCGGCCGCAGCCAGGCCCCCGCGCCGACCAGCGCGCCCGCGGCCGCGCTCTCCCACCAGTGGCCGCGCGGTCCCGGGTGCGCCCGCGCGAGCACGGCCAGGGCGGCGAGCAGGGGCAGCGCGGAGAGAGCGTCGGGCAGGACGAAGTTCGAGCTGAAGGCCAGATGGGGCGAGAGGGCGGCGATGACACCGCCCCCGATCGCGACCCGCCAGCTCACCAGACGCGCGGTGGCCAGCACGAGGAGGACGCAGCCGGCGGAGGTCAGGACGTTCTGGACGAGCTGCGCGGCGAAGAAGCTGCGGCCGAGGGTGCCGTAGACGACGGCGAGGTAGAGCGGATAGCCGGGCGGGCGCGCGAGCAGGCCCGTGCGCGCGGGGTCCGGCTCACGCGGCCAGAGGATCCCCTCCCCGCGCAGGATGCCGAGGGCGGCCTCGTCGTAGCGCCACGCCATCCGCGTCCCGGGCTGGACCCGCCCGTACATCACGGGCGCGAGGTCGAGCGCGTAGAGCGAGCGCACGGCCAGGGCGAGGAGGAAGATGCCGGCGAGGGCGGCGGCGCGCGCGCCGGGCGAGGGGGCACGCCCGAGGCCCAGCGCGTCCGCGGCCGCGGTCCGCCCGCGCCAAGGAGGGCTCATGGACGGTCGGGCAGTTTACTCCCCGGACGCCTTTTGCTAGAGTCCGCCCGCCGCCCCGAACCGCGCCGACCGGCCTCGCGTCGGCGGTTATAATCGAGCATTCGATGGGCCTCTCGCCACCCTCCGCCTCCTTCCTCTCCGCCCACTCGGGCATTCTCGTCTTCCTGGTGCTGGGGATCCTGTTCCTCGCCGTCAACCTGGTCGTCTGGAGCATCATCCGGCCCTCGCGGTTCAGCGAGGAGAAGCTCACCACCTACGAGTGCGGCGAGAACCCGACGGGCAGCGCCTGGGTGCAGTTCAACATCCGGTTCTACGTCTTCGCCCTCATCTTCATCATCTTCGACGTGGAGGCGGTGTTCCTCCTGCCCTGGGCGGTCGTGTTCCGCCGGCTGGGGCAGGAGCAGGGTCTCCTGCCCTACGCGGAAGGGCTGGTGTTCATCGCCATCCTCGTCGTCGCCCTCGCCTACGTCTGGCGCAAGGGCGACCTCGAATGGGTGCGGGCGGAGGACCGGACCTAGATGCCCGAAGTCAGCGGCCTCATCCAGAACAAGTTCGGCGAGGAGAACGTCGTCTTCACGACCGTCGACAACATCGTCAACTGGGCGCGCAAGTCCAGCCTGTGGCCGATGACGTTCGGCCTGGCCTGCTGCGCGATCGAGATGATGGCGACGGGGGCGAGCCGGTACGACTGGGACCGCTTCGGCATGATCCCGCGCGGCACCCCGCGCCAGAGCGACCTCATGATCGTGGCGGGCACGGTCACCCTGAAGATGGCCACGCGGCTCAAGCGGCTCTACGAGCAGATGCCGGAGCCGAAGTACGTGATCTCGATGGGCTCCTGCGCCAACAACGGCGGGCCCTACTGGCGCTTCGGCTACCACGTGCTCAAGGGCGTCGACGAGGTGGTGCCGGTGGACGTCTACGTGCCCGGCTGCCCGCCGCGGCCGGAGGCCCTGCTCTACGGCGTCATGAAGCTCCAGGAGAAGATCCAGGAGGACCACGTGCTCCGGCGGAAGGGGGACACGCTGGGCAGCCTGGCCGGGGCCTCGATGGCTCCGGAGGCCACGCGGTAGGGCTCCGCTCGATACCATGCATCCTGCCGACGTCCACCAGCGCCTGGGCGCGCAGTTCGGCGAGCGGATCACCGCCTTCCAGGCGGAGGCCCTGCAGCCGTGGGCGGTGGTGGCGGCGGAGGCGATCGCGGACGTGGCCGCCTTCTGCCGGTCCGACGCCGAGTTGACCTTCGACAACCTGATGTGCCTCTCCGCGGTCGACTACCCGAAGGAGACGCCGCCGCGCCTGGAGCTCGTGTACCACCTCTGGTCGTACCGGCACGCGCACGGCTTCGTCCTGAAGGTGCACCTGCCGCGCGAGTCGCCGTCGGTGCGCACGGTCGAGAACGTCTGGGGCGTGGCCAACTGGCACGAGCGCGAGGCCTACGACCTGTTCGGCATCACCTTCACCGGGCACAGCGACCTGCGGCGCATCCTCCTGCCCGACGACTGGATCGGCCATCCGCTGCGCAAGGACTGGGTGGACCCCGACTTCTACAACGGTATGCACGTCAAGCCCACCTCGCAGATGGCGGAGCGCTCGATGGCGGGCGAGAAGATCGGCATCGGCCCATTTGATTTCACTCCCCCCAACCGGCACGTGGAGGACTGAATGATCACGTGCCGCGCGTCGATTCCAGTGAGCTCAGCGCCGCCGCAGTATGGCGGTGCTGAGCGACGGGGGGTTTCAGGGGGGGAGCCGGAGCCCATCGGAATGAGGCGCAGCGTTCCCCCCCTGAGATTGAAGACGTCATGAGCACCTCCTACGGCTGGCGGATCGAGGACCTCGACACCGACGAGATGATCCTCAACATGGGCCCCCAGCACCCGTCCACCCACGGCGTGCTGCGCCTGGAGCTGCGCACGGACGGCGAGGTCGTGCGCGCGGCCCGGCCCCACATCGGCTACCTGCACCGCTGCTTCGAGAAGCACGCGGAGAGCGTCGACTACCCCGGCGTGATCCCCTACACGGACCGCATGGACTACGTGGCCTCGATGGGGAACTCGCTCGGCTACGCGCTCGCCGTCGAGAAGCTGATGAAGATCGAGGTGGGCCCGTACGTCCAGGCCATCCGCGTGGTCATGGCCGAGCTGCAGCGCATCGCCTCCCACTGCGTGGCCGTGGGCACCTACGGGATGGACATCGGGGCCTTCACGCCCTTCCTCCACCTCCTGCGCGACCGCGAGAAGATCCTCGACATGTTCGAGTGGACCTGCGGCGCGCGCCTGCTCTACAACTACAACTGGGTGGGGGGGGTCAGCCACGACCTGCCCGAGGGCTTCCTCCGGGCCTGCCGGCAGTTCCTGAGGGAGTTCGAGGCCATCACCTACCCCGAGCTCATCGACCTCCTCATCAAGAACAAGATCTTCATCAAGCGCACGGCCAACATCGGCGTGTGCCCGGTGGAGGTGGCGGTCTCGTACGACCTCACGGGGCCGAACCTGCGCGGCAGCGGTCCCCCGCGCGACCTCCGCAAGGACGAGCCCTATTCGGGGTACGAGCACTACGAGTTCGAAGTGTGCGTGGGCAAGGGCCAGTTCGGCCCCATCGGCTCCTGCTTCGACCGCAACTGGGTGCGCGCGGTCGAGATGGCGGAGAGCGCCAAGATCATTCACCAGGCCCTCGACCGGCTCGAGAAGATGGAGCGGGCCGACGTCCACGAGAAGGTGCCCAAGCGCGTGAAGCCGGCCAAGGGCGAGGTCTACGGTCGCTCGGAGGCCCCGCGCGGCCAGCTCGGCTACTACATCGTGGCCGACGGCACCGGCGTGAATCCCTACCGGGTGAAGGTCAAGAGCCCCTGCTTCACCGCCATGTCCGTCTTCCACGTCCTCTCGAAGGGCATGATGATCGCGGACATCATTGCCCTGATCGGGTCGCTGGACGTGGTGCTCGGCGAGATCGACCGCTGATGGACCTCTTCTTCGCGCTGTTCCCCGAGAGCTGGCCGGACTGGGTGAGGATCGGGCTGTCCGCGGCCGTCCCCGCCGTCCTGCTCCTCACCTTCATGGCCCTGGGCCCGATCGTCTACGTGTACGCCGAGCGCAAGATCGCCGGGTTCATGCAGGACCGCCTGGGGCCGACGCGCGTCGGACCCTACGGCCTCCTGCAGACGATCGCCGACGCGGTCAAGCTGATGTTCAAGGAGGCGATCTACCCGGCGGGGGCGGACAAGACGCTGTTCCTGATCGCGCCCTGCCTGGTGGTGCTGGGCGCCTTCCTGGCCATGGTGGTGATCCCGTTCGGGAGCCGGCTGCAGGCGGCCGACCTCAACGTCGGCCTCTTCTACGTGGTCGCGGTCTCGAGCCTGTCGACGGTGGGCCTGATCATGGCGGGCTGGGCCTCCAACAACAAGTACGCGCTGTTCGGGGCCATGCGCTCGGCCGCGCAGATCGTGTCCTACGAGATCCCCGCCGTGATGACCCTGGTCGCCATCGTGATGATCGTGGGCAGCCTCTCCCTCCAGGACGTCGTGCACGCGCAGGCGGGCGGCCTGACCCACTGGTTCCTCTTCCGCTACTTCCCGCTGATGCCGGTGGCCTTCCTCATCTTCTTCACCGCCGGGCTGGCCGAGTGCAACCGCACGCCCTTCGACATCCCGGAGGCGGAGAGCGAGCTGGTGGCGGGGTTCCACACCGAGTACAGCGGCTTCTTCTTCGCGATGTTCTTCATGGCCGAGTACACCGAGATGTTCGTGATCTGCTCGGTGGCCTCCGTCATCTTCCTGGGCGGGTGGTACACCCCGTTCCCGCACGGGATCCTGCAGCATCTCGGGCCCATCGGCTTCGGGCCGGTGTGGCTGATCGCCAAGTCCTGGCTCCTCGTCTTCGTGATGATGTGGCTGCGCTGGACGCTGCCCCGCCTGCGCGTCGACCAGCTCATGCACGTGGCCTGGAAGGTGCTGCTGCCGATCGCGATGGTCCTGGTCGTGGTGGTGGGCGGGCTCCTCGTGATCCCGGCCACCCGCAACGGGTTCCCCTGGGACCGCTATGTCGGATGGGTCGTCACCGTGATCGTGTTCGGGGCCCTGATCGCCTGGATGGCGGGCGCGCGGCTGGTCAAGAAACGACACCTGCGGAACCTGGCCGCGTGAAGGACTGAGGACCCGATGATTCAGTGGTTCAAGGACCTCTGGGAGGGCTTCTGGACGGTCCTGGTGGGCATGAAGATCACCTGGCGCCACCTCTTCACGCAGAAGGTGACCCTGCAGTACCCGGAGGAGAGGTGGCAGCTCCCGCCCAAGAGCCGCATGCGCCTCTTCATGGCCTACGAGGACTGCATCGGCTGCGGGCAATGCGCGCGCGCCTGCCCCGTGCAGTGCATCTACATCAAGGCGGAGAAGCGCGACAGCAAGGCCCCGGCCATCTACGCCGCCAACGGCCAGCCCATCAAGCTCGACGTGTCGGTGTTCGACATCGACATGTCGCTGTGCTGCTACTGCAACCTCTGCACGTACCCCTGCCCGACCAACTGCATCTACATGACGCCGGAGTACGAGTTCGCGACCACCGACCTCACGAACCACCTGTACCACTTCGCCAAGACGAACGCGAAGTTCCTGACCGTGAACCCGAAGCCGCCGGCCAGGCCGGCCACGCCGCCCGCGGCCCCCGCCGCGCCCGCCGCCCCCAAGGCCACGCCGCCCGCGGGAGGAGCCCCTCCGGCGCCGGCCGCTCCCAGCGGTGGAGCGCCGCCCGCGCCCGCCGCACCCGGCGGGCAGGCGCCACCCGCGCCCGCCGGAGCCTAGCTCCTCACCGGACGGAGCCGGACGCCTCCCCGATCGCGGCCACCAGCGCGTCGGGCCGCGCGAACTGCACGTAGTGCCCGGTGTTGGCCAGGGTCACCAGCCGCGATCCCGGGATGTCGCGGGCCAGCCGCTCGGCGTCGCCTCGGTTGTGGTCCTCGGCGCCGCACACGATGACGACGGGCTTGCGAATGTCGCGATAGCGCGGCTCCATCGCGGCCAGGGCGCTCCCGAGGCCGGTGCGCTCCTGCGAGAGGGCGGTCGTCACCGCCGGCCGCGTCCAGAGGGGCAGGCGCCGGGCCACGAAGTCGGCCGGCATCGCGTCGGCGTTGGGCCCGAAGCTCGCGCGCACGCCCTTCTCGATCTGGCCGCGGCCCACGAGGGGCGCGAGCAGGCGCGCGAGGCCGGGCCCGAGGAGAGGGATGGCCAGCGCGCGATACCGCGCCTCCACCGGCACCGGCCCGTAGGCGTGCGCGGCCACGATCACGAAGGCCCGGACCTCGGGGGGATCGCGGAGGGCGAGGGCCAGGCCGGTCACGCCCCCGAAGGAGTGGCCGACGTACACGACGTCGTGGAGGCGCAGGGCGCGGATGACGCCGAGCGCGACCGCCGCGTTCTCGTCGGGCGTATGCGGGCGATCGGCGCCGCCGCTGTACCCGTGGCCGGGCCGGTCGAAGGCGGTGACGCGGAAGCTCCGCGACAGCCGCGCCCACACCGGCTCCCAGTCCTCGACCGAGCCCGGCGAGCCGTGGACGAGCAGGACGTCGGGGCCGGACCCGCTCTGCACGTACCGGATGGGCGTGCCGTCCACCATGACCTTCTTGCCCGCCGTCCCCGGCGGAAGGCGCGCCTCCGGCCTCTGCGCCCACCCGAGGGCGGCGAGGCCACCGAGACCGAGCGCGGCCAGAAGGGCGGCCACGATCAGGATCCGCTTCGCGACCCGCTTCACGGTGGCGAATGGTACGCCCGTCGCGTTGACCGGCGGGCATCGCGCGGTGTAACGTCAGCCTCCCGATGAAGCGCACGAGCCGGGCGCGAGCCTGACGCGGTGACCCCGGAGGCGGCCGTCTTCTACGTCTTCGCCGCGATCACGGTCGGGGCGGCGGCCGTCGTCACCCTGGCCCGCAGCCTCATCTACAGCGCGTTCGCGCTGCTGTTCACGTTCTTCGGGGTGGCCGGCCTCTACCTGCTGCTGGGGGCGGACTTCCTGGCCGCCACCCAGCTCCTCGTCTACGTCGGCGGGATCCTCGTCCTCCTCCTCTTCGGCGTGATGCTGACGCACAAGCTCTACGACCTCGACCTCAAGAGCGAGGTCACGCAGTTCCTGCCCGCGGCCATCATCTGCGGGGGGCTGTTCATCCTGCTCGCCTGGCCCCTGGAGATGTGGCTCACCCTGCCCCGGCTCGGCCGCGTGCACCTGCTGGGCATGCTCTGGCAGACGAGCTGGGCGACGGGGAGCGGCCGCCCTCCCGCCGCCACCACCGCGGACATCGGGCGGCTCTTCATGGGCAGCTACCTGCTGCCGTTCGAGGCCGCTTCCGTGCTGCTCCTGGTCGCGCTCATGGGGGCGGCCATGATCGTGCGGCGGCGGAAGGACGCGTGAGGGCCCGCCTCCGGTGATCACCATCTCCCACTACCTGGCCGTCTCCGCCGCCCTCTTCACCCTCGGCCTGCTGGGCGTGCTCACCCGGCGCAACGCGGTGAACGTGCTCATGGGCGTGGAGCTGATCCTCAACTCCGCCAACCTGAACCTGGTGGCCTTCTCGCGCTTCGGCCCCGGCAACCTGCAGGGGCAGCTCTTCGCGGTGTTCGTGATCGTGATCGCGGCGGCGGAGGTGGCGGTGGCCCTGGCCATCGTGCTCACCCTCTACCGCCTGCGGCGCACGCCGAACCTCGACGAGGCGGACTTCCTGCGCGGCTGAGGACCCGAGGGACATGAGCGAGCTCCTGGCAAGCCTGCACCGGTTCGGGCCGGAGACGATCCTCACCGGGGGCCTCCTTCTGGTGGTGATCGTGGACTCCACGCTCGCCCGTGCCCGGAACGTCCTGAACTGGCTGGTGACGGTGGCCACCCTGGCCGCCGCCTTCGTGGCCAGCGTCCGCCTCGGCCCGCAGTCGGCCAGCCTGTTCGAAGGCATGCTCGCCCTCGACCCCATGGGCGTCTTCTTCAAGCTGATCCTGATCGGCGCTTCGCTGGTGGTGGTGGGCGCCTTCCGCTTCGACGCCTCCCGCGAGCTGCGCGGCCTGGGCCAGGGCGAGTTCTACGCGCTGCTCCTGGCCGTGACCCTGTCGAACCTCCTGCTCGCCGCCGCCAGCGACCTCACCATGCTCTACCTCTCGCTGGAGATGGTCTCCATCACCTCCTACGTGATGGTGGCCTACCTCAAGGGCGACCGCATGAGCAACGAGGCCTCGCTCAAGTACATCCTCTTCGGGGCCGTCTCCACCGGGTCCATGCTCTACGGCCTCTCCCTCCTCTACGGCCTCACCGGGAGCACGAGCCTGCCCGTGATCCGGCAGGCCCTGGCCTCCGGCCTCACCGACGCCAACCGCCTCACCGTGTACGTGGTGGCCCTCCTCGTCTTCGCGGGCTTCGGGTTCAAGACGGCCACGGTGCCGTTCCACTTCTGGTGTCCCGACGTGTACCAGGGCGCCCCCACCCCCGTCACCGCCTTCCTGTCCGTGGCGCCCAAGGCGGCCGGGTTCGCGATCATGCTGCGGTTCTTCTTCGGGGGCCTGGCCACGGAGGGCACGGGGGCCTGGGACCTCGTCGGCACTATCGACTGGCCGCACGTCCTGATGCTGGTGTCGGTGCTGAGCATGACCGTCGGCAACGTGGCCGCGCTGACCCAGACCAACATGAAGCGCCTGCTCGCCTACTCGTCCATCGCCCACGCCGGCTACATCATGATGGGCGTGGTCGCGCTCAGCGAGAACGGCGCCCGCGCCCTGATGGTCTACCTCTTTGCCTACGTCTTCATGAACCTGGGCGCGTTCCTGGTGGTCACCCTCGTGCACAACCAGGACGGCACCTTCGACCTCCGCGACTACCCGGGGCTGTACCGCCGGGCCCCGCTCCTCACCGTGGCCATGGCCATCTTCCTCCTCTCCCTGATGGGGATCCCGCCCCTGGTCGGCTTCATGGGCAAGCTCTACGTGTTCGGCGCCATCGTCGAGAGGGGCCCCCGTTACTGGTGGTACGCGGTGGTGGGGGCGCTCAACGCGGCGGTGGCCGCGTTCTACTACGCGCGCATCCTGAAGACCATGATCATCGACGCCGGCAACGAGGAGAAGCCGGCCTTCCGGCTGCCCCTGGCCGACGCGGCCTGGATCTGGCTCCTGGTGATCGGCAACATCCTGCCCCTGTTCGTCTGGCGCTACGTCGAGGGCTGGACGCGCGCGTCGCTCGCCCTCTACGCCGGGCGCTGATCCGC
>JBGPBV010000033.1:0-56277 GCA_041481445.1 Vicinamibacteria bacterium
CAGGTCCGGCTTTCCGCCAGACCAGCGCAAGACCAGCGAGCCAGCGTCCTCGTTGGCCTCCCCCATAACTCACTGAAAAGGTTGGTCGGGGCGGCCGGATTTGAACCGGCGACCACCTGCGCCCAAGGCAGGTGCGCTACCAGGCTGCGCTACGCCCCGGTGACGTGGAAGGGCCATTCTAGCCCGAGCCCGACGCCGCACGCGTTTTGCGTCGCGAAACTCCCGCTCGGTGGACGTCCCGCTCGTGAAAGCGTTTTCGGATCGCCGAGAATCCATCGTACCGGCAGTTACGATCCGGCCCGATGTTCCTGCCCGCGAAACTTCGACGTCCGCGACGATTCGATTTGCCAGCGCCTCCGACCTCGCCGCACCCTCCCGCCATCGCGTCCCCGTCCGGCGGTCGTCCGACCTCGTTTCGAGGGCGAAGGGAGAGCACCGTGAGACAGGCCATGAGAGCGGGAATCGGGACCCTGGTCGTCGTCCTCTCGCTGGCGTCCCTGACGTTCGCCCAGGGCGCCTCATCGATCGTCGGCACCGTGAAGGACACGAGCGGCGGCGCTCTGCCCGGGGCGACCATCACCGTGGCCGACGTCGCGCGCGGAGTGACCCAGACCGTGCAGTCGAGCCCGCAAGGCACGTTCGTCTTCCCGCAGCTCACCCCCGGGACCTACACCCTCACCGCCGAGCTGTCCGGCTTCAAGAAGGTGGAGAGGAGCAACGTCATCCTCCCGACCGCCTCCAAGGTGAACGTGGGCATCCTGGTGCTCGAGGTCGGCAACGTCTCCGAGACCATCACCGTCGAAGCCGACGCCGGCCGCCTCCAGATCCAGACCGAGTCCGGCGAGCGCTCCGACATCGTCACCAACCGGCAGCTGCGGGACATCGCCCTCAACGGCCGCAACATCGTCGACCTCATGAAGCTCGTGCCGGGCGTGATCACCGCCCGCAGCCTCACGACCTCCACCGTCACCAACGTCGTGGACCAGCTCAACATCAACGGCACCCGCTCCCTGCAGCACGAGTACACCGTGGACGGCGTGACCAACCTCAACCTGGGCAACAACACGGGCGGGCTCGTCTCCGTCAACCCGGATGCGCTCGAAGAGGTCAAGGTCCTCACCTCCAACTACCAGGCGGAGTACGGCCGCTCCGGTGGAGGCTTCATCGCCCTCACCACGCGCTCGGGCACGCGCGAGCTGCACGGCGGGCTGCGCTACTTCCGGCGCCACGACAGCCTCAACGCCAACACCTACTTCAACAACGCGCGTGGCGGGTCGGAGGCCGGGCTTCCGCGGCCGCTCTATCGCTTCAACTACTACGGCTGGGACCTCGGCGGGCCCGTTCCCTTCGTCGGCACCAAGGAAGACCCCAAGCTCTTCTTCTTCGTGGCCCAGGAGTACTACGACCAGCTCGTGCCGCAGACGGCGTCCGTGAACATCCGCGTCCCCACCGTGGCCGAGCGCACCGGGGACTTCTCGCGGAGCGTGGACGGCGCCGGCCGGCCGGTCGTGGTCATCGACCCGATCACCGGCCAGCCGTTCCCGGGAAACATCATCCCCGCCGGCCGCATCTACGCCCCCGGCCGCTCGATCTTGAACCTGTTCCCGACGCCGAACACCGCCGCGGGCGGCAACCTCTACAACTTCACCTCGCAGGAGCCGAGCAACTACCCGCGACGCGAGGACATCGCGCGCGTGGACTGGCAGATCACGCCGCGGACGCGCCTCAGCGGACGGTTCGTCTACAACAAGGACGACCAGCAGTTCGCCTACGGGACGACCACCGCGTCCTGGAACTGGCCCCTCACCGTGACCGACCGGAAGAACGGGCCGGGCAAGACCCTGTCCTTCACCCTGACCCACGTCTTCAGCCCGAGCCTCACCAACGAGTTCGTCTACGGCGCGGGCCGGGGTGGCGTCCTCATCGCACCCTCCGACGACCGGGCCACGCGGGCGGCCACGTCCATCAACACGCCGCTCCTGTTCCCGGACGCCAACACCGGGAACCTGATCCCCAGCGTGACCTTCGGCGGCATCGCTAGCATCACCACCAACGCCGCCAACCCCGCGGCCAGCGGGACGGTGGGCACCAGCGTGTTCGGTCCCTTCGACCAGAAGTTCGTCATCAACAACTTCATCGACAACCTGACCAAGGTCCACGGCCGGCACATCCTCAAGGCCGGCGTGTACTACCAGCGCGCCTCGAACAGCAGCAACTCGCAGACCAACGTCGAGGCCAACATCGACTTCACCAGCTCCGCCTCCAACCCCCTCAACAGCGGCTATCCCTTCGCCAACGCGCTGCTCGGCGTCTACAGCTCGTACACCCAGGCCAGCTCGAAGCCGGTGGCGTCGTACTACTACTACGACCTCTCCGGCTACATCCAGGACACCTGGAAGGCGACCTCGCGCCTGACCCTCGACCTGGGCCTGCGCCTCTCGCACTTCGAGCCCTACTACAACAGCATCGGCGACGGCGCGTATTTCGACCCTTCGCTCTACGACCCCTCGAAGGCGCCGCGCCTCTTTCGTCCGGTCTGCGTCGCGCTGCCGTGCACCGGCAACAACCTGCGCGCGATGGATCCGGGGGTCACGGGGGCGCCGACCACCGCCAACACCCTCGGCTCCTTCTTCATCGGCAAGCTCGTGCCCAACTCCGGCGACCTCACCAACGGCATGGGCCTGACCGCGGACGGCTACCTCCGCGGCGGGATCGAGGGCCAGGCGGTGCTGCCCCAGCCGCGCCTCGGCTTCGCCTGGGACGTCTCCGGGCAGGGCAGGACGGTCGTCCGCGGAGGGTTCGGCGTCAGCTTCGATCGTTACCAGAGCGGCGTCGGCGTCGGTAGCGGGGCGACCAACCAGCCCTTCGTCTTCAACCCCACGCTGACCAACGGCTATCTGCAGGACCTCGCCTCCTCGAGCGGGGGCGCGCTGGCGCCGCAGTCGGTGCAGGGCGTCGATCCCAAGGGGAAGTGGCCGGCCATCTACAGCTACAGCGCCGGCGTCCAGCGCGAGATCGGGAGGGGCATCATCCTCGACGTCGCCTACGTCGGGTCGCAGTCGCGCCACAACCCCCGGCGCGTGAACCTGAACGTCCTGCCCTTCGGGACCACCTTCAAGGCCTCCGCCCAGGACCCCACCAAGACGAACGGGGTGGTGCCCGCGGTGGAGCCGGGCCTGCCCGCGGTCTATGCGAACACCGGCCTCAACTTCACCGGCGCCAACGCCTACGCCATCGACTTCCTGCGGCCCTACCAGGGTTACAGCGACATCATCTACTACTACTTCGACGGCCGGACCTCCTTCAACTCGCTGCAGGTGGCGCTGCAGCGCCGTTTCTCGAAGCGCTTCACCTTCGGCCTCGCCTACACGCTCTCGCGCGCGACCACCACCGTGTCCGACGACGCGACCTTCACGAACAACCTCGACCCCGCCGCCTTCGACTACGGCCCCGCCACCTTCGATCGCACGCACTACTTCGTGGCCAACTACGTCTGGAACCTGCCGAAGGGGAGCAAGCTCCTCGGCGGCGGATGGCTGGCCCGCGGCCTGCTCGACAACTGGACGGTGTCGGGCATCTCGTGGGTGACGTCGGGGAACCCGGCCGAGCTCACCCTCACCATCTCGGGCCAGGACGCGGGCAATCGCGTGCTCGGGACCTACACGAACGGCAACGGGGCGGGCCTGCAGCCGCGGTTCTACCTGAACGGCGAGGGTCAGGACGCGCCGAACGACATCAACACCGGGGCCTTCGTGGTGCCCGCCATCGCCGACGCCGGGCCCTATCCGCGCTTCTACCTGCGCAACCCCGGGTTCCAGAACCACGATCTCTCCCTCTTCAAGAACTTCCCGCTCGGCGCAAGCGGGAAGCGCTCGCTGCAACTGCGGGTGGAGGCCTTCAACATCTTCAATCACCCCCAGTTCAGCGCGGTCAACCGGACCACCAACGTCACCAACGCCGCCGGCCAGACGGGTGCCGCCATCTTCAACAACTACACCGGGCTGACCGTCACCAACAACGTCCGGCCCGCGAACAGCACGGCGGTGCTCGGGAGCTTCTTCGGCGAGTACTCGGCCACCCGCGATCCCCGGATCATCCAGCTCGGCGTCAAGCTGTACTTCTAACAGCCACCGCCGCGGGGCGGACTATGATCGTGTCGTGCCCGACCTGCTGCTCGCGAGCCAGAACCCGGGCAAGCTGGCCGAGATGCGCCAGCTCGTGGCCGGCCTGCCCTGGCACGTCGTGGGGCCGCGGGAGATCGGGATCACGGACGCGCCCGAGGAGACCGGGCGCACGTTCCTCGAGAACGCCGTCCTGAAGGCGCGGCATTACGCGGCGCAGTCGGGGCGGCTGACCGTCGCCGACGACTCCGGCCTCTCCGTGGACGCGCTCGACGGCGGTCCCGGCCTCTTCTCCAGCCGTTTCGGCGGCGAGGGCGCCACCGACGCCGAACGCAATCGGCTCCTGCTCGAGAAGCTCCGCGGCGTTCCCCGCCCGAAGCGCGGCGCGCGGTTCACGAGCGCGGTCGCGGTGGTGCGTGGGGAGGAGCTCCTCTTCGAGGCCCTGGAGACGGTCGAGGGCTTCATCGCCGAGGAGACCCGGGGCCCGAACGGCTTCGGGTACGACCCCCTCTTCTTCTATCCTCCGTTCGGCCGGACCTTCGGGGAGACGCGGCCGGAGGACAAGGACCGCGTGAGCCATCGCGGCAAGGCCTTCGCCCGCTTGCGGGCGTTCCTGGAATCACTGCCGCCGGCGGCGATTAACGCGAATGGAGGGACACGATGACTCGCGAGGTCGAGCTGCAGTAGCGGAGGGCCGGCCCCGCGAGCCGGCGGTCAGGCTGTCGGAGTCTCCACCTTCGGCTTCTTGAGCACCACGTCCCCGAGCACCGACCGCTGGATCGCGATCAGCTCCTGGGTGCCCTTGTGCGCGGCCGCCATCAGGGCCTGCAGCTCCTCCTCGGTGAACGAGCCGTCCTCGGCCGTGCCCTGGATCTCCACGAACCGGCCGGCCCCCGTCTTCACGATGTTCATGTCGACGTCGGCCTTCGAGTCCTCCTCGTAGTTGAGGTCGAGCAGGATGTCCGCCCCGATCTTGCCGACCGAGGTGGCGGACACGAAATCCAGCAGGGGCAGCTCCGTGAACGAGCCCTGCTTCCGCATGTGGCGCAGGGCGTCCACCATGGCCACGAAGGCGCCGGTGATGGAGGCCGTGCGGGTGCCGCCGTCGGCCTGGATGACGTCGCAGTCGATCCAGAGGGTCCGCTCGCCGAGGCCGCGCAGGTCCACGACCGCGCGCAGGGAGCGGCCGATCAGGCGCTGGATCTCGTGGGTGCGCCCGGAGGGCCGCCCCTTCGTCACCTCGCGCTGCGACCGGGTGGTGGTCGACCGCGGCAGCATCCCGTACTCCGCGGTGATCCAGCCCTCGCCCTGGCCCTTGAGGAAGGGCGGGACGCGGTCCTCGACGCTCACCGTGCAGATGACGCGGGTGTCGCCCACCTCGATGAGGGACGAGCCTTCCGCGTGCTTGGTGTAGTGCGGGGTGATCGTGACCGGCCGGAGCTGGTCCGCCGCCCGTCCGTCGCTGCGCATCAGGCTTCCCTTTCGCAGGAGCGCGGGGTCGATCTTGAGCGAGTCTCCCAGGCGGAAGGCGGTCACGGCCGCGTCCCCGTAGCCGCGGGCGCGGACGGCGCCAAAGGCGGCAGCGCATAGATGCGCCGGTACTGCTCCTGGGCCGCGAGCACGGTCATGACGTAGGTCCGTGTCTCGCTGAACGGAATGCTGTCCACGAACTCCTCCGCGCTCATCCCCGGGCGCGCCAGGTCCCAGACCGCGACACGGTGTGGACCGGCATTGTACGCGGCCACGGCGCGCTCCAGGTTGCCTCCGAAGCGATCGATCATCTCACGGAGGTACAGGGTGCCGAGCTGGAGGCCGAGGGCGGGGTCGTGGAGCTGCGGCACGGTCAGCCGCTTGATCCCGACGCCGCGGGCCAGCGCGCGCCCGGTGGGCGGCATGAGCTGCATGAGGCCGTGCGCGCCGGCCGCGCTCACCGCCGCCGGGTCGAAGGTGGATTCCTGCTCGGTCACCGCCGCCACCAGCGCGGAGTCCACGCCGGCGGTGCCGGCGCTGGCGGTGAGGACGTCGGTGTAGCGGATCGGGAACAGGATCTTCCACACGGCGTCGGGGAGCTGGTCGCCCGTCTCCGTCACGTACTCCGGGTAGGCCCGCTTCATGGCCGTGATGGCCGGCCGGAGCTGGCCCTGGCGCCAGAAGATCCAGCTCCGCGTGGCCTGCACCTGCGGACCGGGCGGCGCGCCCGAGAGCTCGTCCATCGCCTCCTCCAGCCGATCGATGAGCAGGAGGTTGCGGACGCGCGTCTGCAACGGCTCGGGCACCGCGGGCAGGCCTTCGGCGGGAGCGGGATGGGTGGAGGAGGCGCCCGCGGGCAGCCGTCCCAGCGCCTCGCGCGCCTTGATGCCGTGGTAGGCGAACTTGTACCGCGCCAGCAGGTCCTCGAACAGGGCGCGTGCGCGGTCGTCCTGGCCCATCTCGCGGTGGGCGCGGCCGGCCCAGTAGAGGAAGGCCGGGCGCCAGAGGTTGGAGGTGCGCGCCCTGGCCGCCGCCTCGAAGATCTCCGCCGCCTTGTCGAAGCGCCGGGCGCGGTATTCGCCCCAGCCCACGTGGAAGGTCGCGGTGTCGGCGTACTTCCCCTGCGGGTAGCCCTCGAAGATCCGCCGATAGAAGGGAAGCGCGTCGTCCTCCCGGCCCGAGCGCGCGAAGGAGGCGGCGCCGTCGAGGAGCGCCTGTTCGCCCCAGGACGTCCCCGGGAACCGCGTGGCCACGGAGTCGTAGGCGGCGGGCGTGCTCGCGCCCCGCGACCGGAGGCGGGCCAGGAAGAACGCGGCCTCCGGCTCGACCGCGGAGCCCTTGAGGACGGCGGCCAGCACCGGCCGCGCCTGCGCGTCGCGGCCGATCTCGATGAGGGCGCGCCCGAGCCGGACGCGGATGACGTCCGCGTCCTCCGGGGAAGGCTTGCGCAGCAGGAGGGCCTGGAAGAGCTTGATCGCCGACCGGTATTCTCCGGCCTCGAACAGGACGAGCGCCTTCTTGAGGTCGCGTCCGAGCTTCTCCTGGGGAGTGGCCGGAGGGAGGCTGGCCGCCAGCTTGGGCAGGCGCAGGGCCGCCTCCCGGCCCTGCGCGCTGGCCGGGTAGTCCCGGTCGAGGCGATCGAGCGTCTCCGCCGCCGCCGGCAGAAGGCCCTTCTGCTGCTGCACGGTGCCGATCTGCAGCAGGGCCTGCGCTTCCCGGCCGGGACAGGAGCCGAGCGCGCGCTGCGCCTGCTCCAGCGACTCGTCCCGATGGCCGAGCAGGTCGTGGACCTCGGCCCCGCGCAGCAGGGCCACGCAGCGCAGCGGGTTGGGATCCGGGCGCGCCACCAGCTTGTCGTAGTACTCGGCCGCCTTCGCGAGCTCGCCGGTCCCCTCGTAGAGGTCGGCCAGCGCCCTCCAGGCGTGGTCCTCGAGCCGCGTCTTCGCGATCTCGGGGTCTCTCAGCAGCGGCTCCGCCTCCGCGTACTGCTCGTGATCCAGGAGGAGCAGCCCCGCGGCCAGGCGAGCCAGGCCGGCGGCCACCCCCTCGGGGTGCTGCGCGGCGAGGTCGCGCAGGGCCTGGGCGGCCTGGGGCGTGCCCGCCAGCGCCGGGTCGGTGACGGTGTCGTGCACGGCCGCTTCGACGTCGTCGCCGGGCACCGCCTGCAGCCAGTAGCCGCGGGAGGGCGGCAAGACCGCGCGGGGAGGGGGAGGAGGCGCCCCCGCCGCCGCCATCACGAAGGTGACGGCCAGGACGAAGGAACGCGCCATCGTGGGCCCGAGCGGAGGGAGCCGGCGGCTACATCGGTCCGAGAGCGCTCTGATCACCTCCGGCAAGGATCCTCACCAGCTCGTCGTAGAAGTAGTTCGTGTTGTCACGCACGTGCGCCGCCACCCGGTCCGCGTACATCTGCCTCCCGCGCTCGATGTCCTCCTTCAGCCTCTCATAGATGTCCTTGTTGCGGCGGCCCTCGTTCACCTTCGCCTCGTTGTAGAGCTTGATCTCGCTCACGACGAGGCGGGCGAACCGCTTGGCGTCCTCGTGGGCCTTGGCCTCCTCCGGCGACAGCGCCGGCGCGTGGGCGGGGGGAGGAGCCGGGGCCGGGCGGGCCGCGGCCGCCGCCTGCGGCCGGAGGGAGGACATCTGCTGGGCGTTGAACATCACCGTCGAGCCGCCCTCGTCGGCGGGGGCGGGGGCGGGGGCCGCCGCCGGCCTGGGGGCGGGGGCGGGGCGGGCGGGGGCGGGAGGAGCGGCGGTGGGGGCGGTGGTGGTGGTCTTGGGCGCCAGCGACAGGAGGTCGATCGTCTTGCCCGCGAAGAGGACCATGACCTCGATGAGGTCGGCCACGGGCGGGGGGAGCTCCTCCTGCACGCTGTCGCAGTAGAGGATCGCGGCCAGCTTGTCGCGGAGGATCAGGGGCACGGCCAGGACGGACTGCGGGCTGCCGCCCATCCGGGCCAGGGCCTGGACCGTGCCCGGCGAATGCAGCAGCGAGCCGCGCAGCGCGTGGCGCGAGTTGTTGACGTTGCGCAGCACCGTGTCCGCGTTGAGGGGCACGTTGATCTGCTTGATGACGTCGGGAGAGTCGATCCCGCGCGCATACCATCCGATCGCGCTCGGTCCCTTCACGATGAACATGGCCGCGCGGTCGATGTACTGGCCGCACTCGTTGACGAGGTGGGTGAGCACTTCGGACAGGCTCGCGCCCTTCTCGAGGGTGGCGATCGACGCCTTGAGCTGGTCGAACCCCGGCCCCACCGGCGCCGGCGGCTCCGGGGGCGGCATGTTCGCCACCACCTCGGCCATGGCCATCTCGATGTCCGCCTCGTTGATCCTCTCGTCGTAGCGGGCGACGGATTCCTGCAGCTCGTCGAGCGTCCTCACCAGGTTGCCCTGGTGATCCCCGATCTGGCGCTGGATGTCCACCACCCAGTTCGCCATCTGCTGGCTGATGAGGGCGAGCGCCTTGGCCTTGAGGTCTTCTTGTAAGGTCATCTCCACCTCAGGATGAGCCGCGAAATCCCGATCTGACCAGGATTTAGGGCATTATGGGGAGATTGCGTCGAGGTGTCAACGGTTTGCGCAGGGTCGCCCGAGCGACCCAGGGTCGCGGCATGGGCCGGTCGCGCCGTCCCCGAGTGGGTTTTCACGAGCTGTACCGGATCCTCGTCGGCCGCCGGGGACCCCTGGGATGGTGGCCGGCGCCGACTCCCTTCGAGGTCTGCCTGGGCGCGATCCTGGTCCAGAACACCGCCTGGGCCAACGTGGAGAAGGCGCTGGGCGTCCTGCGCTCGCGTGGCCTGCTCTCGTTCGAGGCGCTGAGCCCGCTGCCCGCCTCCGCCCTGGCCCCGCTCATCCGCTCGTCCGGCTGCTTCAACGTCAAGGCGGGCCGGCTGCGGGCGTTCCTCGATTTCCTGGAGCGTGAGTACGGCGGTCGCGTGGAGGCGATGTCGTCCGAGCCGCCGGCTCGGCTGCGGTCCAGGCTGCTCGGGGTCTCCGGCATCGGGCGCGAGACCGCGGATTCGATCGCGCTCTATGCCGCGGGGACGCCGCTGTTCGTGATCGACGCCTATACCCGGCGGGTCTTCCGGCGACTGGGCCTCGCCCGCGGGGACGAGCCCTACGACGTGCTCCAGCGGGTCGTCATGGATGCCCTGCCCGCCGACGCCGCCCTCTTCGGCGACTTCCACGCCCAGATCGTGGAGCTGGCCAAGGAGACCTGCCGGGCCCAGCCGCGGTGCGGGTCCTGCCCCCTCGAGCCCGTCTGCCCGGGGGCGGCGCGCGCCCTCTCGGCCTGGAACCCGGCGTGGTAGAATGAGGACGCTGCTTGGGGGCGTCACGGTTTCGACGGGAACAACGACCCCGGGCGATGCAGGCGGAGCGTGCTACCGGCTCCTAAATCCGGTGGAAATTCACAACTGCCAACGACAACTTGGCTCTGGCTGCGTAACTAAAACCTACTCAGCCCGTCCTCCCGGTTGCCCGCCCACGGCGGCCGGAAAGGGCGTCATAAAGGTGGGCTGGCCTCGATGCTCTCGGTCCGGGGGCGACAGGCGAGATCAATCGGACTAGCGCTTGCCGGTTTGGTCCGGCCTACACGGCGGGCGCGAAATTTCAGGCTGGACTAAGCCTGTAGGATCTCCCGCCGGCGTGCTTCCGGACGTGGGTTCAACTCCCACCGCCTCCACCAACTCGGCGCTCCGACGCCGCACCGCCGAGAGGAGGGCCGAGGATGCCTCGACGCGCTGCCCCCTGGACGAGCGCCGCCTGCGGTGTGGCCGGCTCGGTCGCGATGCTGCTGGCCGCGCTGCCGTCGTGGGGTGCGGAAGGCGATCCGCCGGTCCGCCTGGCCGTCGTCGGCCTCGAGCACGGACACGTCCGCGGGTTCCTGGACCGGCTGCGGGACCGGACCGACGTCCAGCTCGTCGGCGTCGTGGACGCGGACGGCGCGCTCCGCGACTCCTACCGCGACCGCTATCACCTGGCCCCGGATCTGTTCTACCCGGCGGTGGAGGCGATGCTGGAGGCGGCACGGCCGCAGGCGGTGGCCATCTTCACGAGCACGTACGACCACCCGCGCGTGGTCGAGGCCTGCGCCGCCCGCGGCGTCCCCGCCGTGATGATGGAGAAGCCGCTGGCCGTCTCGATGGAGCACGCGCGGCGGATCGCCGCCGCGGCCGAGCGGGGGCGAACCCAGGTCCTGGTCAATTACGAGACCACCTGGTATCCCAGCAACCGCGCCGTCTTCCGCGCGGTGGAGGAGGGCGCGCTCGGGCCGGTGCGCAAGATGGTGGCGCACGACGGGCACCGCGGCCCGAAGGAGATCGGGGTCCAGCCGGAGTTCCTGGCCTGGCTCACCGACCCCGTCCGCAACGGCGGCGGCGCCCTGACCGATTTCGGCTGCTACGGGGCGAACCTGTTCACCTGGCTGATGGGCCAGGCGCGGCCGCGGTCGGTGACGGCGGTGACCCAGACCTTCAAGCCCGAGGTCTACCCGCGCGTGGACGACGAGGCGACCATCGTCGTCGCCTGGCCGGAGGCGGTAGGCATCATCCAGGCCTCGTGGAACTGGCCGTTCGACCGCAAGGACCTCGAGGTCTACGGCCGCACCGGCCAGGCCCTCACCGTTCGTCGCGAGGCCGTGCGCTTCCGGCTCGAGGGCAAGGAGGAGACGGAGGTCCGGTCGCCGGCGATCGATCCTCCCGAGGACGACCCCGTGCGTTATCTCGCCGCCGTGGCGCGCGGCGCGCGGCGTCCGTCCGGCCTGTCGTCCCTGGAGAACAACCTGATCGTCACCCAGATCCTGGACGCGGCGCGCGAGTCGTCGAGGACGGGCCGGACGGTCACGCTGGCGGGCCGGTAGGCGGCCTCAGAAATCGAGGCGCAGGCCGAGACGGAACGCGCGGGGGGGCTGGACGGCGGAGGTCGTGCGGTAGAGCGGCCCCCACTCCACGTTCTCCTCCACCTCGATCCCGGTGCCGCGGATGTTGTAGGCCTCGATCACCCCGGCCAGGCGGGTGCGGCCGAAGGTGAAGCCCTTCTCCAGGCGCGCGTCGACGGTGAGCACGTAGGTGAAGCGCGAGTCCCCGTTCGTGATTGCGCGGATGGGCTCGGCCCCCTGGTTCAGGTCGAGGGGGATGATGAAGCGGGCGAAATGCTGGCCGTCCTGGTAACGGGCGATCAGGCCCAGGTGGAAGTCGTGGGGGGCATCGTAGGTGCCGGCGATCTTGATCGTGTACCCGCGCTCGAAGAAGAGCCGCCCCTTGGAGTACGTGGCCGCGTTGGGCAGCTCGAGCCGTTCGCCGACCAGGCCCTGGTCGTTCTCGATGGCCAGGAACCCGCGGTAGGCGGCCGGGCTGCTCGAGGTGGACGCGGTCGCTCCCGCCATCAGGTGGATGCGCTTGCCGAGGCGCCCTTCCATCGAGAGCTCCAGGCCCTTGTTCTTTCCCTTCGTGGAGTCGTTGGTCAGCAGGTACCGGTCGAGGCCGAAGCTCTCCGGCCGGCGGTTGTAGATGGGCAGCATCTGGATCGTGGTGCCGCCGTTGATGTCGTCGCCGGGGTCCTGGACGAAGGTGATGTCGTAGTCCGAGAGGGGGACGCCGACGTTGATGGAGGTGAGGAGGTCGCGCTCGATCCGGTGGTAGGCGAGGCCGCGGACGTGGACGCCGCCGATCTGGGTCTCGAAGCCCAGGAACACTTCCTTCGATCGCGGCGGCTTGAGGCCGGGGTCGATGGACGAGAACGACCCTCCGGGACCCACCCGCGACACCAGCGGCCCGCGCTCGCGCGGCTGGAAGATCCCGTCGCTGTTGCGGTCCACCCATCGGTAGACGACGCCCTGGGGGGCGGCCGGGTCGCCGTAGGCCATGAGGTTGAGGGGGAGCCGGCTGAGGTATTGGGCGTAGCCGCCGAGCAGGACGAGGTGGGGACGCTCGTGGGGAAGCGGCCGCACGCGCGCGAGCAGGCGGGGAGTCACCGCCGACCAGTCGATGTGCCCGTCGGAGCCGTCCGCCCTTGCCCGTGACGATTCGAAGCGGAGCCCGGCGTCGAGCGAGAGCGGGCCGATGTGGAACTGGTCGGAGGCGTAGGCGGCGATCTCGGTCCCGCGCCACTTCGCGGTGGGACCGGGCCACCCGTAGTCCCAGACGCGCGCCCCGATGGCGCCGACGGTCTCGGGGGTCAGCCCCCGAGGCTCGGCCGGCCGCGTGTCGGAGTGCGTTGCCGACACCACGGTGCCCACGCGCACGGTGTGATGGGCGCTCTCGACGGGATCCATCCAGCCCGAGAGCGACCACCGGCCGCGCGAGCCCGCGCCCGGGAACATCTGTTGCACGGGCCCGTCGTCGAGGCGCTCGATCGTCCAGCCCACGTCGGGGTTGAGGTCAGGGGTGAACGATCCCCCCGCGTAGCCGGCGCTCACCGCCCACGGCCGCTTCCCCTGCCGCTGCCAGGTCGACTGGAGCGTGAAGAGATGGTCCGACTGTTGGACGTCGGCGCCCCCGAAACGCGCCCGCCCGGCGTAGGGATGGACGAGCTGCTGGTAGCCGCCCAGGGTGCGCACCTCGTCGCGCGGCGTGGGCGTGTACACGGCCTGGGCGAGCACCCCCGTCTCGCGTCCCTCGAGGGTCGTCGGGTCCGCGCGCTCCGCGCGGACGCCGCGGCCCATGGTCGCGGAGACGAAGAGGCCCAGGCGGTCCTTGATCAGCGGACCTGCGGCCTGGAAGAGCCCGCTGGCCAGCGAGTCGAGGTGGGCGATGGCGGGCGCGCCGTCGCGCTGGTACGCCTGCTCGAGGGACGAAGGCGCCTGGTGGACCTCGACGGTCTTGTGCCACGAGGCCCCCGGGCGCCGCACGGCGAGGTCCACTCCCGCCCCCACGCCGCGCAGGGTGGCGGGAGCGATCCCGGCCTCGATGTCCATCGACTCCAGGGCCTCCGGGTCCACGAAGAACAGCGGCGTCCCCGTGCGGTCGGGGTCCGTGATGTCGAGGTCCCCGAGCGTCCAGGAGGTCTGGGTCCACGAGCTGCCGCGGACGCCGGTGAGGCCGGCCTCGCCCAGGTAGAGGCCGGCGCCTCCCATGCGGTCGAGGATGGCGGTGGGCTCGACCGTCTCGAACACGGACCACACGCCCTGCCCCAGGGGAAGCCGGTCGAGCTCATCGCCGCTGATCGAGGACCCGAGCGAGCGCGGCCCGCGTGCGGCCGGAGGTCGCGCCGTCGGCTCCGGGCTCGGAGAGACCGCGGGCGGCGGCCCCACGGGCGCCGCCGGCTCGCCTCCCGAGGCCATCTCCGGGGCGGAGGTGGAGTCGGCGGCCGCGTTCTCGCGATCCAGGGCCTGCCCGGCGGCGGTGCCGGCGGTGCCGAGGATGAAGAGGGATGCGAGCACACGCCCGCGCGATAGCCGCA
Source organism: Vicinamibacteria bacterium (assembly GCA_041481445.1). Taxonomy (GTDB): domain Bacteria; phylum Acidobacteriota; class Vicinamibacteria; order Fen-336; family Fen-336; genus AA29. Next base: position 13,995 of record JBGPBV010000033.1, read on the forward strand.
TGCTCCTCCTATGGCAGACGAGTCGCGGCATTGTACGCGAGAGGGCAAGCGGACGGTCATCGGCCCGCCCCCCGCTCGCCGTCGTGGACGACGAAGGCGCCGTTACGCGATGGAGACGCGCGGACGCCCGCCGTGCATGCGGAGGATGGCGGGGACGACCGGCCGCTCGGCCGGTCGAAGCCGGCGGTCCGAGGCGCCGCCTCCGGTGCGAGGCGCGCGGGTGACTCCCGGAGGCGCCGGGGGCAGGCGCGCCGGCGACGCGGCGCCACCGAGCGCGAGGAGGAGGACGCCGGCCAGGATCATCGGCCGGAATTCTAGCCCAGTCCGGGCGCGGCGCCTTGACGGGTCCCCCCCCGGGGCTTAGGCTCCGGATCCATTCCCGGAGGATCCCATGGCACCAGGCTCAGACTCCTCGAGGCGCGACTTCCTCAAGATCGCGGCGGGCGCGGCCGCCGTCGCCGCCGCTACCGCCACCGCCCGGCCGGCCGCGGCCCAGTCCGCGGCCCCGGACAAGCCGCCCGTCGGCTGCGGCGGCCCGAGCGGCGAGGGCAAGCGCGTCGGCCTGGCCACCATCGGCCTGGGCGGCCAGGGCAACAGCGACACCAAGGCCATGCTCAAGGTCCCCGGAGTGGAGCTGGTCGCGGTGGCCGACTGCTACGACGGCCGCCTCAAGCGCGCGAAGGAGGTCTACTGCGACTCCGTCGTCACCACGCGCGACTACAAGGAGATCCTGGCCCGTCCCGACGTGGACGCCGTGATCATCGCCACTCCCGACCACTGGCATTCGCGCATCGCCATCGAGGCCATGAACGCGGGCAAGGACGTCTACGTCGAGAAGCCGATGGTGCACGACGTCCTCGAAGGCCTGGCCATGGTGGAGGCGCAGCGCAAGACGGGTCGCATCCTCCAGGTGGGCAGCCAGCGCGTGAGCAACATCGTCTACCACAAGGCGCGCGAGCTCCTGTCCGCGGGCGCCATCGGCGAGCTGAACATGGTCGAGGCCTGGTGGAACCGCAACTCCGCCATCGGGGCCTGGCAGTACACCATTCCCCCCGACGCCTCGCCGCAGACGATGGACTGGGACCGCTTCCTGGGTCCCGCCCCCAAGCGGCCCTTCGACGCCGACGCCACCAAGCGCTTCTTCCGCTGGCGCAACTACGACGACTACGGCACGGGCGTGGCGGGGGACCTCTTCGTGCACCTGTTCACCGGCGTCCACTTCATCACGGGGTCGCTCGGCCCCAACCGCGTGATGGCGAGCGGCGGCCTCCGGTACTGGAAGGACGGGCGCGACGCCGCGGACGTCCTCCTCGGCCTCTTCGAGTACCCCAAGACCCCGGCCCATCCGGAGTTCACGCTCTCGCTCAAGGTCAACTTCGCGGCGGGAGCGGGCGGCGAGGACGGCTTCCGCTTCGTGGGGCCGGACGGGATCATGGCCCTCGGCCGCGACGGGATCACCCTCACCCGGCGCGATCCGGACAAGGAGCCGGGCTACACGATCGACACCTTCCCCAAGGCCATCCAGGACAGCTACCTGGCCGAGTACCGGAAGAAGTACCCGGAGCAGAAGAAGCAACTCCGGTCCGGCCGCGAGGAGAAGTACCAGCCGCCCCAGGACTACAACGAGACGGAGGCGCACACCGCGAACTTCGTCGAGGCCGTGCGCACGCGGACCCCCGTCGTCGAGGACGCCGTGTTCGGCCTGCGCGCGGCCGGGCCCGCGCTGCTGTGCAATGCCAGCCTGCGCGAGAAGCGGCCGGTGGGCTGGGACCCGGAGGCCATGCGGCGTTTGGACGCGGCGAAGGGCTGAGGCGGGCGCGCTCCGAAACCACAGGCCATGCGATGAGGTTCTGCCTCGCTCACCCGGTGGCTGTCGCTGGCTCTCCGCGTACATCGCGGATCCGGTTGATCTCCCGGACCTCGCGCTTCATCTCCTCGCTGAGGGCCCGGTGGAGGGTCTTCAGCTCGCGCATGTCCCACTCGAGCGCCGCGATCCGATCGGTCAGCTCGAAGAAGCGCTCCGCCACGGCGTCGCGGGCGAGCTCGTATCCGCCGAGCGCCGCCTCGTCCCCCTCCGACACCGCGAGCGCGAGCAGCTCCGCGTCCCGAAGCGCGTCGCTGAGGCCGTGGGCGGTGATGGGGTCCTTGAAATAACCGGCGTCTCCCACGAGGGCCCAGCCCGGGCCCCAGGGCCGCCGCAGGAATCCCGGGTGTCCCGGAAAGCCGCGCAGCGAGCCTACGAGGCGTGCGCCGCCGAGCCGCGTCGCGATTTCGGGCGCGCACTCGGCGAGGACCCGTTCGTGGATCGCAGCCAGGCCGGCGGCGGCGCCTTCCGCGAGGCGCCGAGCGGGCATCCCGGCGAAGAGCAGTACCTGGTTGCCGTTGGTGGGGATGGCACCAGCCGCGAGGCCCCGGCTCCAGTACCAGTGATACCCGTCGATGTCGAGGCCGGACCAGTAGCCGTACACGGTGGCGGTGGCGTGTCGGCCGGACCGCGTGACGGGAGCCTCCACGAGCGACGCCACCCTGGAGCGCAGTCCGTCGGCCCCGATCACGATCCGGGTGCGGACCGTCCGGCAGCCCCCCTCGTCGTCCTGCAGCACCACGCCGTCGACGCGGCCTCCCGCCCCCCCCACGAGGTCCGCGAGGCGCACGCGATGCCGCACCACGGCGCCTCGTTCGATGGCGGCGTCCACGAGCACCCGGTCGAGCACCGTGCGGCGTGGCGCGAACAGGGCGGGCACGCCCTCCTGCGGCTTGATCGGGATGTCGACGACCTCGTCCGGGTAGTGGAAGACCGTGCGGCTCACGCGCGGAGTGCCCATGGCCTCGATCCTTTCCAGGACGCCCCAGCGCGCGAGCTGGAGGACCCCCAGGCGCATGAGGGCGTGGGTCGACAGCGTGTCGGATCCGTAGGTCCCGCGGTCCACTGCGAGCACGCGCAGGCCGTGGCCGGCGAGGAGCATCGCGGTCGCGGCGCCGGCCGCCCGCGCACCCACCACCACCGCGTCGTAGCCGGGCTCGAGCCCGTCGAGGGCGCTCATCTCACGCCGCCCGGCGGAGCCGCTCCGCGAGGTGGGCGGTCAGCTCCCGCGCGTCCTGACCCACGCCGTCGATGAAGCTCGACTTTCGCCGCCGAACGAAGTAGAGGCCGATCACGTACAGGCCGGGCAGCGGCGTGATCCCGCCCACGTGCCGGATCTCGCCCGCCTCGTCCAGGACGGGAACCTTCAGCCACGGGTAACGGCGGCGGAACCCCGTGGCCCACACCACGGTGCGGATGCCTTCCGCGTCGAGGTCGATCGTGGTCGGCGCGGCGAGCGGCCACAGGAAGGGAACGAAGGGCTCCGGCTCGCCGACTTCGCCGTCGAGGCCGGTGCGGGCGGCAAAGATGTCGATGCGCTGGACGAGGCGGGCGAGCCGCGCATCGGCGGCCGCGGTGTGGGCCACGAGGTCGTCGGCCAGGCCGACCCGGACTCCCTGCGCGTCCACCGCCCGGCCCACCAGCCTGACCCCACGCTCCTGGAGCCGAGGCAGGTCGAGGCTGGCCCGGTCGGGCTGGCCCACGAGCTGGAACGAGGGCTGGCCGCGCGAGATCTCGACCGAGTACACGTCGGCGATCGACTCGTCGAACACGCCCATCATGTCGAGCCACCAGAGGATGTCCCTCCCCCGGTAGACGCGGGGCATGCGCGTGTGACGGCCCACCGCCAGGGTGACCGGCCGGCCCGAGGCGTGGATCTCGTCGGCGAGCTGGACGCCGGTGGACGAGGCGCCGACCACGAGGACACCGCCCGAGGGAAGCTCCTGCGGGTTGCGGTACCGACGTGGGACCACCTGCGCGACGTCGGCGCGCATGCGTTCCGCGAAGCCGGGTACGAACGGCACGTCGCAGTGGCCGGTGGCGATGACCGCGGTCGGCGCTTCCCAGGTCCCGCGGTCCGTGGTGACCCGGTATCCCGAGCCCGCCGTTTCGAGCCCGAGCACCGTCGTGCCCTCCTCCACCGGCGCCGCGAAGGAGCGGGCGTAACGGCCCAGGAACTCGGCGACCTCGCGGGCGCTCATGTATCCGTCCGGATCGGGTCCGTCGTAGTGGAAACCGGGGAGCCGGCTCTGCCAGTTCGGAGTCAGGAGCCGGAGCGAGTCCCAGCTCTCGCTGCGCCAACGCTCGGCCACCCGACCCCGCTCGAGCACCACGTGATCGACTCCGGCGTCGGCGAGGCAACGGCTCATCGCGAGCCCCGCTTGCCCGCCCCCGATCACCACCGATTCCGTGCGCCTCAATGTCCCTCGCCTCCTCTCGCCACGCCCGACCCGACGGCTGCCGGCCCTCCCGGCCGGCAGCCGCCGTTCGGGTCAGCCCGCATTCACCGCGACTTCGATCGGCACGCCGTTGGTGAGCACGTCGAAGACCGCCGAAAGGGACCGCGACCGCTCCACGATCTCGCGCAGGGTCGCCGCCGGGGCGTCTCCCTTGATCTCGAACGTCGCGCGGATGCTCTGGTAGCCCTTGCGGACCTCCTTGGAAAGCCCGAGGGTTCCGAGGAGGTTGATGTCGCCTTCGATGCGGGAGGTCACCTCGGTCAGGGTCACGCCGCGTGCGGCTGCGATGTTTACGATCCCCGCGGTGATGCAGGACGCGAGGCCATGGAGGAGGAACTCGACCGGAGTCGGCGCTTCGTCCTTCCCCACCAGCACGGCCGGATGGTCGGCCTCGAACTCGCACGCTCCGGTGTGCGCGTGGTCGCCCCCGGCGCCGCTGAATGCCTCCATGCGGCTGAGGCTGTTCGTGCCCTTGATCCAGCGGTTCGACACGCGGAACTGGAACTCCGCGAGCCGCGGCTGCGCCTTCACCGCGTCCAGCGTCGCGAAGAGCGTCGGGGTGTCGATGCCGTTGCGGGGGCCGCGGTCCTTCTTTGCCTTGACGGCCGGTTCCTTCTCGATTGTCTGCATCCCTCTCTCCTTCGCCCTCAACGGGGCGTCCTTCAACCGCATCAATGACGGTCCGGCCGGTCCCGGAGTTGCGAAGGAACGCCAAAAAAACGCCGAAGGAATGCCCCAAGCCCAAGAAACCCCGGTCTTTGAGCGCTGGCGAGCGGTCGTCTATCATCCAGGACCGTGTATTCCTTCAGGGGCTTCACGGTCGATCCGGGCCGCGCCTGCCTGTGGCGCGCCGGGGAGGAGGTGAAGCTCCGGCCCAAGGTCTTCGAGGCCCTCAGCTACCTGGTCGTCAACAGCAACCGTCTCGTCACCAAGGACGAGCTGATCAAGGCCATCTGGACGGACACGTTCGTCACCGACGATTCTCTGGTGCAGTGCCTGGTGGAGCTGCGCCGCGCCCTCGGAGACGAGGCCCAGGCCTGCATCAAGACCGTCCCAAGGCGAGGCTACATCTTCACCGCCGAGGTCACCGAAGTACGACCTTCCGCCTCCGCGTCCCCCGCCCCGCCCGCTCCCACCCGGAAGCGTTCGCGGCGGACGGCCATCGCCCTCGCCGCCTTTGCCGTCGCCACCATCGCCGTCTCCTATCTCGCGCAAGTCCGGCCTCGTCCGCGCGCGGCCTTCAAGGAGAAAGACAGCGTCCTCGTGGCGGACTTCGTCAACACGACGGGCGACGAGGTGTTCGATGGGACCCTGAGGCAGGCGGTGGCGGTAGCGCTGGGACAAAGCCCGTACCTGGACGTCTTCTCGGAAGAGCGCGTGCGCGAAACCCTCCGCTACATGGGTCGATCGCCCTCTGAGCGAGTCACGCCGGACATCGCGCGCGAGATTGCCCAGCGGCAGGGGGTCAAGGCGCTGCTCGCCGGCTCGATCTCGAGCCTCGGCCGGCACTACGTCATCGGCCTGGAGGCGGTGAACGCGGCCACCGGGGACACCATCGTGCGCGAGCAGGTCGAGGCGGAAAGCCGAGAGAAGGTGCTGGGGCGGCTCGACGAGGCGGGGACGAAGCTTCGGGAAAAACTCGGCGAATCGATCGGCTCGATCGAGAAGTTCGCCGCTCCCATCGAACAGGCCACGACTCCATCGCTGGAGGCGTTCAAGGCCTACGACCTGGGCCGGCAGAAGCACTTCAGCGGACAGTACTTCGAGGCGATCCCCCTCTATCGACACGCCGTGGAGCTGGATCCCAACTTCGCCATTGCGCACGCGGCGCTGGGCATCACCTACGGCACCGCCCAGGAGTACGACCTGGCCGCGTCGTTCTCGCAGCGGGCTTTCGAGCTCCGCGAGAGGGTGAGCGAGCGCGAGAAGTTCTACATCTCGGCGCGCTACTACATGGACGTGCTGGACGACGGCGACCGGGCCATCGAGGTACTCGAGCTGTGGAAGGAGACTTACTCCCGCGATTTCGTGCCCCGTACGAATCTGGCCGCCCGCTACGGCGCCATCGGGCAGCACGAGCGGGCCCTGGAGGAGGCTCGTGAGGGCGTCCGCCTGAATCCGGATGCCGGCGTGGCCTACGCCAGCCTGGCGTACTGCGCCCTCTGTCTCGGCCGGTACGCTGAAGCGCGGGCGACCATCGAGCAGGCCCTGGCCCGCAAGCTCGAGCCCCCCTACGCCCGCTACATGCTTTACGGGATCGCCTTCGTGGAGGGGGACACCGCGGCCATGGGGCAGCAGGTCGACCGCGTCGCCGGCACGCCGCAGGAGGCGGGAATGCTCGCGATGCAGTCGGTAACGGCGGCATCCCTCGGCCAGGTGCGCCGGGCGCGCGACCTGACGAAGCGGGCATCCGCCCTGGCCCAGAGCCGAGGCTTGAAGGAAAGCGCCGGCCTGTATTCGGCGGGAGGCGCCTTGTGGGAGGCGGCCTACGGCAACTGCTCGGACGCGAAGCAGACGGCGGCGCGAACACTCTCCATCAGCCGAGGCCGGCTTGCCCTCAGCTGGAGCGCGCTCGCTCTCGCCCTGTGCGGCGAGTCGACCCAGGCGCAATCGCTCGTCGACGAGATGCGCCGTCGCTTCCCCCAGGACTCCTTCTTCAACGCCTCCTGGCTGCCGATGACCCGCGCGGCGCTCGAGCTGCAGGGCCGCAATCCGGTCCGCGCCATCGAGGCGCTACGGCCTGCCGAGCGCGCCGAGCTGGGCAGCAACTCCAGCCTGTGGCCCGCCTACCTGCGCGGCCTCGCCTACCTCGAGCAGGGTGCGGGACGCGAAGCGCGGACCGAGTTCCAGAAGGTCCTCGACCACAAGGGCGTCCTGGCGCCGAAGGACTTCGGTCCGGTCGCCATGACCCTGTATCCCCTGGCCTACCTCGGACGTGCCCGCGCCACCGCGCGCGTCGGCGATCTGGAGGGGAGCCGGGACGACTATGTGGCGCTGTTGACGCTGTGGGAGGACGCCGATCCGGACGTACCGGTCGTGAGGGCCGCCCGGCGCGAGTACCGGCAACTGGGGCTTTCGCGCACCGGTACCTGATCGGGCGCGAGTACCGTGCCTCCTGGAAGCTCGCGTAGGTGTAACGTCTTCACCCGTCCTCGGGTCGCATTCAGCCTCCTGGCCCTGCGTTCGCACGCACCGGCGCCTTGCCTGGTCGCCGCCTAACTGCCCAGCTCGCTCCCAGTCTCTGATCCATGCGAATCACCCGAGTGAACCCTCGGGACGATGGATGCCGCATGGGCGGGGGGCGCAGGCTCTGCTGATCACGACGGGCGATCGTGGACATGAAACCGGCGGATGGGAGGCTTCCATGAGCGATTCCTCGAACTGGTTCACGCGCGAGCTCGAGGCGCGGGGGGTCAAGCGCCGCGACTTCCTGGCCTTCTGCGGCGGCATGGCGTCGGTGCTCGCGCTGCCGAAGACGGCCGCCGCCAAGATCGCCGCGGAGCTCCAGAAGACCGAGAAGCCGATCCTGGTCTGGCTCGAGTTCCAGGACTGCTGCGGCAACACGGAGTCGTTCCTGCGCGCTTCGCGCCCGACCGCGGCCGAGGTGGTGCTCGATACGCTCTCGGTCGACTACCACGAGACGATCATGGCGGCCGCCGGGCACCAGGCCGAGGCACTGCTCGCGAAGACGGTCAAGGAAAAGCCGGGCGGCTACCTGGCCGTGGTCGAGGGTTCGATCCCCACGGGAGCGAACGGGGCCTACTGCACGATCGGCGGGCGCTCGGCGCTCCAGATCGCCCGTGAGGTCTGCGGAGGTGCCGCGGCGACGATCGCGATGGGAACCTGCGCGACCTTCGGCGGCCTGCCCGCCGCCGCTCCGAACCCGACGGGCGCCCTGGGCGTCGCCGACGCGGTGCCGGGCGTCAAGAACCTGGTCAACCTGTCGGCCTGCCCGGCCAACGTCGAGAACCTCACGGCGCTCATCGTCTACTTCCTGACCTTCAAGCGCTGGCCGCCGCTCGACTCCTGGCGCCGGCCGCTGTTCGCCTACGGCAAGGCGATCCACGACAACTGCGAGCGCCGCGCCCACTTCGACGCCGGCCAGTACGTTGAGGAGTGGGGCGACGAGGGCCACCGCACCGGCTACTGCCTCTACAAGATGGGCTGCAAGGGCCCGGTCACGTTCCAGAACTGCCCGAACGTACGCTGGAACGAGGGCACCAACTGGCCGATCGGCTGCGGCCACCCGTGTATCGGCTGCGCCGAGCCGGACTTCTGGGACAAGATGACGCCCTTCTACGCGCACCTGCCGAGCGTTCCCGGCTTCGGCGTCGCCTCGAGCGTCGACAAGATCGGGGTCTGGGCCACCGCCGGCGTTGCCGGCGCCTTCGCCGCTCACGGCTTCATGTCGCTCGCCAAACGCTGGCGCGCGGCAGAGCACCATCCCGCAGCGCGCGAAAAGTCCGAGGAGGCCGAGCGCAAGGCCCGCGATGAGAAGAAGGGAGGAGGCCAGCCATGACCCGCCTCGTGGTCGATCCTGTCACCCGCATCGAGGGCCACCTGCGGATCGAGGCCGAGGTGGACGGCGGAGCCGTGCGCGAAGCCTGGTCCTCCTCGACCATGTTCCGCGGCATCGAGCTGATCCTGAAGGGCCGCGACCCGCGCGACGCCTGGGCCTTCACGCAGAGGATCTGCGGTGTGTGCACGACCGTGCACGCGATCGCCTCGATCCGCGCGGTGGAGAACGCGATCGGGGCCGTGCCCCCTCCCAACGCGCGCCTGCTGCGGAACCTGATCATCGCCTCGCAGTGCGTGCAGGACCACGTGGTGCACTTCTACCACCTGCACGCGCTCGACTGGGTGGACATCGTCTCGGCGCTCAAGGCCGATCCCGCGAAGACGGCCGCGCTCGCGCAGTCGATCTCGGACTGGCCGCTCTCGAGCCCGACCTACTTTGCGGGCGTGCAGAGCAAGGTCAAGGGTTTCGTCGAGCGGGGCCAGCTCGGCCCGTTCGCGGGCGCCTACTGGGGCCACCCGGCCTACAAGCTGCCGGCCGAGGCCAACCTGATGGCCGTCGCCCACTACCTCGAGGCGCTCGAGTGGCAGCGCGAGGTGATCAAGATCCACGCCATCCTCGGCGGCAAGAACCCGCACCTGCAGGGCTTCCTGGTGGGCGGCGCCGCGACACCGGTCGATCCGGACAAGCAGGCCTCGATCAACGCCGGCTCGATCGCCGCGATGCGCGGGCTGATCGCGAAGGCGCGCGACTTCGTGGCCCGCGTCTACATCCCCGACCTGCTGGCCGTCGCCTCCTTCTACAAGGACTGGGCCGGGCACGGGAAGGGCGTCGGGAACTACCTCGTCTACGGCGAGTACCCCGAAGACGACGGCAACCCGCCGAAGCTGTTCCTGCCGTCGGGTGTGATCCGCGGCGGCGACCTGTCGAAGGTCGAGCCCTTCGACCCGGAGAAGATCACCGAGTTCGTCAAGCACTCCTGGTACGACTACGGCGAGGGCGACGACAAGGGGCTGCACCCGGCCGAGGGTGAGACCAAGCCGCACTACACGGGACCCCAGCCGCCTTACGAGAAGCTCGACACCGACGCCAAGTACACCTGGTTGAAGGCGCCGCGCTACGACGGCCTGCCGATGGAGGTGGGACCGCTGTCGCGCATGCTCGTGGCCTACGCCTCGGGCCACCCGCGCGTCAAGGAGCTGGTCACGCTCGTGCTCGGGAAGCTGAACGTCGGACCCCCGGCGCTCTTCTCGACCCTGGGCCGCGTGGGCGCCCGCGGGATCGAGACGCTGCTGCTCGCCGAGCGGATGGAGGGATGGCTCGACGAGCTCGCTGCCAACATGGCGAGCCACGACCTCCGGATCCACGACAACTCGAAGTGGGATCCCTCCTCATGGCCGAGCGACTGTGTCGGGGCCGGCTTCCACGAAGCGCCGCGGGGTGCCCTCGGGCACTGGGTGCACATCAAGGACGGCGCGATCCAGAACTACCAGTGCATCGTGCCGAGCACATGGAATGCGGGGCCGCGCGACCCCTCCGGCCAGCGCGGGCCGTACGAGGAGGCGCTCGTCGGGACGCCGATCGCCAACGCCGAGCAGCCGCTCGAGATCCTGCGCACGATCCACTCCTTCGACCCCTGCATGGCGTGCGGCGTGCACGTGGTCGACGCGAAGAAGCGAGAGCTCGCGCAAGTGAGGGTCTCATGAGCAGCGCCTTCACGGACCTGCCCGTCACCAAGCCCCCGCTCACCGCGTGCCGCCCGGGGGAGCTGGTGCGGGTCTACGTCTGGCAATGGCCCGTGCGGCTCACGCACTGGCTCACCGCCTACTCGATCCTGATCCTGGCCGTGACCGGCTACTACATGGGCCACCCGTTCATCATCGTGAGCGGACCGGCGGGTCAGCACTTCGTGATGGGCTGGATCAAGACGATCCATTCCCTCACGGCGATCGTGTTTGCGCTGTCGGTCGTCACGCGGGTGGCTTGGATGTTCATGGGCAACCGCTTCGCCACCTGGGACAAGTTCATCCCGGTCGAGAAGCGGCGCCTCACGGGCCTGTGGGACAGCCTGCGTTACTACCTGTTCCAGCTGCGCCAGCCGCCGGGCTTCGTGGGACACAACCCGCTCGCGGGCTTCACCTACACCTTCGTGTTCCTGCTCTACTTCATGATGATCACGACGGGGCTCGCGCTCTACAACGTGAACGCGCCGGTGGGGTCGGCGTTCCGTGCCTTCCATTTCCTGCTTCCGCTGTGGGGCGGCGCCCAGACGGCCCGCCTCTTCCACCACATCGGGATGTGGATGCTGCTCGCGTTCGCGGTGCACCACGTCTACAGTGCCGTGCTCATGTCGCAGGTGGAGGCGCGCGGGACCGTCGAGTCGATGGCCTCGGGCTACAAGTTCGTGCCCTGCGAGGACCTCGTGTACTCCGGCTACCGCTACGTCGACCGTCGGGATGTCTGACGAGCCTGACGTGCCCCTGCTGGTGCTGGGGCTCGGCAACGTGTTGTGCGGGGACGACGGGGCCGGCGCCGTGGCCGTCCACCTGCTCGAGCGCCGCTACCGGGTCCCGGATGGCGTCCAGCTGCTCGACGGCGGCACGCTCGGGCTGTCGCTGCTGCCGCTCGTCGAGCAGGCCCGGGTCGCGATCCTGGTCGATGCGATCCGGACCGGCGAGGCGCCCGGCACGCTGGTGCGGCTGGAAGGCGACGCGGTCGCGCCCGCGGTGGCGGAGCGCCTGTCCGTCCACCAGGTGGGCGTGGCCGACCTGCTGGAGGCCGCGCGCTGGCGGGGCCGCTACCCGCCGCGGCTCGTCCTGCTCGGGATCGTGCCGGCGAGCCTCGAGCTGGGCGTGCGCCGGACCGCCGCGGTCGAGGCCGCGCTGCCATCGCTCGTGGAGGCCGTGGTGGCCGAGGCGCGGTCGCTCGGCTACGACTTTGGCGCCAGGAGCGACGATGAGATGGCGGCCCGCGGCCGTGGCGATCTCGCTCACGTGTACGGCCTGTAGCGGACCCGACTCCGGCCTCCCGCCGGCCTACGCGCGCGTGGCCGTGCCCGCCGAGCGGCTGCGCTCGCCCGAGGCGGTGGCGCGCGGCAAGGCCCTCTTCGCCGCGAACTGCGTGCTCTGCCACGGCGAGCGCGCCGACGGCCGCGGTCGGCGCGCCGCCGGCTTCTCGAAGGCGCCCGCCAATTTCACCGACCGAGCCTGGCGGGAGCGCACGAGCGCCCGCCGCGCGTACTTCGCGATCCGCGAGGGCCTGCGCGGCACGCCGATGCCCTCCTGGAAGACGCTCAGCGAGGACGAGAATTGGGACCTCGTGGCCTACGTGCTGTCCGTCGCCCGCGGGCCGGAGGACCCGCGGGCGGGCGGTTGAGCGCGCCTCGGCGACCCTGTCGCGGGTCGCCTACATTGGTGGCTGCGGCATCCTTAGTGGCGATGGTGCGAGTCCTCGTCATCGCAATCGTCGTCGTCGTCGTCGTCGCCGGAATGCTTCGCGCGGCGGAGGTTGTGCTTGTAGACATAAGTCGCGACGTCGCGTCCCAGGTCGGCGCCGGCATCCTGATCGAAGCGATAATGGATGCCCCCGTAGACGCGCGCGTCGCTGATGTCGTCCGTGATCTGGCTGAACCTGGTGTACTTGAAGGTCAGCCCCGGCACGGCGGGGTTCGCGATGGTGATTTTGTGGCCACCTTCACCGTAGACACGCCTCAGAACCTCGGCCGCGCTATTGCTTCCGCTTCCGTGATTCGACGGCCAGCTGGGAAAGCACGGCGTGAGAATGTACGGCTTGAAGGCGGGGTCGGCGTCGGTTTTCGCGTTGCCATCCAGGTCGCCCTCGTGAATCGCCGTCTCGGGCCGCCAGAGCTTGTAGTGATACTTCGTCCAGAACGACACGACGAGGCTGTCGTTGCTGGCCATGTTGAGCAGGGCGAGGGCCCGCGCATTCTTCGAAAGGGAGCTTCCCTCCGCGGCGGCGACCTGCCTCGCCGCCAGGTTGAACACGAAGCTCGGCGAGGACGCTGCGTAGAACCGAGCCACATCGGTCCGATCCTGTGGCCGCTCGGTGAGATCGCTACTCACGTCGCCGACCCGCTTCACCTCGTTGTAGTCCCTTGTGTATCTCCTGCTGGTGAGCGCCGGGGGCGGACCCGGTTCAAACTGGGCGATCCAAGCTTGGCTGCCGGGAGTGCTGGGAACACCGAACGGTGTGATGTTCTGCCACTGAAAAAAGACTCCGCCGGTGGGAGGGCAACTTGGCGTGAGCTGCCAAACGCCGGGATCGGTCGACTCGGGCAGGTAGCTCTGCGCGGGTGACGAGCCGTCGCCGACGCGCAGAGCGATCATCTGTGCAGCCGCGGCCTCACCCGTCGCTTTGCCGCCGTTCTTGGCTGGACCGTCGGGGATCAGCGCCAGAGACGCCGCATAAGCGGAATCGAGATCCGACGCCGCCGCCGGCAAGTAGTACTTGAGCACCTTGTACGCAGCGGTAGCGGCCGCGGCGTCCGCCGACGCTCCCGCCGGCGCGACGACGGTTCCGAGGTAAGGCTTGTAGTCGTGCTTGATCGCGTTGACGGCTTCGAACACTGCGAGCTGGGTGATCGCCATGAAGCGTGCCTGGGCGAAGGGATTCTGGCCCTGACTGACCAATGTGGACACGGCGATCTCGTTCCAGTGGAGAACGACGTCAGCCCTTGCGGCGATTGGGCTGCACACCCACAGGGCAACGATGGTGACGACAGCACGTAAGCGGGTCATGGCACTTCTCCCTTCAATCGGAATCTCGTTTCAGAGAATCAGGAATACTGGGGTTTCCGTCTTGGAATCATGACTGGGAGCGCCGTGTCCCCAGACGAGCGCGACGCTAGCAGATCAGCACTGGCACGGCTCTCAATACTGCACACCTGGCGGACGTCACCCTTAGGCGGACCCGCCAGCCTTCATTTTGCTCAGCACCTCACTGCTGCTGCCTGCCTGATGGTCCGCTGGGTTTGAGCGTCGATACGCTACTCCCGGACGAGTTGTCAAGTCAACAGAATAGAACGATCGCTAACCCGTCCTGCCGCACACCCCCCGATCAGCACGTCCTCACAGGGTCGGAGCTCCACGAGTGGGATCTGGGTCATAGTCTTAAGCAACCCTGCGGACAGGCTGACGTGTGTTTCTCGATCACCTTTGGCAAAGGCATTACTTATCGATTTCGTATACCTATCGCAGGTTCTGCGAACCGCAGTAGGCACATCCTTAATCTTGCAACAATCCGCCATTTTCGCGTCGGCGGACAAAACCATAGGCCATTGCTTCCGCAACCATGACGGGGAGGCCGCAATCGGGAGCCGGGGCGAGGAGGGCGAGATGCCCCCTCAGGTCGGTCTGCGGAGGTCCGTTCCGTCCGCCTATTTGATCGCGACGATCACGTTACTCGGTCGGCCGGTTGCTCAGGTTCTTCGACTCGTGCTTGACGCCGCGTCCGATGAACTGCACGGTGCCGCGCTGCCACTTGGTCACGGTCGGCTTGCCTTCGATCGCGAGCGACAGGTCGTTGGCTCCCATCGAGATCACGACCTGGTCGTAGTCGTGCGTGGTTCCGGGGTCCTCGTGGAAGTCCGGCGCCGGCTTCGTCATGAACGCGATCGCACGCGGGCCCTCCGCGAGCATGTTGACCTGCATCCCCGGGCGCGAGGTGGGCACGCTCGCGGTGCCGGGCTCCTTCGCGTTGAACTCCACCAGGATCGCGTCGACGGGAGTCGTGCCGACGTTGGCCGGCGGGTGCGTGGTGGCGGGCGTGTAGACCGCCGTCTCCTTGGCGATGTCCATGTCCTGGGTCTTCCCGTCCGGCAGCGTGAAACGCGCCTTCGAGTCCGCGAGCGATACGAGCATGGAGTCCGGGTGCGAGTGCATCGGGCTCTTCGCTCCGGCCAGGTACGTGACCTTGAGCACGCGCACGGAGGGGTTGTCGATCAGCACCTTGTAGTGTTTCGCATCGACTTTTGCCGCGTCCTGCGCGGCCGCGACGAGCGGCACCGCGGACAGGACGAGCGCGAGTTTCATCGTCTTCATGGGGTCTCCTCTGGATGTCCGCCAGCGACCGTCGTCAATCTGGCGCCACGAGCGTCCGGGGGCTGGCGCCCCGGGTTTCAGGCATTCAGCTCGGCGAGCGGTCGCCAGGACCACTCGTCGTCCTATTCCGGGGTGGGAGCAAGGTACCGGCAACGGCCGGAAGGTCTGCCGCCCACGGAGCGCTCGGGCGAGCGTATCAGGGTTCAGACCGCGGTCAGGAGTCAAGCCCGGGAAGAGCGATGGTACCGGGGCCAAGGAGACGGCCGGCGGCATCCAGGCCGGCCGTCTGAGCCGCCCACGACCGCTCTCGCCGGAGCGGCCGTGGGCTCGCGGGTCGCCTCAGCTCACCGCACGGCCGGGAGCGTGTCCGAGCCGGACGTGTTCAGGCACGTCGGATGGCCGAAGCCGCCGGCGCTGATGCCGGTCCCGCCGTTGGGGTTGGGGGTGATGTCGAAGATGATGTTGTCCGGGCGCGCGGAATCGCCGCTCACGCCGCCCACCCCCGACAGGAAGTCGAGGTTCAGGCTGTGGCGGACGCGCCAGGCGATGTTGTGGTCCGCGCAGGAGGTGTCGCCGCTGGCGCCCAGGCCTCCCACCACCCGGTGGTCGTGATTGTAGAGAGCCAGGCCGCCGCCGAAGACGTTCACCCCTCCCGGCTTCTGGCCGACGAGGGGATCGTTGCCGGTGCCGAACAGGGCCGACGGGCCGTCGTAGGCCTCGGTGGCGTCCACCGGGTTGCTGTGCTGCAGGCCGTACAGGCTGCCGCCGGGCTGCACCGCGGAGTACAGGTTGGCCGTGGACAGGGCCAGGCCGCTGGGCTGTCCCGACCCGTCGCTCGACGAGTTGCTGTCCAGGCTGAAGGCGTTGGCCGTGTTCGCCTTCTGCGCCGAGATGACTCGGCTGCCCGGCCACTGGGCCGCCCGGTTGACGCCCGAGAACGCGACCGCGCAGACAACACCATCCCGGTCCACGATGGTCGCCCACATGTGGTTGTTGAGGCCGCTCGTCTCTGCGGCCACCGCGGCCTCGAGGGCGGCCTTGAGCTGGGCCTGGCTCGGCAGGTTCCGGCAGTCGGGACGCTGGCCGGGCGCGTCCGCGACCGCGATCGACACCGAAGGAATGAGGGTCCCGAGGACGAGGATCCCGGACCGCAGCAATCGATTCATGGGTTGCCTCCTTCACGTGGGGGGATTCCAAGAAGCTTAGCAGACGCGCTCGGCCTCAGTACACGTCCAGGTCCCGGCCGACCACGAAGTGCCCCGCGTAGGCGGAGAGCATCTCGCTCAGCAGCTCGTCCGGCGAGAGCGCCGAGTAGTGATACAGCACGAGCAGGGGCGGTCTCGCCTCCCGTGCGAGGTCGGCGAGCTGCCGGGTCGTCGTGTGGTACCGGGCCGCGAAGCGCTGGAACTGTTCCGGCCGGCTGGCCACGTAGCCCGGCGTCAGCACCTCGTGGACGAGCACGTCGCAGCCGCGGCAGGCGTCGATAGTGGCCGCCGTCTGTTTGGTGTCGCCCGAGATGACGATGCGCCGGTCGGCGGTCTCCCTCCGTGCAGTCGTTGCTCGAAAGAAGGAGGCTACGCTGGTGGGCCAAGGACCACTCCGCAATCCGTTGTGTGGCCGGCGTGCGGCCGCTGAGCCCGGCCATGCCCTGGTTCGGGTTCCGCAAGCTGAGCGACGATGACCTTAGAGCTCGACTGGCAGCGCTCCAGCGCCCCCGGCGCCAGCGACGGCGTGTTCACCCTCCGTATCGACGGCCTGAACGAGTCGGCCCTCACGTTCCTGGACGACGACGCGAGCCCGGTGGGCTTCGTGCGGATGGGGGCGATCGCCGTCAAGACGGGCGCCTCCGGCACGCTGCTCTTCGACCAGTTCGAGTCCCGGCGGCAGGTCTTCATCGGCCCGGAGTAGCCGCCCGGCTTGACCGGCGGGCTCGATCGCCGGACAATGGCCTGCCTCTATCCCCCCGGTTACCCATCGAACTTCCTGGCCTCGCTGAGGCGAGCCCTCCTCGCCGCCAGTGGTGCGCGGACGGCAAGCGGCTCCGGCGACCCCGGTGTCACGAGAGGGGAGATCCATCGATGCGGCGTGTCTGTCTTGTCTGCCTGCTGGGGCTGGTGTGCGCTCCGGCCTGGGCCCAAACCCCGGCGGGGGGAGAATTCCAGGTCAATACCTACACCACGGGCTACCAGGCGACTCCCGCCGTGGCGATCGACGCCAACGGCGACTTCGTCGTCGTCTGGGAAAGCGACCTCCAGGATGGAGACGGTTCCGGCATTCGCTGGCGGAAGTTCAACTCCGCCGGGGTCGGTCAGGGTGGGGGCGGGGCCAACACGTTCACGACGGGCGACCAGAACACGCCCGCCGTGGCCATGGATCCGAATGGCAACTTCGTCGTCGTCTGGACGAGCGACGGCCAGGACGGGAGCGGTCGCGGCATCTTCGCCCGCCGGTTCGATGCCACCGGCACCGCCCAGGGCGCGGAGTTCAAGGTCAACGGGCACACCGGGAACAACCAGTTCGTCCCCGCGGTGGCCGCGGCCGCGAACGGGAACTTCGTCGTGGCCTGGGAGAGCCGCGACCAGGACGGGGACGACTACGGGATCTTCGCGCGCCTCTTCGACTCCGGCGGCAACTCCATCGCCGCCGTGCAGGTGAACACCTACACGACCGGCTTCCAGGGCAACGTGGCCGCGGCCATCGACCCGAACGGGAACTTCGTCGTGGTCTGGAACGGCGTCGGCGCCTCGGATGACGACGGCGTGTTCGCCCGGCTCTACGACGCGTCGGGATCTCCCGTGGGAGGGCAGTTTCGCGTCAACGCCTACACGACGTTCGGCCAGGGGTCGGCGTCCGTCGCCATGGCCGCGAACGGCAGCTTCGTCGTGACCTGGGAGGGTACAGGGGAGGGCGACGGTTCCGGCATCTTCGGCCGCCGCTTCGGCGCCTCCGGGACGGCCCAGGGGAGCGAATTCCTGATCAACGCCTACACCACCGACAACCAGTTCGGGCCGGCGGTGGCCATGGACAAGAACGGCGACTTCGTGGTGACCTGGTACAGCTTCGGTCAGGACGGCGACCTGTTCGGAATCGCCGGCCGCATGTTCGATCCCTCGGGCGTCCCCCAGGGAAGCGAGTTCCTGGCGAACTCCTACACCACGGGCCAGCAGCGCCGTCCCGCCGTGGCCGCGGATCCGGACGGGGATTTCGTCGTCGCCTGGGACAGCCAGGGCCAGGACGGCAGCGACTACGGCGTGTTCGCCCAGCGCTATGGCGACCTCATCTTCGCGGACAACTTCGAATCGGGAGGCACCGGCCGCTGGACGACGAGCCTGACCGACGGCACCGACCTCGACGTGACGGCGGGGTCCGCCCTGGCCGGGACGACTCGCGGCTTGAGGGCGCTCGTCAACGACACCAACTCGATCTACGTCCAGGACGACACCCCGAGCGCGGAGACCCGGTACCGGGCCCGGTTCTACTTCGACCCGAACGACATCGATCCCGGCGAGGCCCAAGGGCACCAGAGGATCCGCATCTTCCTGGCCCACGACGCGCTCAGCCAGCGCGTCGTCACCATCGTCTTGAAGCGGCTGTCGGGGCAGTACAGCGTGGAGGCCCGGGCCCGGCAGAACGACGGCAGCCGTGTCGACACGGGGTTCTTCGACATCACCAACGCGCCGCACTTCGTGGAGTTCGACTGGCAGCGCGCGACCGGCCCCGGGGCCGGCAACGGGGCTCTGGCCCTGCTCGTCGACAACACGCCGGTGTCCACTCTCACCGGGCTCGACACCGACCTGATGAGGGTGGAAGACGGACGGCTGGGAGCGATGAGCGTCAAGACCGGAGCGGCGGGAACGCTGCACTTCGACGAGTTCGAGTCGCGCCGGTTCAACCCGATCGGTCCATTCTAGGAGGCGGAGGACGATGCGGCGACTTGCGGTCGGGTGGCTCTTGTCGGTGGCCCTCGGTCGAGTGGCCTCGGCCCAGGTGATTCCCGCGGGCGGGGAGTTCCAGGTCAACGCCTACACGACGGGGGACCAGAACATCCCCGCCGTGGCCATGGACGCCAACGCGGACTTCGTCGTCGTCTGGAAGAGCGCGGGTCAGGACGGGGACGGCAACGGCGTGTTCTGGCGGACCTTCAACTCCTCCGGCGTCACCCAGGCGGGGACGCGGGCCAACTCCTACACCACCGGCGACCAGAGCTCTCCGCGCGTGAGCTCGGACGCTCGCGGCAACTTCGTGATCGTCTGGGAAAGCGACGGCCAGGACGGAGACGGCTTCGGCATCTTCGCCCGCCGCTTCGATGCCTCCGGCACGCCGCAGGGGGCCGAGTTCAAGGCCAACGCCCACACGCAAGGCAACCAGCGGTTGCCCGCCGTCGCCTCGGATGCCGCCGGCAACTTCATGATCGTCTGGCAGAGCGAGGGCCAGGACGGAAGCGACTACGGCGTCTTCGCGCGCTTCTTCGACTCCGCTGGCAACTCCGTGGCCGGATTCAGGGTGAATTCGTACACCACCGGCGTGCAGAAGCAGCCGGCGGTGGCCGCCGACGGGAACGGGAACTTCGTCGTCGTGTGGGAAAGCTATCAGGATGGAAGCTCGAGCGGCATCGTCGGCCGGCGCTTCAGCGGCTCGGGAGCGGCCCTGGGAGCGGAGTTCCAGGTGAACACCTACACGACGTACTTCCAGGCCGATCCCCACGTGTCCGCCGACGCGGCCGGGAACTTCGCCGTGGTGTGGTGGGGCTGGGGATCCGGGGAGACTCTCGGCGTCTTCGGCCGGCGCTTCGACGCGGCGGGCGTGGCCCAGGGCGGCCAATTCCTCGTCAACTCGTACACGCCCGGTCAGCAGGACTCGCCCGAGGTGGCGATGGATGCGGACGGAAGCTTCGTCGTGGTCTGGGACGCGAGCTTCGCGGCCAACCAGGATGGGAGCGGCGCCGGGGTCTTTGGGCAACGGTTCGACGCCGCGGGCGCCGCCCAGGGCAGCGAGTTCGGCGTCAACTCCTACACCACGGGCGACCAGGCCGTCCCCGCCGTGGCCACGGACTCGAAGGGCGATTTCGTCGTGACCTGGCAGAGCACCGGGCAGGACGGCAGCCAGCTCGGCGTCTTCGCCCAGCGCTACGGAGACCTGATCTTCAAGGACAACTTCGAGTCGGGAGACACCAGCCGCTGGACGACGAGCGTGACCGACGGCACCGACGTCGACGTCACGGCGGCCGCGGCCCTGGCCGGGACGGCCCAGGGCCTGCGCGCGCGCGTCAACGACACGAACTCGCTCTACGTCCAGGACGACACCCCCGACGCGGAGAGCCGCTACCGGGCCCGCTTCTACTTCGACACGAACGACTTCGATCCCGGCGAGGCCAGCGGCCACCAGCGTGTCCGCATCTTCCTCGCCCAGGACGCCTCGAACACCCGCATCGTGACGATCGTGCTCAAACGCCTGGCCGGGCAGTACAGCCTGGAGGCCCGGGCGCGACAGGACGACGGCACCCGTGTCGACACGGGGTTCTTCGACATCACGAACGCGCCCCACTTCGTCGAGTTCGACTGGAAGCGCGCGACCGCTCCGGGCGCGAACGACGGCTTCCTGGATTTCTTCATCGACGACACGCCGGTGTGGACCCTCATCGACCTCGACACCGACCTCGGCCAAGTGGACCAGGGACGGATGGGAGTGCTGAGCGTCAAGACGGGCGCGGCGGGAACGCTGCACTTCGACCAGTTCGAGTCGCGAAGGCTCAACCCGATCGGACCGGAATAGGCTACGCTCAAACCTGGAGAGAACACCGATGCGGCGTGCCTGTCTGGCTGGGCTGCTCGTGATGGCCATGGGCCGTTCCGTCTCCGCCCAGGTCTACCCTGCGGGGAGCGAGTTCAAGGTGAATGGGCACACGGCCGACACCCAGTATGAGCCCAGGGTGGCCATGGACGACCACGGGAATTTCGTCGTCGTCTGGGCAAGCTCGGGCCAGGACGGGGACGGCGACGGCGTCTTCTGGCGGACGTTCACGTCCGACGGGGTGGCCACGGGAGGGGCCCAGGTCAACACCTATACGACCGGCGATCAATTCCGCCCCTCCGTCGCCTCCGACGCGAGCGGCAACTTCGTCGTGGTCTGGCAGAGCGACGGGCAGGACGGAGACGGGGACGGCGTCTTCGGACAGCGCTACGACGCCTCCGGCACGAAAGTGGGGAGCGAGTTCCAGGTCAATACCTACACCGTCGGCACTCAATACTTTCCCGCCATCGCCTCCGACGCGAGCGGCAACTTCGTCGTGGTGTGGGAGGGACAGGGATCGGCCGACGCCGACGACGTGTTCGCGCGTCGCTACGATTCCTCGGGGGCGCCCCTGGGAGGCCAGTTCCGCGTCAACACCTACACCACCGGTGCCCAGTTCTTCCCCCACGTGGGCCTCGATGGCAGCGGCAACTTCTGGGTGGTCTGGACGAGCGAGGGGCAGGACGGCAGCAGCAATGGCGTCTTCGCGCGGCGCTACGACGCCAGCGGCGTGGCGCAGGGTGCGGAGTTCGTGGTGAACAGCTACACGACGAGCGCGCAATTCGGGAGCGACGTGGTGGCGGACGCGAGCGGGAACTTCGTCGTGACCTGGGACTCGGCAGGGGACGGCGATCCCGTGGGATCCTTCGCGCGCCGCTTCGACGGCGCCGGAAACCCGCTCAGCGGCGACGTCCTCCTCAACACCTACACGACGGACCTCCAGTTCAATCCGCGCATTGCTCGCCTCCCGAGCGGGTTCGTGGTGACCTGGGGCAGCTACGGCGGCCAGGACGGAGACGACTCGGGGATCTTCGGCCGCGCGCTCGACGCCTCGGGCACCCCCGTGGGGGGCGAGTTCCGGGTGAACACCTATACCACCAGCCGCCAGAGCCAGATGTCGGTGGCTTCGAGCCCCCACGGGGATTTCGTGGTGGCGTGGACCAGCTACTACCAGGACGGCAGCAGCTACGGCGTCTACGCCCAGCGTTACAGCGACGTGATCTTCAAGGACGGCTTCGAGTCGGGAGACGTGAGCCGGTGGTCCACGAGCGTGGCCGACGGCACGGACCTGGACGTGACGGCGGCCGCGGCCCTGGCCGGGACGGCCCAGGGCCTGCGCGCGCGCGTCAACGACACGAACTCGCTCTACGTCCAGGACAACACGCCCAGCGCCGAGGACCGCTACCGGGCCCGCTTCTACCTCGACCCGAACAGCTTCGATCCCGGAGAGGCGAGCGGCAACCAGCGCGTGCGGATCTTCCTGGCCCAGGACGCGCTGAGCCAGCGCGTCGTCACCCTCGTGCTCAAGCGCCTGGCCGGGCAATACAGCCTGGAGGCCCGGACGCGCCGGAACGACGGCAGCCGCGCGGACACGGGGTTCTTCGCCCTCACGAACGCGCCGCACTTCGTCGAGTTCGACTGGAAGCGCGCGACCGGTCCGGGCGCGGCTGACGGCAGCCTTGTCCTGTCCATGGACGACACGCCGGTGAAGGTCCTCATCGGTCTCGACAACGACCAGATGCAGGTGGAGTCGGGGCGCCTGGGAGTGCTGAGCGTGAAGACGGGCGCCACGGGAACGCTGCACTTCGACGAGTTCGAGTCGCGCCGGTTCAACCCGATCGGGGCATTCTAGGGTCAGGGGACGGCCGCCGGCCGTCGCGGCGTCCGCAGGCTCGGGTCGATCATGCCCATCGGGCACGCCCGCGGGAGGTCCTCCTCAAACACCGTCTGACCGTTGCGCCAGACGCGGAGGGGAGCGGCGGCCTGCGGCTCCACTCTCTGGACCACGTCCTCGCGGGGCGCGAGATAGAGCGCCCACAGCCGCGCCGACTGCCAGTCGCCGTGGACCACCTCGTCCCCCGGCTGGAGCCTCTCGTCCAGGCGCGCCGCGCTCTCGGCGTGGGGGTTGGGCGGACGGGACAGCGGCGCGTCCGCCCACACGTCCCGCAGCGATCCCATCCAGGCCACGGCCAGGACCGCGC
Source organism: Vicinamibacteria bacterium (assembly GCA_041481445.1). Lineage (GTDB taxonomy): Bacteria > Acidobacteriota > Vicinamibacteria > Fen-336 > Fen-336 > AA29. The sequence goes on from JBGPBV010000033.1 coordinate 36,884, forward strand.
CCGCGACCACCGGAAGCGCGCGCCGGATCCCTCGCTGTGAGCCGCCCGCCGAGAGCCCCTCCGCCATCAGGACGAGGAGATAGGGGACCGAGAAGATCGTGTACCGCGGGTTGAGCGGGGCCGTGTGTCCCACCGAGACCGCCCAGGCCGCCGCCTGCGCCGCGCCGGCCACGCTTAGGATCGCGAGAAGGAGCGCGGGCGCCCCCGCCTCGCGACGATCCACGAAGGCCAGCGCCACCAGGCCGCCCGCGATCAGGGTGAGGGCGAGGCGGGCGGGCGACGGGTTGGGATGCCGCTCGACGTCGATCCCCGCCCATTGCGCGGCGACGCCGGCCAGGCCCCGCCCCACGTTGCCCACGGTGAGCGGGCGGGCACGTCGCGTGGACGGCTCGGCCTGCTCGCGCAGCCGCTGGTTCGTGACCGCGCCGACGCGCAGGCCCTCCGCCCCGCCCGCCCCCATCCAGGCCGCGACCATCACGGCGGCCAGAGCCCAACCCGCGGCCAGGCTCTTCCAGACGCGGGCCTCGCGGACGCGCAGGAGCGCGAACAGGGCGTGCCCGGCGAAGATGGCGGCCACCAGGTAGTGGGCGAGGAGCGCGGCCCCCACGAAGAGGCCGTAGGCGAGGCCGCGCGCAGGGAGGCGGGAGGGGCGCGAGTCGGCGGCCACGCGCCAGAGCCGGACGAACAGGCACGTCGCGGCCAGGGCGAGCAGCATGGCCAGGGCGTAGGCGCGGGTCTCCCGGCTGTAGCGGACGAGCATGGGATGAAGCGCGGCCAGGGCCGCGGCCAGCAGGGCGACGTCTTCGGTCAGGAGCGAACGGGCCAGCGACCAGGTGAGGAGGACCACGCCGATGCCGGCGAGCACGGACAGCGTCCTCACCGCCACGTCGCTCGTGCCGAAGGCGGCAACCCAGTAGTGCAGCGCGACCGCGTGGAGCACGCCGTTGCCGACGTCCTGGCGCGCGACCGCCCGGCTAAGGCCGCCCAGCGTGTCCTCGCGCCAGAAGTCGGCGGAGGTGAACGTCGGTGTGCCCGGGGAGATGGGGGTGACGAGCGTCCCGCCGGTGGCGCTCGAGAGGGAGACGAACTCGTCGCACCAGAGACCGTGCGCGCCGAGGCCGTGGAAGCGGACGACCGCCGCCGCCAGCGTGAGGGCGAGGACGGCCGCCATCCGCCTCCGGCGCGCGGTGTCGGGCACCGGCGCATTCTATCCATTGCGGCTTCCAGCGCCGGCTCTAGACCTGCCAGCGCAGGACGAGGGGCATCGTAGGACGGAGATCCGCGCTCGCCCCGCCCGTCGCCCCGTCGAATGAAAGCGTCATCACGTATTCGCCCGCGGTCCGGAAGGAGACCAGGCCGGCCTTCTCGACCGCGCGGGCGGCGGGAGAGAGCGCGCCGGCGTCCGGGAGGCCGATCTCCACGGCGGTGAGACGCTGCACGCCGCGCGGGTGCACGGTGGGCTGGGCCAGGTACTGCTCGGGCGGACGCGCGAAGCCGATATGGAAGAATGCGGGCTCGGTCAGGGGCGTGTCCTTCGCGACGTCGATGGCGAAGGGCGCCGGCATGTAGGGGGGCCGGTAGGCCCAGCTCGCGAACGGCGGCTCGCGGTCTGCCTCGTTGCCCGGACGGACGATGACCGCGAAGGGGCAGGCGGTGCCGCTGCCCCGCGCCGACCATCGCTCCCACAGCCGCGTCGCTCCCGCGACCGGGCCCCGCGCCTCGTCCTCGTCGGTGACCCAGAAGAGCTCGAGGTATGCGTTCCGGAAGAAGAAGCGCCGGCTGGCCGTGCCCTGTCCGGGATGCGTGTTCGCCGTGCCCTCCACCAAGCCGAGCGCGGCCAGCGCCGCCGCCTCCTCGTCCGCGCCGACCGAGCAGCAGACGAACACGTGGTCGAGCCCGGGCATCAGGCGCTCTTGCTCGGCGGTGCGGCGGCCAGACGGATGGAATGGCTCTTGACGGCCAGCCACACTCTTGTGCCCTCCCTCAACCCGAGGTCGGCGACCGCGGCCGGGGTCAGGCGGGCCAGCCATTCCGGAAGGGAGGGATGGACCGCGCAGCGCACCGCGGCGTCGCCCGGCCCCTTCTCGATCCCGCGCACGACCGCCTCGTAGACGTTGCGGGCGGAGAGGCCGCGCGCGGGCTCGGTGGCGACGAGCACGTCCTCGGCCCGGATGGCCAGCATCACGGCGGAGCCGACCCGGGCCTCCGGGGCCAGCGCCACCGCCACCGAGAGGCCGCCGGCGAGGCGCACGCGCGTGACGCCTCCTTCTTCGTCCTGCGCCTCCACCAGGCCCGGGAGCAGGTTGTCGATGCCCGCCCGCGCCTCGCGCGCGAGGCCGGGGGTGGCGAGCAGGGCCAGCGGCGGCCCCTGGGCCTCCACGCGGCCCTCCTCGAGGAGGAGGACCTCGCCGGCCAGGGCCACGGCCTCGCCCACGTTGTGGGTGACGTAGAGGATGGGCGTGCCCCATTCGTCGCGCACGCGCAGGAGGTAGGGCACGATCCGCTCGCGCAGCGAGACGTCGAGCGCGGCCAGGGGCTCGTCGAGGAGGAGCAGGCGCGGCCGGGTGGCCAGCGCGCGCGCCAGCGCCACGCGCTGCTTCTCGCCGCCGGAGAGCGAGGCGGGACGGCGGGAGGAGAGGGGCGCGATCTCCAGCGCCTCGATCGCCTGCGCGGCGCTCGCGGCCGCGGTCGGACCTCGGGCTCCGAAGAGCACGTTCTCGCGGACGGTGAGATGCGGGAAGAGGCCGGCGTCCTGCGGCACGTAGCCGATGCGGCGCCGCTCGGGAGGCGTGCGCCGGCCGGCCGCGGTGTCGAGCAGGACCTCGTCGCCCACGGCCAGGCGTCCCTTCACGACCTCGCGCAGCCCGGCGATCGCGTCGAGCAGCGAGGTCTTGCCCGCTCCCGAGGGCCCCATCACCGCGGTCACGCGCGCGGAGAGCACGGCCTTGACGCGCAGGGGGAACCGGGCCAGCGGCGTCTCCAGGTCGAGGTGGATCACGTTCCGACCCGTCGCGCCCGGGCGCGTCCCAGCGCCTCCGCCGACCACAGGGTGGCGAAGGCCAGCACGACGGTCACCCCCGCCAGCACGCGCGCGCGGTCGTCGCGCCCCATCTGGGTGTCGTGGAAGATGGCGAGGGCGAGGGTCTGCGTCCGTCCCGGGATGTTTCCCGCCAGCATGACCGTGGCCCCGAACTCGCCCAGCGCGCGCGCGAAGGCGAGCACGGTGCCGGCCAGGACGCCGCGCCAGGCCAGGGGCAGCGTCACCCGGAAGAAGGCCTGCACGGGGCCGCAGCCCAGGGTACGGGCCAGGCCGACCAGCCGGGGATCCACCTCCTCGAAGGCGGTGAGCGCCGACCGGACGAGCAGCGGGAACGACATCACGCTCGTGGCCAGCACGACCCCCTTCCAGTCGAAGGCCACCTGGATGCCGGCGGCGGCCAGCGCGCGTCCGAGGGCCGTGCCGCGCGAGAAGAGGTCGAGCAGGAACAGGCCCACCGCGGTGGGCGGGAGGACCAGCGGCAGCGAGAACAGCGTGTCCAGCACGGTGCGCGCGCTCCCGCGCCCGCGCGCGAGCAGGGCGGCCGCGGCCACGCCCAGGGGTACGAGGAGCAGCGTCCCCAGCGCGGCCACGCGGAGCGTGAACAGCACGATCGCCCATTCCTCGCGCGTGGGCACGCTACTTGGGAGGAAGGACGATGAAGCCGTACCTCTGGTAGACGCGGACGGCGGACGGGGCGAAGAGAGCGCCGGCCAGGGCGCGCCCGGCCGTCCCCGTCCTCGCCAGCGGGGCCATCACGTAGACGATGCGCGGTCCCGCCTCCCGCGGGACCTCGAAGGCGACCTGGACGCGCTTCGAGAGGGCGGCGTCCGTGCGGTAGACGATGGCGGCGGGCACGTTCTCCGACTCGACGGCGGCCAGGGCGGCGCGGACGTTGAGGGTCGGCACCACGCGATCGGCCAGGCGCGACCAGAGGCCCAGGGATTCGAGGTACTGCCGGGCGTAGACGCCGGCGGGCACGGCCTCGGGATCGGCAAGGGCGAGACGGCTGAAGCTCGCGATCTCGGCGGGCGCGCCCAGCTTCCGCGGAGCCCCCGCCGGCACCACGACCACGAGCGTGTTGGAGAGGACCTCCACGCGGTCCGGCGGGCGCACGAGGCCGGCTTTCTCGACGGTGTCCATCTGGGCGGCGTCGGCGGAGAAGAACACGTCCGCGGGGGCGCCGGCGCGGATCTGCCGCGCGAGGTCGCTGGAGGCGCCGAAGTTGAACTCGACCTTGTGGCCGGAGGAGGCCTGGAAGGCGTGGCCGATCTCGGAGACGGCGTCGGCCAGGCTGGCCGCCGCGAACACGGTGACTTCGTCCGCGACGGCGGAGCCGCCGGCGGTGACCGAAAAGGCGAGGACGGCGGCGAGGAGCGTGGAGCGGCCGGTCATCGATGCGCTGGAGGCTCGGCAGAGTATAGCGAATCGCCGCCCTGGCCTCGCTCGCGGAGGCTCAATACGGCGTGTCGCCGCCGTCGACGTTGATGGACTGCCCGCGGATGATCGCCGCGTGGTCGGAGAGCAGGAAGGCCACCACCCGCCCGACCTCCAGCGGCTGGACGTGACGGCCGAGCTGGGCGGGCGTCATGCGCTGGACGAGCGCGCGCGGGTCGCCGCCCTCCCGCGAGGTGATCCACTCCGCGACCGCCATCAGCATGGGGGTGTCGACGCCTCCCGGGCAGACGGCGTTGACGTTGATGCGATGCGGCGCCCATTCCGCGGCCAGCGAACGGGTGAGGCTGATGACGGCGGCCTTGCCCGCGTTGTAGGCCGACATGTTCGGGTAGCCCACCTTGCCCGCGTTCGAGGCCACGTTGACGATCGCCCCCCCGCCGCCCTGGGCCACCAGCCGGCGGGCGGCGAGCTGGCAGCAGGCGAAGAGGCCGGACAGGTTGACCCGCATCTGGGCCTCCCAGTCCGCCGCGCGCGTGTCGAGGGCGGGATCCATGCGCAGGATGCCGGCGTTGTTGACCCATCCGTCGAGCCGGCCCAGCTTGTCCACCGTGCGCGCGATCGCGGCGGCGACGCTCTCGGGGTCGGTCACGTCGAGGACCACGGGGAGCGCGCGCCCGCCCGCCTTCTCGATCCGCCTCGCCGTCTCCGTGACCGGCTCGAGGGTCAGGTCGCCCGCGACGACGCGGCCGCCTTGCTCCGCGACCGCCTCCGCGATGCCCCGGCCCATGCCGCCGCCGGCGCCGGTCACCACGATCGCGCACCCGTCGAGGAGCATGCGCCCTCAGAAGCTCGGGCGGGTCAGGACGCCCCCGTCCACGGCGAGGATGGCGCCGGTGATCCAGCGGGCGGCGGGGGAGGCGAGGAAGAGGCAGGCGTCCGCGACGTCCTCGGGCGTGCCCAGGCGGCCCAGGGGTGCCGCCGCCCGCCACCGCGCGACTCCCTCCGGCCAGCTCTCCTCGATCCCGTCGCGTCCGATCAGGCCGGGCGCGACCGCGTTCACCCGGATGCCGTGCCGCCCGAGCTCCTGGGCCGCCGCCCGCGTGTGCATGAGCACGCCCGCCTTGGCCGCGCTGTAGTGGCTGTGGCCGGGCGCCGGGCTCTCGCCCTCGATCGAGGCGACGTTGACGATCGCGCCTCCCGAGTGCCGGCGGACCATCTCCCGCGCCGCCGCCTGCGTGCAGAGGAACGTCGTGCGCAGGTTGGCGTCGACGACCTCGTCCCACTGCGCGGCCGGCATCTCCAGGAGGGGGGCGACGGGATACGCGCCCGCGTTGTTCACGAGCACGTCGAGGGCGCCCAGGGCCCCGACCGTCTCCGCGACCAGGCGCGTCGCGTCCTCCTCGCGGGCCAGGTCCGCCTGGAGGGCGATCGCGCGTCCCCCCCGCGCCGTGATCTCGGCGGCCAGGGCCTGGGCGTCGCCGGCATGGCGGCGGAAGTGCACGACGACGGCCGCCCCCGCCTCCGCGAAGCGCGCGGCGATGCCCTTCCCGAGACCGTGGCCCGCGCCCGTCACCACCGCCACCCTGCCCCGGAAGTCCAGCAGCGACGCGACGCGCGGAATCTCCATGGGGCCGCCCTACGGGCTCTCGGCGGTGTTGAGGGCGCGCGACACGTAGAACTCCTCGAGCACCTGCCGCACGTGGGGATAGGAGCCCGTGATCTGGTCCAGCGTGGGCCGGTCCAGCTCGAGCATCTCGCAGTGGGTGGCCGCGGTGACGGTGGCCGAGCGCGGCTTGCCGGAGAGGATCGAGATCTCGCCGAAGAAATCGCCCTCCTTCAGCCGTCGCATCAGCATCTGGCGGCCGCCCGCGGCGTCGCGCACGAAGGCCTTGACCGTGCCCTCCGTGATCACGAAGAGGCTGTCGCCCGCGTCGCCCTCGGTGAGCACGATGTCGCCGGGCTCGAACGCGAGCAGGCGCAGACCGCGGATGACGGCCACGAGCTCGTCGCGGGAGAAGCCGCTGAAGAGCGGGCTGTCCACGAAGGGAAGGTCCGGCGGCGGCGCCTTTGCAGGCGGCGGGGCCGGAGGCTGGAGCGCGCCCTGGATGACGTCCAGGATCTGGATCTCCGCCTCCCCGACCGTGATCAGCGTCTCCTCTCCCGTCATGCCCTCCGCCGGGGTCTCGTCCTGGCGCGTGGACGGCACCCAGCTCGCGCCGCGCGCGGCCGCGATCCGCTCCTCGTCGGTGTAGACGCGGGGCGTGCCGAAGTGCTCGGGCGAGAACGTGCTCGAGGCCCAGCTCGGCGGCTCGTAGCCGACGGCGGCCTCGCCCTGGGGGTCCCAGCCGCGACGAGGGCGCTCCTTGGCCTGGATGAGGTCGGCCAGCTTGCCCTCGACGTCCGAGCGGCCCGGCTCGATCTTCTGGACCTTCTTGAGGAGCGCGATGCTCTTGGCCGCCTGGCCCTCCGCGGCCAGCTCGTCCGCGAGGAGGAGCAGCACGGGCACCGCGTCCGGGCCCCGGCCGGCCATGACGAGCACGTCCGCCAGCTTCATGCGCAGGCGAGGGTCGCCTCCGTGCTGCTGGAGGAGGCCGCGCAGGACGGCGATCGCCTGCGTGTACTTGCGGCGGGCGATGAGCGCGTCCGCGTCCTTCGAGCCGCCGAGCCATTCCAGGGCCATCGCTTCCTTCCCTCGGGAGAACGACGCGCGATCATACTCCGCCCGCCGGCTGTGATCCGCGTCGGAACTCCCGCCCGCGATGCGGCGTAGACGTGCCTCGAGGCGCGATCCATGGACACCAGGGGACCCTCGAGGGCGGCCGTGCCGACGGCGTGCGTGGCTCTGGCTCTGCTCGTCCTCGTGCCCGCGGCGGGAGCGGGCGTGCCACCCGACCCGAGGTCCTTGCCGTCCGTCGTCATGCGATGGACCTGGGACGCCCGCCGGCCGCAATCGATGGCGCTGGACGGGGGAGTGGCCTACGTCCAGGACACGGGGCGCGTGGCCGCCCTCGACGCCGTGACCGGATCCGTGCGCTGGGAGCAGCGCTACCAGGCGGCCGACGACGGTTTGAGCGCGCCGCCGCCGGTCGTGCTCGGAAGCGCCCTGGCCGTCGCCGCCGGGAAGCGGGTCCTCGTCCTCGATCGAGCCACCGGCGAGGTGCAACGGTCGATCGATCTCGGCGGCTGGGTGAGCCACATGACCGGCCCGCCCCTGGTCGTCTCGGTGGCGGGAGAAGAGGTCCATCCGGAGCTGGTCGCGATCGATGCCGACGCGGGAGAGGTTCGCGCCCGCCGGCCGGTCGGAGACAACGTCTACTTCCTCGACCTGTGCGACGGCGTGCTGGTCGCCGAGCTGGCTCGACGCGACGCCCGCGGCGAGAGGGTGCGGACGCTCGTCGGGTTGCGGCCGGGCGACCTGTCCGAGATCTGGCGCCTGGACCCCTCGGTCTACCGCGGGTTCCGGCGGATCCAGGGCCGGCCTTACGCCGACACGGCCGGTGGCCGATACGCTCCCGTCGATCCCGCCACCGGGCGGACGGGGCCGCCGCTGGCCCAGGCGGTGTCCGTCAATCCGGTCTGGGGCGAATGGGACCTCCAGTTCGCGAGCCGCGACGACGAGACCGGCCAGAGCCGCTTGCGCCGCCTGCGGCGGATCGACCTCGATCGCGGCGACGACGTCTGGACGGCGACGCTGCCCGCGCCCTACTTGACCTCCGCGCGCACGGCCGACCGCCTCTTCGTCCTCTGCGGCGAGCGCGGACGCGCCTCGGGCCATCTCGCCGTATTGGACTGGGCGACGGGACAGGTGGAGCGTCTCATCGCCGCGCCCCTCGGCAGTCCCCTCGAGGTCTTCCAGGACGTGCTCATCGTGCGCGCCGCCGACGGATTCAGGGCCTGGTCGGCGCGGGAGGCCGGCCCCACGGAGGCGTCGGTCCACCCTGTCCGCGAGGAGGTGCATCGCCTGCTGAGAGGAAGGAACCCGCCCGGCGGCGACGGCTGGAACGATCCGCTGGCCGACGATCTGCGGGCGCTGGGGCCGGAGGCGCTTCCGTTCATCGCCCGGGAGGTCCCCACGGCCGAGGCGCGGCCGCTCATGGCGGCGGCGTTCGTCCTCGGGGAGGCGGGCTACACGAAGGCGGGGGCCCTCCTCGCCCGCCGCCTGGGCGAGATGGCGGCGAAGGCCCGGGACGACAAGACCGGTGTCGGCGAGAGGTACCTGCGCCGGATGCTCGAGGCGCTGGGCCGGACGGGAGGCGCGGCGGAGGTGGAGCCGGTGTCGCGCATCCTCGAGGATCCGTCCTGGCCGCTCGAGACACGCCGCACCGCGTTCACGGCGCTGGCCGGCATCGGATCGCCGGAGGCCGTGCGTGTGCTCGATCGCGCGCTGGCCACGCTGGCGCCGCCGCGCGTGGCCTGGACGCCTCCGCTCCCGCCGCCCGCGGTCGATGCCGCCCGGACGGCGCGCGTCGAGGAGCCCGGCGGCTCCACTCTCGTCGTCTTCGAGAACGGCTACCTCGGCGGGATGCACGACCTGTGGCTCGCGGAGCTGGCCGCGGACGGCCGCCCGCGCGGGCCCTCGGTGTTCCTCGGGGCTTCGACGATCGTCGAGGAGTGCTACCTGCCCCTGCCGTGCCGGTCGGCGGCGCGGATGGCGGGCAACGCCATGCACGCCCGCGTCGAGCGCGGCGTGCTCGAGATCCAGCCGGCGGACCCGGAAGCGGTGCCGATGCGGATCGACCTCGGCGAGGCGAGCCGCGACACCGACGGAGACGGCCTGACCGACGCCGTCGAGCGGCGGCTCCGCACCGATCCCGCCCGCGCCGACACCGACGGCGACGGGATGGGCGACGCCCTTGATCCGTCCCCGGACTGCGCGCGCACCGTGGCGAGTTAGACCGAAGAGATCGCGATCGCCGTCCTCCGGCAGTTCCTCGCCTTCCAGCGACCGCCGGCGGGCCTGACCGGCGTGTGGAGCGACTTCGCCCTGAGCTGGGTCGGCGCCGGCCGGACGATCACGCTCGGCGACGCCGACCAGGAGTGGATGGCGCAAGTCTCGTTCGTCCCCACCATCGGTCTCCGCCCGGTCGCCCCCGGCGAGCCCCGGCCGCTCGGACTGGCCGCGCCCGCCCGCGACGAGCGCGTGTACCACGTGAGCTTCCCCGGCGCCGGATACGAGGTCGTCGTCCGGCGCCTGGGGATGGGCTGGTACATGCGCAGCGTGCGGCTGACCGTCATCGTCTGACCCGCGCTCCCGGCCCCGCCGTTCTTGACGCCGGACGGCCCCGGACGTACGTTCTCGGCCCATAGAACCGCGGGCCGACGTGCGGCGGGACCTGAGCCTCGACGTGGACGCCGTCGCGCGCACGATCGAGCTGCTGTGCCGGCGCGTCGAAGAGAGGTTCCCGGGCTCGGGGCTCTCGCGTCTCTGCCGCGAGCTGGACCGCGTCACCGACCAGGCGCGGGAGCGCGCGGCCTGGATCGCGCGGCCCATCCTCGCCCTGCGCGTGGCCGTGGTCCTCCTCCTGGTCCTGATCGCGGCCGGCCTGGCCGCCACGGCCGTCTCGCTGCACCGGCCCAAGGAGCCGCTGGAGGCCTTCCAGTTCATCCAGGTCCTCGAGTCCGGCATCAACGACGTGGTGCTGGTGGGAGCGGGGGTCTTCTTCGTCGTCACCATCGAGACGCGCATCAAGCGGCGGCGCGCCCTGGAGGCGATACGCGAGCTGCGCGCGATCGCCCACATCATCGACATGCACCAGCTCACGAAGGACCCGGAATGGCTGGTGGCGCCGGGCCGGGAGTCGGCGCTCGTCGAGCGGACCCCCATGAGCCGCTTCGAGCTGTCCCGCTACCTCGATTACTGCACCGAGATGCTCTCCATCACGGGGAAGGTCGCCGCCCTCTACATCCAGGACTTCGACGACGACGTGGCCCTGGCCGCCGTCAACGAGGTGGAGAACCTCACCACCGGCCTCTCCCGCAAGATCTGGCAGAAGCTGATGATCCTGTACGAAATGGGGCCGGAGACGCCCGCGTGAGCGTGCTGCGCGGTCCCCTGGGCACCGTCGGGCTCGGGGTGTGCCTGGTCGTCCTGGGGGTCTGGACGCGCTCCGCCTCGCTGCGCAGCCGGCACTGGCCGAGCACGCCGGGAGTCATCTCGGCCTCATACGTGAGCGTGCGCAGCGGCGGCAAGTCGCGCACCGGCACCATCGAGTACCGCTACACCGTGGAGGGGCGCACCTATACCGGGTCCCTGCTCTCCTTCGGAAAGACCCTGTTCGAGAGCGAATCGACCACGGTCGCGCGCTATCCGCAGGGTGCGCAGGTCGACGTCTTCTACGATCCGAAGGACCCCGCGCTCGCCGTGCTCGATCCCGGCGCGGCGCCCGGGACCGGGCTGGCCCTGCTGGCCGGGATCGGGCTCGTCGGCTACGGCGTCTGGCGCGGCCTGGCGCGGTAGGACCGTCCGGGCTCAGCCGCGCAGCACGCCGGGGAGCTTCGAAGCACTGAGCGCGTAGCCCGGGAACACCTTCGACAGGTCGCGGTCGCCGAGGTGGCGGACGAGGAGCTCGCCCAGGAGGTCGCGGAAGTCGGTGGTGACGGCGAGGTCGCGCGCCTCGTACAGGTTGCGCTCCTCCAGGCCCGGCCAGCGCCCGTGCACCTGGCCGCCGCGCACGCCGCCGCCCATCACGAACGACACGCTGGCGTGGCCGTGGTCGGTCCCCCGGTTGCCGTTCTCGTGCACGGTGCGGCCGAACTCCGTCAGCGTCACCACCACCACGTCCTGCATGCGACCGCCGAGGTCCTTCTGGAACGCGGCCAGCGAATGGCCGAGCTCGCGGAGGCGCTGGGCGAGCTGGCCCTGCACGCCGCCCTCCGCCGCGTGGTGGTCCCACCCGCCGATCTCGGTGAACGCGACCTCCACTCCGACGTCGGCCTTGATGAGCTGCGCGACCTGTTGGAGGCTGTCGCCGTAGCGGCCGCGCGGATACTCGACGCCGGCGGCGGGCGCGTAGCGCGAGGGGTCGGACTTCTTGAGGAAGTCGATCGCCTCGAAGGTCTCCTGGCCCGTGCCGTGGAGCACGTCGTGCACGGCCGCGTCGTACATCCCCTCGAACCCGCTGGCCACCGCCGTGCCCGCGGAGGGCCGGAGCGCAAACTCGCGGATCGAGCTCATGGCGACGGCCGGCGCGCGCCCGGCCAGCGAGCGGGGCAGGGTGGGAGTGAGCGACACGGCGCGGAACGGGGTCGCGCCGGGCGAGGGCATCGCCTGCAGGTGCCGGTTGATCCAGCCGTCGTCCGTCGACTTCACGCCCGGCGTGCCGCTCTCCATGAAGTCCTGCGCGTCGAAATGGGAGCGGGTGGCGTCGGGGCTGCCCACCGCCTGGACCGCGGCCAGGGTGCCGTCCTTCCACAGCGGGAGAAGCGGCTCGAGCGCGGGATGCAGGCCGAAGTGGCCGTCGAGGTCGAGCGCGGCCTCACGGCTTCCACCATGCGGCGACGGGAGCGCGATGGTCGGACGCATCCGCCGGTAGATCGGGTCGGCGTAGGGCGCGACCACGTTGAGCCCGTCCATGGCCCCGCGCTGGAAGACCACCACGAGCGTCTTCTTGCCCCGGCCGTCGGCCGCGTAGACCGACCTCACGAGCGCCCTGGGCGCGGCGCCGAAGGCGACGAGGGCAAGACCGGACGATTTCAGGAAGAAGCGACGCGAGACCATCGTCTATCTCCTCTGGAACTCGGGCGAGCCCAGGATCAGGCCCGCCACGCGCGCCGGGTCGAGACCCCGGCTCGTCTCCGACGCCAGCGTCTGGCGCGTCGAGGCGGACAGGCCCGCGGGCAGGAGCTGCTCGGCCAGCGCGTCCGCGAGCACGGCGCCGTCGCCGGCGCGCGGGGCCAGGCGGTCGGGGGAGACGCGCACGCCCCGCACGCGGCCGGCGGCCAGGTCCAGCGCGAAGTTGAGCCGCGCGAGCAGCCCGCTCGTCGAGACCCAGGCCTCGGCCGTGTCCTTGTAGCCGGTGGGCGGCTGCTGCTGGTACAGCGGCATGCCCATCTGGCCCACGCGCTGGGCGAGCGCGCTCGCGTCCTGGACCGAGGCCCCGGAGGCCCGCACCGCGCTCACCACGAACTCGAGAGGCGTCTTCACCTTCGCCTGGCGGGACTCGGGGGCGAAGAACTCCGGCGAGGTCACGATCGTGCGCACGACCTCGCGGATGTCCCCGTCCGTCTTGCCGAATGTGGCGGCGGCCCGGTCCACCAGCGCCGCCGGCGGCTCGTCGGCCACGAACCGGCGCGCCAGCTTGTACGAGATGAAGTGCGCGGTGGCGGGATGGGTGGCGAGGACGTGGATCATCTCCTCGCCTTCCTTGATGCCGCCGGACTTGACGTGGTGGCCCAGCACCGTCTTGTCGCCGTGGTCGTGGGCGGCGTCGAAGAAGAAGAAGCGCGGCGCGTCCCGGCGCAGGCCGCGGATCGTCCAGCCGGTGAGGCAGCGCGCGAGCTCGGTCACGTCCTTCTGGGTGTAGCCGCCGTCCACGCCGAGCGTGTGCAACTCCATGATCTCGCGCGCGTAGTTCTCGTTGAGACCGGCGCGGCGGTTGCCGGCGGCGGCCGGCTCCGGCCGGTTGCCGGGGCGCCGGCCGAAGCCGCGTGCCATGCCGCCCGCGCGCCGGGGCCGCATCCCCGCCTCCTCCATGGCCGCCCGCCGGAGGTCCTCGACGCTGGCGCCCGGATCGGTGGAGAGCCAGTTGTCGAGGTAGAAGAGCATGGCCGGGCTCTGGGCGGTGGCCTCGAGCAGGTCCTCGAACCTCCCCCAGGCGTGCGGGCGGATGACGTCGCGCTCGTACGCGGTCAGGAGGTAGCGGTCCTGTCCCTTGCCCGCGAACACGTTGAAGTGGTTCATCCAGAAATCGACCAGCACCTCGTCGAGCTGGCGCTCGCTGTAGACGGCGCGCAGGAGCTTGGCCTGCTGAAGCTCGTCGACCACGCGGCGCGGCGGGCCCGCCATCGTGTCCCGGTACTGCGCGGCCAGCTCGCGCGTGGCGCGCCGGACGTCCTCGTCGCTCGCGCTGTCGCCCATCTCCGAGCGGCGCTTCTGGATCTCCTTCTTGAGCTCGGGCGGAGGGTCGTAGCCGCGGAGGATCTCCGCGCTCGAGAGCCGCAGCGTCGACAAGGGGGCCAGGCGCGCGGCCAGCTCCTCGTCGCCGATCGACTCCGGATGGAGCTGGCGATCGATCCACCGTTCGAGGCCCATCGCGCGCACCGCCTCGAGGTCGCCCGGGCGGGGACCAAGCGTGAGCCGGTTGAGAGCGTGGACGATGCGGGATCGCTCGTCGGCAAAGCCGCGCGCCGATCGCGAGGGCGGCGCGGCCGTGACCGTCGGCGTGGCGAAGGCCAGGGCCAGCATCGCGCTGGTCGCGCGACGCCAGGAGGACCGAGGGGTCATGGAAGCCTCTTTCACGTTCCTTTGGACCGCCTGGGCCCTCGATCGGTTGAAGGGACGAGGGGGCGCGCCGGACCCGGGCCGGAGGCGATTGGATGTAGACTAACGGCCGCTGGGTCAAGGCGTTCCCGGCAGGAGGGCTCCCCATCCGGCTGAGATCCGCGGTCGCCGCCGTGCTCGCCCTCACCCCCCTGGCCCTCCTCGCCGCGTCCTCCGAGCCCGTCGTGGTCCTCGTCGACCAGCACCGCCGCGAGATCGTGCCCGTGGTCCGGGGCGAGGCCGAGCTGGTCCCCCTGGCCGAGCTGATCCAGGGCCTGCCCGTCACGATGGCCCCGGATCCGCGCGGGGGCGCGGTCACGCTCACCTCGGAGGGCCGGAAGGTGACCCTCTACGACCGGAAGAGCCTGGCCTCCGTGGACGGCGACCTGAGGCTCCTCTCCTCGAACGTGCTCTTCGAGGGCGGGCGCTGGCTGGTGCCCGTCGATTCCGCCCCGCGCTTCCTGGGCCCGCTGCTGCGCAAGCGCACGGACTGGCGCTCGGCCCAGCGCGTGCTGCTCGTCGGCAACGCGTCGATCCCGCGCATCGTCGTCCGCACCTCCGTCAGCGGCAACACCGTCCGGGTGGCCATCGAGGCGAGCGAGAAGGTCCCGTACCGCGTGGCCCAGGAGCAGGGCCGGGTCACGGTGGCCATCCCCCGGGACGTCATCGACGTGAGCCTCCAGCCGGAGCGCCTCACCGGCGGGATCGTGGAGGTCGTGCAGTTCGTCGGAGGCAAGGACAACGTCTTCGCGATCACGCTGGGCCGGCGCTTCAAGGACCTCCAGGCCCACGAGGAGGAGACGCCGCCCCGCCTCGTCCTCGACTTCCAGGCGCTCCCGATGGCGGCGGGGGAGCCGAGCCCGTCCCCCAGCGCGCCCTTGGCGCCGCGCCCGGTGGCGCCGGAGGGATCGGCCATCCGCACCGTCGTCATCGACCCCGGCCACGGCGGCGACGACGTCGGGGCCAAGGGGCCGGGGGGCGCCCTGGAGAAGGACGTCACCCTCGCCATCGCGCGCAAGGTGCGGGCGGCGGTGGCGAACTCCCTCGGGGTGCAGGCCTTCCTGACCCGCGACCGGGACCAGGAGGTCGCGCTCGACGAGCGGGCCGCCTTCGCCAACAACTACAAGTCCGACATCTTCATCTCCATCCACGCCAACGCCAGCCGGGCCCAGGGCGTCCGCGGGAGCGAGGTGTACTTCCTCTCCTACCAGGCCAGCGACGACGAGAGCCGCCGGGTGGCCGCCCTCGAAGGCGGGGAAGTGCCCGTGATCGCCAGCGCGCCTCCCAGCTCCGACGTCGCCCTCATCCTCTGGGACATGGCCCAGGCCGAGCACCTCGAGGAGTCCTCCACGCTGGCCTCGCGCATCCAGGACGAGCTGGCGGAGGTGACGGGCAGCGAGCGGCGCGGCGTGAAGCAGGCCCCGTTCCGCGTGCTGGTGGGAGCGGCCATGCCCGCGGTGCTGGTCGAGGTCGCCTTCATCAGCAACAGCGAGGAGGAGAAGCTCCTCGTCTCCGACGCCTACCAGAGCAAGATCGCGGCGGCGGTGGTGCGCGGCATCGCCCGTTACCAGCGCGGGCCGGCGCGCCCGGGCGCCGGCGCCAGCGGGCGCCCGGCGGAGCCGCCCGGCCCCCGGTCCTGAGGCCCACACCTCGTGACCCTGCGGCCCAGCCGCGCGACCCTCCTCATCGGCGCCGGGCTCGCCCTGCTCCTGGGAGTGGTGGTGCTGGGAGCGCCGCGCTGGACCCGCCTGCTCAGCCGGGCCGTCCCCGACGACGAGGCGGCCCCGGAGGAGCGCAAGGAGGCCCGGGAGGAGGAGCCGGCCGCGCGCGTCGAGCGGACCATCAACGTCAAGCTGTTCTTCCAGGCCCCCGATCGTCCCGGCCTCGTCATGGAGGAGCGCACCGTGCCGTTCTCGACCGACCTCGCCGCGCAGCTCAAGGCGGTGGTGGCGGAGCTGGTGCAGGGCTCCAAGTCCGGGCTGGGGGCCACGCTGCCCCCTGAGACCCGGGTGCTGGAGGTGTTCGTCAACGCGCGCGGGGTGGCCTTCGTGGACCTCTCGAAGGAGGCGGCCCAGGGCACGGCCGGATCCCACGACGAGCTGCTCTCCGTCTACTCGATCGTGAACTCGCTGGCCGTGAACTTCCCGGCGGTCAAGCTCGTGCAGATCCTGGTGGAGGACCGCCCGGCGGAGACGCTGGCCGGCCACGTCGACCTGAGCCGCCCGCTGTCCGCGGACATGACCCTGCTCGCGGCCGTCGTCGTCGCTCCCACGGAGCCGGCGGCGCCGCCGGGCTCCCCCGCGCCCTCCGCGCCCGCGTCCCCGGCGCCTCCCCGCTCGTGAGCATCCGCGCTTCCGACAAGGCCGGCCGCTTCACGGAGTCGGTGATCCGCGAGATGACGCGCCTGGCCCACCTGCACCGCGCCGTCAACCTCTCGCAGGGGTTCCCCGACTTCGCCGCCCCCGAGGAGGTCAAGGAGGCGGCCCGCCGCGCGATCGCGGGTGACGTCAACCAGTACGCGATCACCTGGGGGGCACGCTCGCTGCGCCAGGCCATCGCCCGCAAGTTCGAGCGCCTCTACGGGGTGCCCGTGGACCCCGAGCGCGAGGTCACGGTCACCTGCGGCTCCACGGAGGCCATGATCGCGACGCTGCTCGCCATCCTGAACCCCGGCGACGAGGTCGTCGTCTTCGAGCCGTTCTACGAGAACTACGGGCCGGACGCCATCCTCTCCGGCGCCGTTCCCCGCTTCGTGAGGCTGCGGCCCCCGAACTGGACCTTCGACGAGGGCGAGCTGGAGCGGGCCTTCTCCGCGAAGACGCGCGCGGTCATCGTGAACACGCCCAACAACCCCACGGGGAAGGTCCTCACGCGGGCGGAGCTGGAGACGATCGCGGAGCTGTGCCGCCGCCACGACGCCATCGCGGTCACGGACGAGATCTACGAGCACATCCTCTACGACGGCGCCGTGCACGTCCCCATGGCCTCGCTGCCCGGGATGGCCGAGCGCACGGTGACGATCAACGGGATGAGCAAGACCTACAGCGTGACCGGGTGGAGGGTGGGCTGGGCCATCGCTCCTCCCGTCCTCACCGCCGCCATCCGCAAGGTCCACGACTTCCTGACCGTGGGGGCGGCGGCGCCGCTGCAGGAAGCGGGCGCGCTGGCCCTCGATCTTCCGGGGAGCTACTACACCGCGCTCGCCCTTGCCTACGCGCGCCGCCGCGACCGCCTCCTGCCGCTGCTCGAGGGCGCCGGCTTCCGCGTGTACCGGCCGGCGGGGGCGTACTACGTGATGACCGAGATCGACGGCCTGGGCTGGCAGGACGACGTCGCCTTCGCCCGCCACCTCGTCGAGGAGATCGGCGTCGCCGTCGTGCCCGGCTCCTCGTTCTACAACGATCCGTCCGACGGGCGGCGCCAGGTGCGCTTCGCCTTCTGCAAGAAGGACGAGACGCTCGACGAGGCCGGACGGCGACTGTCCCGCCTCGTGCGTCGCTCCGGCGCCTGAGGTCTCGAGCACCCATCCGATAATCGGACGTTGAGGAGGATCACAGCCTGTGTGATTCGCCCTTGACACTGTCGCGCACCGTCGGCTACCGTCCGCCGCCAACAGAACACCGAGGAAAGTTCACCCAAATCGGCGGTCGTAGCGGCCAGCCCTCCACTGGATGCGCGCGATACACCTCAGGGTGGTCCTTCAGGAGAGTTGTCCCTTCGCCGCCTCCAACCTCAGGAGGCCGAAGAATGCGAGTCCTCAAGTTCGTCGCCCTGGGCGCCCTTCTGGCGGGTCCCATCCTGCCGGAGGCGTTCACGCAGCCCGCCCCCGACGCACCTCCCGCGTTCGATCCCGCCAACATGGAGCTGATCAACAACGGCTTCTCCACGCCGGAGGAGTTTGCGGAGGCGCAAGACGTCTTCGCGGAGCAGGAGTCGAAGGAAGAAGGCCTGGGCCCCGTCTACAACGCGCAGTCCTGCGCGGAGTGTCACCAGAACCCCCTCACCGGCGGCATCAGCCAGGTCACCGAGCTGCGCGCCGGCCACTTCGACGGGGTCAACTTCGTCGACCACCCCGGCGGGTCGCTGATCAACGACCGCGCCATCAACCCCGCCTTCCAGGAGCGGGTGCTCGGCGGCAACGAGGTGCGGACGTTCCGCACTTCGCTCAACACCCTCGGCGACGGCTTCGTCGAGGCGATCGACAGCAACACCCTGCAGAGCATCGCGAACAACCAGCCGTCGTCGATGCGGGGCCAGTTCATCCAGGTGCCGGTGGGAGAGGCGGGCGGAGCCCGGCGCGGCGCCCGCTTTGGATGGAAGAACCAGCACGCGAGCCTCCTCTCCTTCGCCGCGGACGCCTACGTCAACGAGATGGGCATCACGAGCCCGCTGCAACCGAGCGACAACACGTCCAACGGGACGGCGATCACCGACGGCGTCCCCGATCCCGAGGACGCGGCGAGCCCCGAGCATCCCAACGGGACGGACGTCGAGCTCTTTGCCGTGTTCATGCGCTCGACGGGCGTGCCGCCGCGTGACACCGTGCTGGCCGCGACCGCCGACGCCCAGGCGGGCAGCTCCCTCTTCAACCAGGTCGGATGCAACGTGTGCCACGTCCGCAACATCACCACCGCCGCGGAGGGGACGTTCATCAACGGCGGGACGCTGAGGGTTCCCGCCGCCCTCGGAGACAAGCGCATCCACCCGTACGGCGACTTCCTCCTCCACAACGTCGGCACCGGAGACGGGATCGTGCAGAACGGTGGCCAGTCCACCCGTAACAAGGTCCGGACCGCGCCCCTGTGGGGATCGCGGAGCCGCGACCGGCTGATGCACGACGGGGAGTCCCTGACCCGCAACGAGGCGATCCTGCGCCACGCGGGGGAGGCGACGTCCGTGATCAACAGCTACCGGAACCTGAGCAACAACCAGAAGAACCAGCTGATCACGTTCCTCAACTCCCTCTGAGTCCGTGCGGGGCCGGCGGCCCTCCCGCCGGCCCCGTCTTTCCCTTGGAGCGATCGCGATGACCCACACGCGCACCACGACGTTGGTGCTGGCCGTGCTTGCCCTGGGCGCGGGAGCCGTCGTCACGCGGGCCTGGATGCGGGCTCCACGCCTGGAGCAACCGGTGGTTCCCATGGCGGCCGCCCCCGTGCATCTGCAAGCGGAGGTGGTCGACCCGGACTTCTCGCCGGCGCGGTCGGCGGAGGCGCGGGCGGCCGTGAGCCGCGCGTTCGGCAACGCGGTGGCCGTGGTCCAGGACGAGGCCGCGGTCGGCGACTTCAACGGCGACGGCTCTCCCGACCTGGCCCTCGCCGTCCGCGCGGGAGCGGGCCAGGCGGCGGCGGTCGCGGACCCCCTCGCGAACTGGACGGTCCAGGACTGCGTGTCGCCGCCCGCACGGCATCCCGTCGCGCATCCCGCCCCGGCTCCCATCGTCGACCGCGAGCCGCTGCTGGCCGTCCTCCACGGCAACGG
>JBGPBV010000034.1:0-53035 GCA_041481445.1 Vicinamibacteria bacterium
CGCGTGGTCGTGCTGGAGGAGGGTGCCATCGGCTCCGGCGCCAGCTCGCGCAACGGCGGCCAGGTCCTCACCGGGCTCAAGGTCGGGGCGGGAACGCTGGTCGGCCGGTTCGGGGAGGAGCGGGCGAAGGCCTTCTTCCGGTCGTCGCTCGCGGCCATCGATTTCCTGGCCGCGCTCGTGTCCGAAGAGGGGATCGACTGCGGCTTCGCCCGCTGCGGTCACGTCGAGGCCGCGTTCAAGCCCAGTCATTTCGACGCGCTGCGGCGCGAGCAGGAGCTCCTCGATCGCGTCTTCGGCCACGCCGTCCGTGTAGTGGCGCGACGCGACCAGCGGAGCGAGCTGGGGTCGGACCTCTACCACGGCCTCCTCGTGGACGACGCGAGCGGCGCCCTGCATCCGTCGCGCTACGTCCAGGGGCTGGCCGAGGCCGCCCGACGCGCGGGCGCGCTCCTGCGTCCGTTCGCGCCCGTCCTCTCGCTGGCGCGCTCCGCGCGCGGATTCGACCTGGTGACGGACGGCGGATCCCTGTCCGCGCGCGACGTCCTGATCGCGACCAACGGCTACACGGGCGGCGTCGCGCCCGCCCTGCAGCGCCGCGTGGTGCCGCTGGGCTCCTACATCGTGGCCACGCCCCCGCTGCCGGAGCCCATCGCCCGGACGATCCTCCCGCGAGGACGCGTCGCCTTCGACACCAAGGCGTTCCTCTTCTACTTCCGGCTCACCCCCGAGCGCCGGCTCGTGTTCGGCGGGCGCGCGCAGTTCACGCCGGCCACGCCCGGCAGCACGCGCCGCGCCGCCGCCATCCTGCGCGACGGCATGGTCCGCGTCTTCCCCGAGCTGCGCCAGGTGACCCTCGACTTCGGCTGGAGCGGCAACGTCGGCATCACGCGCGGCCTGCTCCCGCGCACGGGCCGGATCGACGGCCTGCACTACGCGCTCGGATATGCGGGGCACGGAGTGGCCATGGCGACCTGCCTGGGCCACCTGGTGGCCCTTCGCATGCTCGGGGCGTCCGGGGTCGCCGACCCGTTCTGGGACCTGCCCCTTCCCGCGATCCCGTTCTACCACGGCCGGCCGTGGTTCCTTCCGCTCGTGGGCCTGTGGTACCGGGTCCAGGACTGGTGGGCCTGATCGAGGGACAGCGGCGGACACGACACTCCGTCTCTGTTCTCGGTGGCACCTCGACAGAGGTATCAGAATAATCAATAATTCTCAAACGCATGACCTATTGCGTCCGATGTAGATCGTACGATGAAAGTATGAAGATCGAACAAGCCACGTCTCTGACGAACGCCGAGCTCGTGACGGCGATCGCGCGCCTGGCCGGCAACGAGCGCGAGGCCACCGTCGCCTTCATCGTCCACCTGGCCGAGTTCGACGCCCGTCGCCTCTACGCCGCCGCCGGCTTCTCCTCCACGTTCCGTTATTGTCTGGAGGAGCTGCATCTCTCCGAGGACGCCGCCTTCAACCGCATCGAGGCGGCGCGGGCGGCGCGCGCCTACCCGGCCATCGTCGACATCCTCATCACGGGCGCGCTGAGCCCGACGACAGCGCGGATGCTGGGCCGTCATTTGACGCAGGAGAACCACCAGCGGCTGCTGGCCGCCGCGCCCGGGAAGAGCAAGCAACAGGTGGAGAGCCTCCTGGCCGGCCTGTTCCCGCGGCCGGACGTGCCTCCCTCGGTACGCGCGCTTCCCGCAGCCCGATCCGCGATCGGAGTCGCGGCGAGTGCGACCACGGCCGCGCCGGCGCCATCGATGCCGGTGGCCGAAACATTGATGATCCAGGCGCCTTCCAGTGCTTCGGCAGAGAGGCCGGCCCCGGCCCCGCCGCGTCCCATCGTGCGACCCCTGTCCGCGCAGCGGTACGAGATCCGCTTCACCGCCCGTGCGGAGACGCACGAGAAGCTTCGGAAGGCGCAAGACCTCCTCGGGCATGCGGTCCCGAGCGGCGATCTGGCCGAGGTCTTCGACCGAGCGCTCACGCTCCTCGTCGAGGACCTTCAGAAGAAGAAGTTCGCCGTGACCAGGCGGTCGCGCCCCAGCCGCGGCCAGGCTCAGGACTCCCGGAACATTCCCGCCGACGTTCAGCGTGCGGTCGTCGCCAGGGATGGCGTCCGATGCGCGTTCGTGGCCGCGAGCGGGCGGCGGTGCGGAGAGGGCCGCCGTCTCGAGTTCCACCATCATGGCGCCCCGTACGGTATCGGAGGCAAGCCGACCGTGGACAACATCTCGTTGCGCTGCCAGACGCACACCGCCTACGAGGCCGATCAGTTCTACGGACCCCGCCGGAGATATGCCGCCGGAGACGCGGGCCAGGAGCGGATGGCCGTCTATGGACGCGTGTCCGGCGAAGTCACCCGTTCCGGAACGGGTGACCATGCGATCGGCGAGACGAACGTATCGTCCCCGTGAAGCGAGTCCAGGACATCGAACGAATGGTCTAAGGGCGATGGCAGTCGGGATGGCCGAAGGCGGAGTCGGACCGGGTCGGAGCCGATCGTACGCGCGCGGACGGGAAGCCTAGCGCGCACTGAACGCGGGATCGCGATAGACCTCCATGCCCTCGAGGAGGGTCAGGAGCGGGTGCGTGGAGAGGATCGCCTCCGGCGGCTCCTTGAACAGGTCGCGCGAGAGCACCACGAGGTCGGCGCGCCGGCCCACGGCGAGCGTACCCTTGTCACCCTCCTCGAACGACGCGAAGGCGGCGTCCGACGTGTAGTGCCGGAGCGCGCTCTCGAGGGTGACCGCCTGTTGCGGCAGCCAGCCGCCCGGAGGCCGGCCCTCCTTCGTCCGGCGCGTGACCGCGCAGTAGAGGCCGCGCATCACGTCCGAGGTCACCACCGGCCAGTCGCTTCCGAACACGAGGCGGCCGCCCGCGCGCTCGATGTTGCCCCAGCTGAACGCGCGCGAGGCCCGCTCCGGCCCGATGTTGGCCTGCCAGACGTCGTCGTTGTTCGTGTCCGGGTTGGCGTGGAGGGGCTGCATGGAGGCGATCACGCCGAGGGCGGCGAAGCGCGGGTACTCGGCGGGGTCGATGGTCTCGATGTGCTCGATGCGTCCGCGCCGGTCGCGCCGGCTGTTGGCCTTGAGCGCCGCCTCGTGCGCGTCCATGGCCATGCGCACCGCCCGGTCGCCGATGGCGTGGAGGTAGACCTGGAGGCCGGCGGCGTCGGCGGCCGTGACCGCCTTGTCGAGGACGGCCGGCTCCCAGTTCGCGGTCCCGGTGCCGAACGGCGGAGTGACGTACGGCTTGAGCATGGCCGCGGTGTGGGCCTCGACCACGCCGTCCACGAAGCCCTTCACCGCCCCGAACCGGAGGATCGGCCCGCGGTGGATCGCGGCCAGACGCCGGGCCTCCGCGATCGGCGCCTCGTAGTCGGTGGGATCGAGGCGGACGGACACCGTCATGCGGACGGTCATCTTCTTCTCCGCGATCGCGCGTTCCAGGAGCGGCAACTCGCGGGAGAGCTCGTCCACGCCGTAGCCGGCGTCCTGCACGGACGTGATGCCCTGCGAGTTCAGGAGGGCGAGCGCGCGGAGGAGCAGCTCGTAGCGGTGCTCGACGCTCGGAGCCGGGATGACCTTCTCGACCAGGCCCGTGGCCGACTCCTTCAGCGCGCCCGTGGGCTCGCCGGTGGCGGGATCGCGCACGATGCTGCCGTTGACCGGATCCGGCGTGGACTTCGTGATGCCGGCGGCGGCCAGGGCCTTCGAGTTGGCCCACCCGCTGTGCCCGTCGTAGCACTCCATGTAGGCGGGGCGGTCGGAGACCGCGGCGTCGAGCTGTTCCCGGGTGGGGAGGCCTCCGGGGAAGGAGCCGTAGAGCCAGCCGCGGCCGAGCACCCAGGGCGAGGCCGCGTGGGCACGGGCGAACGTCCGGATGCGATCCTGGACGGCGGGGACGGAGAGGTCCTCGATCAGGTCCACCCGCTCCAGCGACAGCGAGCCGCTCATCAGGTGGATGTGGGAGTCGTCGAAGCCGGGCACGACCAGCCGCCCGCCGAGGTCGACGACGCGCGTGCCCGGGCCGCGCTGGGAGGCCACGTCGCCGGCCGATCCCACGAACGCGAGCCGTCCCTGGCGTACGGCCACCGCCTCCGCCCACGGCCGTGCCGCATCCGCCGTCCAGATGCGCCCGCCGGTGAGGATGAGGTCGGCGGCCGGACCCGCGGCCCGACCGGGCGCCATGGTCCCGGTCCCCGCCACGGCCAGGACGGCGAGCATCCGGGGAAGGAGGCGAAGAGAGCGCTGGGTCATGGCGCGAATCCTAGCGCGTCCGGCCGGCGAGCGCGCCCGCCGGGATCTCTAGTACCTTTCCCGGGTGCCCCGCCCGAGCGCCGGCCTCCTGATGTTCCGAAGACGCGCGGGTGCGCTCGAGGTCCTGCTCGTGCATCCGGGCGGGCCGTTCTGGGCGAAGAAGGACCTCGGGGCGTGGACGATCCCGAAGGGTGAGATCGCGGAGGGCGAGGACGAGCTGGCCGCGGCGCGCCGCGAGTTCGAGGAGGAGACGGGGATCGTGCCGAAGGGGCCGTTCCATCTGCTCGGGAGCGTGAGCCAGAAGGCGGGGAAGATCGTCCACGCCTGGGCCTTCGAGGGCGACTGCGATCCCGCCGGCGTCCGGAGCAACACGTTCGAGATGGAGTGGCCGCCGCGATCGGGGCAGCGCCGCGTCTTCCCCGAGGTCGATCGCGCGGGGTGGCTCTCGCTGGCGGCGGCGCGCGAGAAGATCAACCCCGGCCAGGCGCCGCTGCTCGACGCGCTGGCCGCCCTCGAGGTCTAGCCCAGGGCCTCCAGCACGTCCTCGGTGTGTCCGTCGACCTTCACCCGGTCCCAGCGCTTCTGGACCTTGCCGTCCGGGCCGATGAGGTACGTCGTGCGCGCGATGCCCATGTACTTCTTGCCGTAGTTCGACTTCTCCTGCCAGACACCGTACTTGTCGGCCACGGCGTGGTCGGCGTCGGCGAGGAGCGGGAAGTTGAGGTCGTGCTTCTTCGCGAACTTCGCCTTGCTCGCCTCGTCGAGGATGCTCACGCCCAGGACGGCGGCCTTGCTCGTCTTGAACCGCGGCAGGTTGTCGCGGAAGGAGCAGGCCTCCTTCGTGCATCCGGGCGTGTCGTCCTTCGGGTAGAAGTAGAGAATGAGCGGCCGTCCCGCGTAGTCGGAGAGCGTGTGGGTCTTCCCGCCCTGGTCCTTGAGGCTGAACGCGGGCGCCTTCTTGCCGGGGTCGATGAGGGCCATGGGGCAGTCCTTTCGGTGGGACCTCCATCCTACTGCGAACGCCCCGCCCGCGCGCCAATCCCACCTTGTGGTCGCTCGGCGGGCACGACCCCACGATCCTGTTGGATGCGCAATGTGCGTGCGACGAGGTCGAAGTCGCTGGAGGGCATGGCCCTTGGTCCGGTACCGCACCGTGCCCGCGGTGGGCACGGGGATTGCTCGACGGCGGGCGTGGCCGCGCACTCGATCCTCAACGGGTCCTACCATCTCGACGGTTTCTTCGACGAGATGTTCGCCGCCCCCGGCGACGTGCGCCCGCACTATCGCGCGCTGCACCAGCAGCTGGCGGAGATGACGGCGGAGACGTTCGACGAGCGCCGGCGCGCCGCCGCCGCCTCCTTCCTGTACCAGGGCGTGACCTTCACCGTCTACGCGGAGGAGGAGGGGGTCGAGCGCGTCTTCCCGTTCGACCTCGTTCCGCGGATCATCCCGGACGCGGAGTGGGGCCACATCGAGCGCGGGCTGCGCCAGCGCGTGACCGCGCTGAACCTGTTCCTGCACGACGTCTACCACCGGCAGCGCATCCTCCGGGACCGGGTCATCCCGGCCGACCTCGTCTTCGGGGCCCGTCACTTCCGGCGGGAGATGATCGGGGTGGACGTCCCGCGGGACCTGTACGCGCACGTCGTGGGCACCGACCTCGTGCGCGACGCGCGCGGCACCTACTACGTGCTCGAGGACAACGTGCGCTCGCCCTCCGGGGTGAGCTACATGCTCGAGAACCGCCAGGCCATGAAGCGCATCTTCTCGCGGCTCTTCGCCCGCCACGGCGTGCGTCCGGTCGACCACTATCCCCAGGAGCTGCTGGCCACCCTGCGCGCGGTCGCTCCCGGCTCCGCCGCCGAGCCGTGCGTGGTGCTGCTCACTCCGGGCACCTACAACTCCGCCTACTTCGAGCACAGCTTCCTGGCCCGCCAGATGGGCATCGAGATCGTGGAGGGGCGCGACCTCGTCGTCCACGACGACCGTGTCTTCATGCGCACCACGCAGGGCCTCCAGGCCGTGGACGTCATCTACCGGCGCGTGGACGACGACTTCCTCGACCCCCTGGCCTTCCGCTCCGACAGCCTCCTCGGGGTGGCCGGCCTCATGAACGCCTATCGGGCGGGGAACGTGACCCTGGCCAACGCGGTGGGCACGGGAGTGGCGGACGACAAGGCCGTCTACGCCTACGTGCCGGACATGATCCGCTACTACCTGGCCGAGGAGCCGATCCTGGCCAACGTGCCGACCTATCTCGCCTGCCGGGCGGACGACCGGCGGTACATGCTCGAGCACCTCGACGAGATGGTCGTGAAGTGCGCGAACGAGAGCGGCGGCTACGGGATGCTCATCGGGCCCCACGCCTCCGCCGCCGAGCGCGACGACTTCGCCGAGCGCATCCGGGCCCAGCCCCGCAACTACATCGCCCAGCCCACCCTCGCCCTGTCCCGCCATCCGACCTACCTCGACGGCACCCTCGAGGGCTGCCACGTGGACCTGCGGCCCTACGTCCTCTGCGGCGAGCGCGTCACCATCGTGCCCGGCGGGCTGACCCGGGTGGCCATGCGGCGGGGGTCGCTGGTGGTGAATTCCTCGCAGGGCGGCGGCAGCAAGGACACCTGGGTCCTCACCGGATAGGCGGATGCTCTCGCGGGTGGCGGAATCGCTCTACTGGATGGCGCGCTACATCGAGCGCGCGGAGGCGGTGGCGCGCCTGGCCGCGGTGGACTTCCAGGCCCTGCTCGACGGCACCCGGCGTGGCCGCCTCGAGGACATCGTGCGCATCACGAGCGACGCCCAGCTCTTCCGCAGCCTGTTCCCCGGAGGCCACGAGCGCGACGTGCTGGAGTTCCTCCACGCCCATGCCGCCAACCCGAGCGGCGTGCTCGTGTGCCTGGCCCGCGCCCGCGAGAACGCGCACGGGGTGCGCGAGCAGATCTCGAGCGAGATGTGGGAGCACCTGAACCGGCTCTACCTGCTGGCCCGGGACGGGCGGGCGGCGGCCATGGCCGAAGGCCCCTACGCCTTCTTCCGGCAGGTCCGCGACGGCACGCAGGCGTTCGAGGGGATCACCGCCGCCACCATGACCCACGCCCCCGCCTACGAGTTCATCCAGCTCGGACGGTACGTCGAGCGCGCCGTCATCACCATCCGCACCCTGGCCGTGCGCTACGAGGACGTCTGCGTCCTGGAGGACGGGAGCCCGACCACGGTCCTCGAGCTGAACGCTCCTCAAGTCCTGCGGGGCCTTCGAGCCCTTCCGGCGCCAGCCGCGGGTGCAGCTCCGCGCGGGCGAGGTCGCGGAGTACCTGCTGCTCAACCCGCAGTTCCCGCGCGCGGTCCTGTTCTGCCTGGAGCGCATCGCGCGGTCTTTGTACGCGGTGGCACCGCCGGCGGTGCGGGCGGCGGAGAAGCTCGATCCGCCCGCCCGCGTGGTGGGCCGGCTGCGCGCGGACCTGGCCTACCTGGAGGTGCCCGAGGTGCTGCACTCCGGCCTCGCCCCTCTGCTCGAGGACCTGCTGCGCCGCGTCTACCAGCTCGGCAACGAGGTGACCAAGACCTACTTCAACACGCGGGTCATCGTGCCCCAGGCGCGGGCGGCGGGGCCGGCCCAGCAGCAGCAGCAGCAGCAACAACAACAACAGCAACAACGGCCGCGACAGCGACAACAGGGGCAGGAGGGGCGGGCATGAGGTTGCGCATCACGCACACCACGACGTTCCGCTACGACGAGCCGGTGGCGGAGGCCTACATGGAGATGCGGCTCACCCCACTGGACGCGGGCGGCCAGCGCTGCGACTCGTTCCGTCTCACCACCGACCCGCCGGGGGAGGTGCGGAGCTACCTCGACCGCTTCGGCAACCGCGTCCGCAACTTCGACACGCTCAATCCCCACGACCGGCTGGTGGTCTCCGCCCGCAGCGAGGTGTCGACGCCGGAGGCCTTCGTGGACACGGAGGCCGAGCTGTCCCCGCTCGACGCCTTCGACTACCTGCAGCCCACGGCGTACGCGCCGGACAGCGAGGCGGTGCGGACGTTCGCGCACGGCCAGGCCGCCGGCCGCGACCCCCTGGAGACGGCGCGGGCGCTGCTCGGCGCGACCCACGAGGTGCTGGCCTACGCCCCCGGCGTGACCACGGTCAAGACCACGGCGGATGAGGCCCTCGGCGCCGGCCGGGGCGTCTGCCAGGACTTCGCCCACCTCATGATCGCCGCCTGCCGCGTCCTGGGCCTGCCCGCGCGCTACGTCAGCGGTTACGTCTTCGCGCCGCGCCGCGGGACCGCCGCCGCCTCCCACGCCTGGGCGGACGTGTTCGTGGCCGGGCGGGGCTGGGTGTCCCTCGATCCGACACACGGCTCTCCCCAGACCGACCACTACGTGCGCCTGGCCACCGGCCGCGACTACGCGGACGTGCCCCCGACCCGGGGGGTCTACAAGGGCGCGGGCACGGAGGAGATGGCGGTCGACGTGACCGTCGAGAGCGTCTGATCCGGTTGCCGGAGGCGCGGCCTCGCGATACCGTGCGCGCCATGGCCATGAACCGACGTGAAGCGATGCGTCTGGGCGCGGTCGCGGCGGCGGCCGCCCTCGCACCGGAGGGTGCCTCCGCCGCCGGGCCCGCACCCTCCCCGCGCACGCGCATCCGCCTCGCCGTGTCCACGTACTCCTACTGGCACTTCAAGACCGAGAAGTACCCGATCGAGAAGGTCATCGAACACGCCGCTTCGCTCGGCTTCGACGGCGTGGAGATCCTGCATCGGGGGATGGAGGGCGAGGATCCGGCCTACCTGAATGCGCTCAAGCAGGCGGCCTTCCGGAACAGCCTCGACCTCGTGATGCTCTCCATCCACCAGGACTTCGTGGATCCCGACCCGGGGGCGCGGCAGAAGGACATCGATCACACGAAGCACTGCATCGACCTCGCGGCTCAGCTCGGCATCCCCGCCGTGCGGCTCAACTCGGGACGGTGGAACACCATCAAGTCGTTCGACGACCTCATGAAGGTGAAGGGCGACGAGCCTCCGCTGCCGGGGCACACCGAGGACGAGGCGATCAAGTGGTGCGTGGACGCGATCCAGGCCTGCCTGCCCGCGGCGGAGAAGGCGGGGGTGGTCCTGGCCCTCGAGAACCACTGGGGCCTGACCACGAAGCCGGAGACCCTGCTCCGCATCTACAAGCAGGTCCAGTCGCCGTGGCTCCGCATCAACCTCGACACCGGCAACTTCGCAACCGACCCCTACGCCGGCATCGAGATGCTGGCCCCGCACGCCGTCATCGTCCAGGCCAAGACCTACTACGGCGGAGGCGAGTGGTACACGCTCGACCTCGACTACCCGCGCATCGCGAAGATCCTCCGCGCGGCGGGCTTCGGCGGATACGTGTCGCTGGAGATGGAAGGCAAGGAAGACGCGGCCACGGCGGTGGCGAAGAGCCTCGAAGTCCTCCGGGCCGCTTTTGCCTGAGACCAGACCTCGGGGCTAGACGCTGCCCGTCCGCATCTCCTCCTTGAGGTGGTCCATCGTCCGCCAGCACATGGCCAGGATCGACCAGGTCGTGTTCTGCGTCCCCCCGGAGACGAAGGGCGCGGCGTCCGCGAAGTAGACGTTCTCCACGTCGTGCAGGCGGCAGAACTTGTCGGTGACGGACGTCTTCGGGTCCTCGCCCATGCGCGCGGTCCCGATCTCGTGGATGGACCAGCCGGGCGGGAGCATCTCGGGATCGATCTTGACCGCTTCCGCGCCCGCCGCCCGCAGCATCTCCTCGGCGGTGTCGCCCATGTCCTTCGCCATCTTGATCTCGTTGTCGGAGAACCGATAGGTGAAGCGCAGGGCCGGGATGCCCCAGGCGTCCTTCACTTCCCGGTCGAGCTCGACGCGGTTCTCCTTGCGCGGCAGCACCTCGCCGAAGCCGCCGATGCTGAGCAGGGCGGGATAGTACTTCCGCACGCTCGACTTGAAGCCCTTGCCGAATCCGGGGATGTCGTGGGCCAGGCCCGGATACTCGTAGGCCCCCCCTCCGCCCTGGAAGTGGTACCCGCGTATGAAGTCGGGATGCTTGTCCGTCACGTTGCGGAAGCGCGGGATGTAGGGCGAGGTCGGGCGCCCGTCGTCGAGGGTGGCCTCGGTGCCGATGCGCATGGGCACGAAGCCGCTGCCCCGCGGTCCCATGTGGTGCTCGCTCAGGTAGCAGCCGAGGAGGCCGGACGAGTTGCCGAGGCCGGCGGGATGGCGCGCCGACTTCGAGTTGAGCAGGATCCGCGTGCTGTCGAGGGTCCCCGCGCCGAGGACGACCACCCGCGCCTTGAAGTCCATCACCTCGCGCGTGTTCGCGTCGATCACGCGCACGCCTTTCGCGCGCCCGGTGGCCTCGTCGAGGACGACTTCGGAGGCGACCGAATACGGGCGGATGGTCAGGTTGCCGGTGTCGCGCGCGGGGTAGATGAGCGCGGTGGGGGAGTGGAAGGCGGCGCTGAGGTCGCAGCCGCGGCCGCAGCGTCCGCGGCCGAAGCAGCGCGTGCGGTACTTGCTGCTGAGCACGCCCTCCGTGGTGACCCCGCAGCGGCCGGGGATGTAGTGCCGGCCCATCCGGGCGAGCGTCTTCTTGAAGTGCACCTCGACGCAGTTGAGCTTCATCGGCCGCTGGTAGATCCCGTCCGGCACCTGGACCAGCCCTTCCCTGGTGCCGGAGACCCCGAGCAGGACGTCCACCTTGTCGTAGTACGGCGCCACGTCGTCGTAGCCGATCGGCCAGTCCACGTCGAAGCCGTCGCGGCTGGCCGCCTTGAACTGGAGCGGGCCGTAGCGGATGGCCACGCGGCCCCAGAAGTTGGTCTTGCCGCCCAGGACGCGCGCCCGCACCCAGGAGTACGGCGTGCCCGTGGTCGGATGCTCCTTCTCGCTGACGACCCAGTTCCGGGTGAAGGTGTTGCCCGCGTACGAGGTGACCTTCTTCTCGCCCGCGTACTGCGGGTTGTTGCCGTAGGGCCGGTCGAGGAAGTTGTACTCGGCGACCGCGATCGCGCGATGGTCGGGAGGAAGGCGGGCCCGGCGCGGAGAGCTGTACGGCCACTCCATCGTCCGGTACTCCTTCTTGTGGTCGATCATGCGCCCGGCTTCCAGCACCAGGACCTTGATGCCGGCGGTGGCGAGCTGGAAGGCGGCCATGCCGCCGGCGGCGCCGCTGCCCACGACGATCACGTCCCAGGGGCCGGAGTCCGGCCGGATGGACGCGGCCAGGCGGCGCGACTCGTCGGCGACGGCGGCGAGGTCGAGGTCGAGGGTGGGGTCGGCGGGCATCTCAGGCCTCCGCCTTCTGGCCGCAGTGCGGGCAGTCCTTGCCGTCCACGGTCAGGCAGCCCACGAACTCGACGAGGTGCTTGTTCCCCTTGTACTTCAGCTCCTGGTGGATCCCGATCTCGGAGGTGTAGTACCCGTGGATCGTGGCCTGCTTGGTGTTCGCGAAGAACTCCTCGAGGGGCGGACGGGCGGCGCCGGGGACGCGCACGTCGCCGAGGAGCGTCTCGACCTGGGGGGACCTGGGCCTGGGCTCCTCGTTGCGCGGCACGGCCAGCGCGGGATCGGCCGGGGCCGGGCTCGGCTTGAGCGCCGTCTCGTAGCGGCTGATGTCGGTGAGCAGGGCCTCGACCTGGGCCGCGGGCAGCTTGACGAACGGCGTCCCGAAGCGGCGGGTCGATTCCGCGTCGAGCGCCTTCAGTCCCTCCAGCCACCTGTCCTTCAGCGCCGGCTCGGCCTCGCTGAGCAGGAGGTCGATGTAGTCGGCGACGCGCGCCTGCCGGGCGCCGGGGGAGCGCTCGTCGGTGGGGATGATCGCCTCCACGAGCTGCTCGACCGTGGCGTACTGGGCGTGCGTGAGGACCTTGAGGCTGGGGGCGGCCGCCGCCTTCTGGACCTCCGCGAAGGCGGCCAGGCCCTCCTCGGACAGCAAGGGCAGGAGGGTGAGCGCGCCCGCGCTCGCCCCCAGCGTCTTGAGCACGGTCCGGCGGCTGACGGTGGGCGTGTCCATGGTCGTCTCCTTCGGGATCACTTCAGCAGGGCGTCGACGGCGGACGCGAAGGCGGCCAGCGGCTGGGCCCCGCTGATCCGCTGCGGGCTGACCAGGCGGTTGTCCTTGAGCCGGCCGATGAAGAAGGTCGGGGTGCCCGTCACGCCGACGCTCGTCCCGTAGGCCACGTCCGCCTCGACGTCCTTGGCCGTCTCCGGCTGCTTCAGGCAGGCCTGGAAGGCCTCGAGGTCGAGGCTCAGGCTCTTGGCCAGCTCCTCGAACAGCGGCGGGCCCAGCCGCGGCTGGTTCGCGAACAGCGCGTCGTGCATCTTCCAGAAGGCGTCCTGCCTGGCCGCGCATTGGGCGGCGATCGCGGCCGGCTTGGCCTGGGGGTGCATGTCGAGGGGGAAGGCGCGGAAGACGTAGCGCACCTTGCCCGTGTCCACGTACTGCTCCTTGATCTGGGCCAGGGTCTGGTCGTGGAACCGGCGGCAGAACGGGCACTGGAACTCGGAGAACTCCACGATGGCGACGGGCGCGGTGGCGCTGCCCAGGGCGGGGCCGTCGAGCTGTACGGCGGCCGGGAGGGGCGGCGGCGCGGGCGCCGTCCGCGCGCGGCCGAGGTCGGTCACGGCCTGACGGAGCTGGGCGACGTCGTCCCGCAGGGCCTTGATCTCCTTCTGCATCTCCACGAGCTGCTCGAGGATGGCCGCGCTGTCGTCCGCCTTCTTCTTGTCCTTCTCCGCCGCCCGTACCGGCATCACCATCGCCGTCACCAGCGTCGCGAGCACGGGAACCGACCGCCACCGTCGCATGGGTCCTCCCTCGTCGTTCCGTCGCGATTGTACGCGCGCGGGAGACGGACGCGTACAATCGATCCCTTCACCGCCAAGGAGGCCTCCCATGACCCTGACTCGGCGCCAGAGCCTGAGGCTCTTCGGGGGCGGCGCCGCCGCGGCCGTCCTGTGGTCGAAGCCGTCGCCGCTGCCGGCCGCAGGCGACGACCGGGGCGTGAGGTTCAAGGTCGGGGTGACCGACTGGAACCTCAAGCTCGAGGGCAAGCCGGAGGCGGTGGCGCTGGCCCAGCGCCTCGGGTTCGACGGAGTGCAGGTCAGCATCGGGAAGGGCGCGGACACGCTGCCCCTGGGCGACCCCGCGCTCCAGCAGGCCTATCTGGCCGAGTCCAGGCGCGTGGGCCTTCCGCTGGCCTCTCTGTGCCTCGAGGTGCTGCATCGGAACTACCTGAAGTCGGATCCGCTGGGGGCGCGCTGGGTGGCCGACGCCGTGCCCATCGCGCGGGCGATGGGAGTCAAGGTCATCCTGCTCCCGTTCTTCGGCAAGGGCGCGCTGGAGACCCAGGCGGAGATGGACAAGGTGGGCGACGTGCTGCGCGACGTCGCTCCCCAGGCCGAGAAGGCGGGGGTCGTCCTCGGCCTGGAGGACACGATCTCGGCCAGGGACAACGTGCGGATCATGGAGCGCACGAAGTCGAAGGCGGTGCTCACGTACTACGACGTGGGCAACTCGACGAAGAACGGGTTCAACGTCGCGGAGGAGATCCGCTGGCTGGGCGCC
The DNA here is from genome assembly GCA_041481445.1 of Vicinamibacteria bacterium. Lineage (GTDB taxonomy): Bacteria > Acidobacteriota > Vicinamibacteria > Fen-336 > Fen-336 > AA29. The sequence continues at coordinate 13,840 of JBGPBV010000034.1, forward strand.
GGCCGCATCTGCGAGGTGCACCTCAAGGACAACCCGCACTACCTCGGCCAGGGCGCGATCGACTTCCCGGCGGTGGTGAGGGCGCTCGCGGACATCGGGTTCGCGCAGTGGACGGAGCTGGAGACGGACTGCCCGTCGGGCTCGGTGGAGAAGGACATGGCCACCAACCTCGCCTTCATCCGGGGAGTGATGGCGCGGACGGGCCGGCCCGCCTAGACGCGCGGTCGGTCGACCCTCCCGCGAACTCGGTCCGGACCGAGTTATCCGACACTTGACAATGTGACAGTGGCTGTCTATATTGTCGGGTGATGGGCGAGCGCTACGGCATCGACGACCTGGCGGACCTCGGAGGCGTGACCCGGCGGACCGTGCGGTTCTACGTGCAGGAGGGCCTGCTCCCGGCGCCGCTGGGGGTGGGGCGGGGCCGCCATTACGATCAGGCGCACCTGGACCGTCTCCTGCACGTGAAGTCCCTGCAGGAGGAGGGGCTCCCGCTCTCCGAGATCCGCCGCCGGCTGCGCAGGCCGGGACCCGACGAGGCTCCCGAGGCGCCGAAGGTGGCGCGCGCGTCCTGGATCCGGCTGACGCTCCTCCCCGGCGTCGAGCTGCACGTGGCGGGCGACCTTCGTCTCCCGCCGCCGTCGAAGGTCGGGGAGCTGGCCGAGTGGTGCCGGCGGCACTTCCGCCGGGAGGAGGACGTCGATGGCGAGGACTGAGGCGCAGGCGGCGCCGGCCCCGGTCGGGCTGCTGGCCGCGGGTCAGCCGGTGCCGCTGCTCGGGGTCACCGTGGAGGCGGACGTCAAGGACTTCGCCTCCCGCGTGGTCATGACCCAGCGTTACCGCAACTCCGAGACCCAGCCGATCGAGGCGGTGTACGTCTTTCCCCTCGAGGAAGGCGCGGCCGTCTGCGGCTTCGCGGCGGTCATCGACGGCGTGCACGTCGAGGGACAGGTCCAGGAGCGCGAGGAGGCGTTCGAGCGCTACGACGACGCGCTGGCCGCCGGGCACGGCGCCTACCTCCTCGACCAGGAGCGCCCCGACGTGTTCACGGCCAGCATCGGCAACGTCCCCCCCGGCAAGGAGGTGCTCGTCCGGATCACGTACGTGGCCGAGCTCGCGGTCGAGGGCGACGACCTGCGCTTCGCCCTCCCCACGACCGTCTCGCCACGCTACGCTCCCGCGGACGACCACAAGGGCGTCGGCCGGACACCGGCCGAGGCCCTCAACCCGCCGCGCGCCTGGACCGTGCCGTACGGCCTGGACCTCACCGTCCGCATCGAGTCCGGCTCCGCCATCCGCGCCGTCGAGTCCCCGTCGCATCCGCTGCGCGTCGAGCTCGACGGCGCCCGCGCCGCCGTCCGCCTGGGCGCGCGCGAGACCGCGCTGGACCGCGACTTCGTGCTCATCGTGAAGCGGGCGGAAGCGCACGCGCCGCGGGCCTGGGTGGAGACGGATCCGCGCGGACGGACGGTGGCGATGGTCGCGTTCCAGCCGCGGTTCGAGGCGGCGGAAGCTCCCTCCGAGCTCGTCTTCGTCGTGGATCGCTCGGGGTCGATGGACGGGACCTCGATCGCGGAGGCGCGCAACGCCCTGCAGCTCTGCCTGCGCAGCCTCACCGAGGGCACGCGCTTCAACGTCGTCGGGTTCGGGAGCCGGTTCGAGATGCTGTTCCCGGAGAGCCGGCCCTACGACGAGGCGAGCCTCCGCGCGGCCAGCGCCCACGTGGCCGGCCTCAAGGCCGACATGGGCGGCACCGAGATCCTGGCCCCGCTGCAGAAGGTCCTGGAGGCGCCGGTCCTCCCCGGGCGGCCGCGGCAGGTGTTCGTCCTCACCGACGGCCAGGTCACGAACACCGACGCCGTCGTCAAGCTCGTGCGCCGCCATGCGGACACCACCCGCGTGTTCACCTTCGGGATCGGCGCGGGAGCGTCGCACCACCTCGTGCGCGGCATGGCGCGCGCGGGCGGCGGCGCCGCCGAGTTCATCGCTCCCGGCGAGCGCATCGAGGGCAAGGTCCTCCGGCAGCTCGGCAAGGCGCTGGCCCCCGCCCTCACCGGCCTGAAGGTGGACTGGGGCCGGGCCCGCGTGCAGTCGGCGCCATTCCACGTGCCCGCCGTCTTCGCCGGCGGTCGCGTGGTCGTCTACGGATTCGTCGAGGACGGCGCGCTCCCCGGCGAGGTCACGCTCTCCGCGCGCGGGCCGGAGGGTCCCGTCTCGTTCGTGGCGCCCGTGCCGTCAGGCGCGGCCCCGGCGGGGACCCTCATCGCCACCCTCGCCGCGCGCGCGACGATCCGCGACCTCGAGGAGGGGTCGAGCCCGCTGCACGACCGGCGCGGCTCGCTCCAGGACCGCGCGCGGCCCGACCGCGTGAAAGACGAGATCGTGCGTCTCGGCATCGAGTACGGCCTGTGCTCGGCGCACACGTCGTTCGTCGCGGTCGAGACGCGCGAGAGGCCGGTGGAAGGGGAGGCCCAGCTCCGGCGCGTGCCCGTGGCGCTCACCTCCGGGTGGGGAAACCTCGCGAGTGACGTCCTCTCCATCCACTCGATGTCGGCGGGTGGACCACCGCGAGCGGCGGCGGCCCCGCCGCCGGGTGTCTTCCGGATGGCCCGGATGGTGCCCCGTGACCATCTCGAGGAGGCGGAGGCTTCCTTCGATGTGGCCAGGCCGGTCCCCCAGGCCTCGTACGCGGCGAAGGCCCCCGGCTCCGCGCCGGCGGCGCGCCCGCTCGACCGGCTCGTCTCCCTGCAGCGCGCGGACGGTGCCTGGGACCTGACGGACGCCTTGGCGCAGGTGCTGGGCCGGAGCCTCCGGGACCTGGAGGTGAAGCTCGGACCGCAGAAGAAGGATCCCGAGGCCGCTCGCGCCCTCGCGACCGCGCTCGCCCTCCGCTGGCTCGAGACCAGCGCGCACGAGAGCGAGTCCGAATGGTCGCTGCTGGCGAAGAAGGCCCGCAAGTGGCTGGAGAAGTGCCGCACGCGTCCGCCGGGCGGGGGGACGTGGATGGACCTCGCGACCGCGACCATCTGATTCGGCCCAGGTTGGGGCGATCCTCGCGCACGTTCGCGCTCGGATCTCTTGTTGACAGACGACGGGCGCGGGGGGTAGCTTCACGCCCAACCGAAAACTCTGCTGACCTAACGCCGATGGCGCTTTGGAACGTTCCTCTGCCCACGTCGCGTGTCCCGCCGGTGTCCGTCCGTCCCTCGCACGCTCGGCCGGACACTCGGCAAACAGCCGCCCCAGAAAGGAGATCTCGCAGCATGGCCGATCTCATTCGTCTCTCGCGGAGGGCGGCGATCGCCCTGGCGATCGTGGCGATCGCCGCGGTACTCGCCGCGCCGCCCGCATCCGCGCAGTCCCTGTACGGCGCCATCGTCGGCACCGTCGACGACCAGTCCGGCGCGCCTGTCCCCGGCGCGACGGTGACTGCGACCCACGAGGGCACCGGCCACAAGGTCGCCGCCATCACGGACAAGGAGGGCAACTACTCTTTCCGCAACCTCCTGCCCGGCACATACGACCTCGCGATCACCATGTCCGGTTTCCGTGACCTCCGGCAGACCGGTGTCCGCGTGTCGGCCGGCAATCCGATCCGCATGGACCTCAAGCTCGAGGTCGGGACGCTGTCGGAAGCGGTCACCGTGACCGCAGAGACGACGCTCCTCCAGACCGAGAAGGCCGACCTGCACAAGGAGCTGACCTCCAAGGAGGTGACGAACCTCCCGCTGAACGGGTTCCGGAACTACCAGGCCTTGCTCAACCTGGTCCCGGGCGCGACGCCCGCCCAGTTCCAGAACGCGGAGATCGACACGCCCGGCCGCGCCCTGCGCACCTTCGTGAACGGGACGCAGCCCAACAGCAACGCCTTCCGCATCGACGGCGCGGTGTCGGTCAACGTCTGGCTACCGCACCACGTGGGGTTCGTCAACTCCGCGGAGACGATCGAGACCGTCAACGTCGCCACCAACAACTTCGACGCCGACCAGGGCATGGCCGCCGGCGCCGCCGTGACCGTCGTCACCAAGTCGGGCACCAACCAGTTCCACGGCTCCGGGTGGTTCATGCGGAACCAGGACGAGTTCAACGCCAACACGTTCTCGAACAACGCCAACGGCTTCGCGCGCCCGCCGCAGGGGACGAGCATCTATGGCGGCACCGTGGGCGGCCCCATCGCGAAGAACCACCTCTTCTTCTTCGGGGCGTTCGAGCGATACGCGGCCGTCCGCGGGTTCCAGGACACCTACAGCGTCCCGTCCCTGAAGATGCGCAACGGCGATTTCAGCGAGGTGTACGCCGCCTATCCCACCTTCCGCCTCTACAACCCCCTGACGGGAGAGGCGGGCGGCGTGGGGCGCAGCGAGTTCCCGAACGGCGTCATCCCCGCGAACATGATCAGCTCGGTCTGGCGCAACCTCCTCTCCTACTATCCGACGCCCAACACGACCGCGGACGCCAACCGCAACCGGCTCGCCGACGACTACGTGATCCCGCGCGAGCGGACGAACGACCGTGACAACTTCGACCTCAAGCTCACCTGGCAGCGCTCGCCCTCCCACACCATCTGGGTCAAGGGCAGCATGCTCAAGGCGAACGTGGTCGACAACTTCAGCCTCGGCTTCGACAACGGGAGCCTGGGCGACACCAAGACCTACGTGGCCGGCATCGGGCACACCTGGACGCTGAGCCCGAGCCTGGTGCTCGACGGCAACCTGGGCATGAACCGCCTCGACCAGCAGGTCACCGGTCCCGATTACGGGTCGAACCTCGGCACCGACGTCCTCGGGATCCCCGGGTCGAACGGCACGGACATCCGGCAGAGCGGCCTGCCCCATTTCAACATCCCGGGCGGGGCCACGAACAACGACTACGACATCGGGACCACGCCCAACTGGATGCCGCTGTTCCGCCACGACCGCAGCTACACCTTCAGCTCCGCGCTCACCTGGGTGAAGGGTCACCACCAGGTCCGTACCGGCTTCGATTTCGTGCGGCACGAGCTCAACCACATCCAGGCCGAGTTCGGTACCTTCGGCGGCGTCCGCGGCGGGTTCGACTTCAGCGGTCTCACCACCGCGACCACCGGCTACATCCCCCAGATCTGGAACGAGCTCGGCGGGCTGGTCCTCGGCCTCGACAGCGTGCGCCGCAAGGACGTCCAGCCCATCGAGATGACGGGGCGCGAGAACCAGTACGGCCTGTACGTGAACGACCACTGGAACGTGAACGAGAAGCTCACGCTCAACCTCGGCCTCCGCTTCGAGATGTACCCGCTCATGCACCGGAAGGACAGCGGGATCGAGCGGCTCGACTACGCCACCTATACCGTCCTGCTCGGCGGCCGGGGCAACGTGCCGGAGGACGTGGGCATCAACCTGAAGAAGTTCTACGTGGCCCCGCGGCTGGGCGCCATCTACCGGCTGACCAACGACACCGTCCTGCGCGCCGGCTATGGCCGCACGTTCAACCCGCTGCCCTGGTCGCGTCCGATGCGCGGCTCCTTCCCCTACGACATCTCCTTCAACCAGACCGCGGACCAGTACGCGTTCTTCCCGGTGTCGGCCGGGATCCCGACGGTGCCCATCCCCGACATCAGCACGGGCATCGTGAAGCTGCCGAGCGGCGTGTTCATGCGCTCACCCGACCCCAACAACGTGAACCGCGCCACCATCCAGCAGATGAACGTGGCCGTCGAGCAGCGCCTCCCGTTGGACATCTCGATGGAGCTCGCCCTCGTGCACACGCGCACGGACGGCGGCTACGCCGATCGCGACCTCAACTACTCGCAGCCGGGCGCCGGTAACGCCGGACGGCAGTTCTTCGCCGTGGCGGGCACCAGCCAGGTGCTCGAATGGGCGGCGCGGACCAAGAGCCGCTACAAGGCCGTGCAGCTGGCCCTCAACCGGCCCTTCAAGAACGGCCTGCTCCTCAAGGGCGCCTACACCCTGAGCAAGGCCGAGAACGAGACGGCCAACGACGAGGACGGCTGGACCAACCTCACCTGGTACCACCCGGCGGTGCTCAACAAGAACTTCGCCCTCGCGGGGTTCGACCGGACGCACATGTTCCAGATGGGCTTCGTGTACGAGCTGCCGTTCGCCAAGAACTCCAAGAGCGGCCTGGCCAGCGTCGTCAAGAACTGGCAGGTCAACGGCATCGCGTCCGCCTACTCGGGGACGCCGTTCTCGCTCCCGGGTGTGAACCCCACGCTCAACTGCCCCGCCTGCGGCACGGGCGACTTCATCCTGATCAACGTCCAGGGGGATCCGAAACCCACGGGTACACCCGGCTCCAGCACGGAAACGTGGTACGACAAGTCGCTCTTCTCGCAGCCCACGGGCGCGGACCTGGGCGGGTACGGAAACAGCCGCCGCAACCAGTTCCGCACGCCCGGCGTCTGGAACGTCGACCTCGGGCTGTTCCGGTCCTTCCCCATGGGCCGCTTCCGTCCCGAGATCCGCATCGAGGCCCAGAACGTCTTCAACCATACGAACTGGGGCCGGCCGGTGAGGACGTTCACCAGCCCGCAGTTCCTCACCTTCCTGCCGACGGCCGCGCACGAGGGAGGGCTGGCCGGCAACAACTGGGGGCCCGCCACGCACGAGCGCACCGTGCAGATCGGGCTGCGTCTCGAGTTCTAGGGTTCGTTCCCGCCGTCCGTAGACACGCGGGCCGGGGCGCCTTTGTGCGCTCCGGCCCGTCGTGTCTTCCGGGTCCCCTCAGTTGCGGGCGGCCGCCACCTTGTCGGCGTTGTCGGCGCCGAACTTCTCGATCGCGTCCGCGGCCAGCCCAGCCGCGCCCTTGTAGGAGGCGATCCAGGCCGTCCCCGGCTTCCGGGAGATGAGCAGCCAGTAGGGAGCGTCGGCCGAGAAGGCATGGACGGTATCGGTGTTCGCGTGCATCCAGAAGCTCTTCTTGGCGTTCCACACGGGCGCGCTCCTGGCGAGCGTCGGCACGTTCATGCGCTGGCCGGGCGACACGCGCAGCACCAGCTCCGCGGCCACGTTCTTGGGCCCGTTCGGGTTGGCCAGCTCGTCCGTCGTGACCTTGGCCCGCCCGACGACCTGGACCACGAGGTCCGCCTCCGCGGGGCTGGCCGCCACGCGCACGGGCTTCTTGGCCAGCGCCTCCGACAGCTCGCGGACGGAATCGTCGATGTCCTTCTGCTGGAGGCCGGCCGAGTAGAACCAGTCCACCTGGGCCTCCATGAAGGCGTCGTAGGCCGCCTGGGACTCGCTCTGCTTGTCGGCCGGCCAGGCCTCCTCCTTCTTGCCGAACTGCTTCTTCAACGCGTCGTGCAGGTCGGCGTAGGACTTGCGGGCGGCGTCGGACTTCGCCTTGAGCTCTGCCGTGGCCTCCTTGGTGGCGGCCTTGGCGGGCCCGCCGCTCACGTGGACGGCGATGGGATCCGCCGCCGCCCCCGATACCGTGACCAGGGAAAGGGCACACACAGCCAGCGCTCGCGACATCGGGACCTCCTCTTCGTTGTCCCTGACGCGCAAACGGGGCCGCGAACGTCTCACGCCTTCAGGGTCCGCCCTCTCGCGGGGGCGGCTCGAGGACGGTGAGGACCTGGTCGGCGGGGACGTCCTTCAGGACCTGGACCGTCCCGCTCGGCCAGCGGACCTCCACGGTCGCGATCGTGGTGGCGGCGCCCGTCCCGAAGTGGACCGGGCCCGCGCTCGAGGAGGCGTAGCCGCCGGCCGTCGTCATCGGGTTGTACTGCTCGCGCCACCGGCGGTCGCCCGTGGCCGCGATGCGCACCACGGCGCCGAGGCCGTCCCGGTTGCTCCTTGTCCCTTGGAGCCGCACGTCCAGCCAATGGCCGCCCCCCGTGGACTCGTTGTGCCAGAGCTCGGCCGGCGCTCCCAGCGCCGTCACGGCCACGTCGACGCGGCCGTCTCCGTCGAAATCGGCGAAGACGGCGCCGCGGTGGGCGCGGGCCGGTCCCGCCCCCAGGCCCGAGCTCCCGGAGGCCTCGGCGAAGGTGCCGTCGCCTTGATTCCGGAAGACGCTGTTCGGCTGCCGGTAGGCGTCGGTGGAGAACTTGTCGATCTCGTCGTTGACGTGGCCGTCGGCGGTGAACAGGTCCTTCCAGCCGTCGTTGTCGAAGTCCACGAAGCCGTTGGCCCAGCCGCTGCGGCGGGCGACGAGGGGGGCCAGCCGCGCGCGCAGCGTCGCCTCCTGGAACAGGCCGCCCCCCAGGTTGCGGAAGAGGGGGAAGCTCTCCCCGGCCAGCGCGGTGACGTGGAGGTCCGGCCGGCCGTCGTTGTCGTAGTCGCGGAAGTCGGCGCCCATGGCCGAGATCTCCTGCCCGTGCTCGGGGAGGGAGACACCGGCCGCCAGCGCCGTCTCCTCGAACGTCCCGTCCCGCCGGTTGTGGAAGAGCCAGCTCGGCAGCTTGTCGTTCGTCACGTAGACGTCGGCGAGGCCGTCCTGGTCGTAGTCGGCGAAGGCGAGGCCCATGCCGCGGCCCTTGAAAGCGGCCAGCCCCGAGCGCGCGGTGACGTCCTCGAAGGTGCCGTTGCCGCGGTTGCGGTAGAGCGAGAGCGGTACCGTCGAGAACCACTTCGGGTGGCAGTACACGCGGATGTTCCGGCCGGAGTCGCCACAGAACCGGTCGAAGTCCGCCCTCCAGGCCGTGTAGTTCACGACGAGCAGGTCGAGCAGGCCGTCGTTGTCGTAGTCGAACCAGCCCGCGCCCACGACCCATTGGTCGCTGGCCAGGCCGGCAGCGGCGGTGACGTCCTCGAACCGGCCGCCGGTGTTGCGATAGAGGATCTGGCGGTGGACTCCGCCCACGAACAGGTCGGGGTCGCCGTCGTTGTCGTAGTCGCCCACCGCCGCTGCCATCGAGTAGCCCGCGCCGCGCAGGCCCGCGGCGTCGGTGACGTCGGCGAACTTCAGGCCGCCCAGGTTGCGGAAGAGCCGGTTGAAGTACTTCGGCGAGTCCTTCTCGAGCCCGGGCGACGTCGCGCCGTTCGTGAAGAAGAGATCGGTCCGCCCGTCGCCGTCGTAGTCGAAGGCGGCGAGGCCGCCGGGCATCGTCTCGATCAGGTGCTTGCGCGGGGTCGGGCTGTTCTCGAGCACGAAGTCGAGGCCGGCCGGCCGCGCCACCTCCACGAACCGCAGTGGGGAGTCGGGTGCGCCGGGGCCGGCGGCCGATACGGCGAGCGCGGATACGGCGAGCGCGGCCAAGGCGAGAGGGACGAGGCGGACGGGGGGCACAGACGGCCGTGCGTTCAGAGCCCCGGATGCTACCACGCGGGAGCCGGGATGATCCTCGTCACGACCGGGCGTGTCGCCGTTACGTATAGCGGCCTGGCCGAATCCCGGCTTCGGTGCGGTCGGAGTCTCGCGGACGGTGAGGACCGACCACGTGGTCGCGGGATGAGACGTTTCACGACCGGTTTTCGCATCATTACCTGGAGCCGCGCTGGCCCGATCCCGGTTCGACCGCGGTCAGCGGAAGGAGGAGGCATGGGTGCTGGAGTGAGGCTCGTACGGCCCCTGGGGACGGCGGTGGCCGGGATGGCCTTGACGCTGGCGGGGGCGGCCGCGCAGGCCGCGCCCACCCGGGAGCTCCCCATCAGCTTCGAGCTCAACCAGGGCCAGGCCGATCCACGGGTCCGGTTCCTCGCCCGAGGCTCGGGCGGCACGCTCTTCCTCACGCCGACGGGAGCCGTGCTCGCCCTCCGCGCGGGCGCCGCCGTCGACGTCCTGCGCATGAAGGCGGTGGGCGGCGGCGCGGCGCCGGCGGTGACCGGCCTCGATCTCCTGCCCGGCAGGGCCAGCTACTTCGTCGGCAACGACCCGGAGAAGTGGCGGCGCGGCATCCCGACGTTCGCGAAGGTCGAGTACGCGAGCGTCTATCCCGGCATCGACATGGTGTTCCGGGGCGCGGATCGGCGGTTCGAATACGACTTCGTCGTGTCGCCCGGCGCGGATCCGCGGTCGATCCGGCTCGGCTTCGAGGGCCAGCGCCACACCGCCATCGACGCCGCCGGTGACGTGGTCCTCGCCGTCGGTACGGGCGAGGTCCGCCTGCGCCGCCCCGAGATCTACCAGGAGAAGGACGGAGAGAGGCTCGCCGTCTCCGGACGGTTCGTCGTCGAGGGCGGCGGCGAGATCGGGTTCGAAGTCGCGGCCTGGGACCGGACGAGGCCACTCGTGATCGATCCGGTGCTCGCGTATTCGACCTACCTCGGCGGAACGGGGGTCCAGGACGTGGCCTGGGCCATCGCTACCGACGCCGCGGGCAACGCCTACGTGACGGGGGAGACGACCTCCTCCAACTTCCCGACCACTCCCTCCGCGTTCGACACGAGCTTCAGCGGCTTCGTCAACGCGTTCGTGTCGAAGCTCGATCCCACCGGCTCCACCGTCCTGTATTCCACGTATCTCGGCGGCGGCTTCAATGCCGCCGACTACGGGCGCGCCATCGCCGTCGACGCGCTAGGCAACGCCTACGTGACCGGCGAGGCCGACGAGGCCACGTTCCCGACCACCGCGGGTGCGTTCGACACGACCTTCAACGCCGGCAGTCGCGACGGCTTCGTGACCAAGCTCGACCCCACGGGCTTCTCCCTCGTGTATTCGACGTTCCTCGGCGGGACGGACTCCGACCTGGGGCTGGGCATCGCCGTGGACGCGCTCGGCAACGCGTACGTTTCCGGGCAGACCTGGTCCGCGAGCTTCCCGACCACTGCCGGCGCCCTGGACACCGCCCTGAGCGGCCACGCCGACGGGTTCGTCACCAAGCTCGATCCCGCCGGCGCCGCCCTCGTCTACTCCACCTACCTCGGCGGCAGCACCGACTTCGACACCGCCAGGAGTATCGCCGTGGACGCGGCGGGTTCGGCCTACGTGACCGGCTGGACGGGCTCGGCCGACTTCCCGACCACGCCCGGAGCGTTCCAGACGACTCTCGCGCCCGGACCCCTGTTCGCCCAGGACGCGTTCGTCGCCAAGCTGAACCCGTCGGGCTCGGGGCTCGTCTATTCCACGTTCCTGGGCGGTGGAGACTCCGACTTCGGCTGGAGCATCGCCGTGGATTCTGCGCTCGACGCCTACGTCGGCGGGGCCACCTATTCCAGCAACTTCCCGACCACGCCCGCCGCTTTCGACCCGACCTTCAATGGCGGCTTGCTCGACGGCTTCGTCACCAAGCTGGACGCCACGGGGTCGGCGCTCGTGTACTCGACGTACATCGGCGGCAGCGACATCGACGACGGCTTCGGGATCGCGGTGGACTCGCTGGGCCGGGCCCACCTCACGGGCGACACGCTCTCCAAGGACTTCCCGGTCACACCCAACGCCATCCAGCCCGTCTTCGGCGGCAACGGCAACCGCGATGCGTTCGTCACCAAGCTGGACGCGGCCGGCTCCGCGCTCGTCTACTCGACCTTCCTCGGCGGGAGCGACCAGGAGCAGGGTCTGGGCGTCGCCGTCGACGGCCTGGGCAGCGCACACGTGGCCGGCTGGACCTCCTCCGGCAACTTCCCGACCACGCCGGGCGCGTTCGACACGACGTCCAACGGCGGCCAGGACGGCTTCGTCGTCAAGATCGACGACACGCCGGTGCGGCCGCCCCTCGACCACTTCAAGCTCTACCGCGCGGCCGCGCGTGATGACGGACGCGGGCGGCCGCCGGCGCTCGTCACCCTGAAGGACCAGTTCGGAACGCTCGACGCCGTGGTGCGGCGCACCCGGATCCTGGCGAACCCCGCGGAGAAGACGCACGACGGCGTGGTGACACCGATCCACCAGGAGGAAGCGCATCTGGTCGGCATGCAGATCCGGGCGCGGACGCCCTCGCGCCTGCGTGTCGTCGAGGTCACGAACCAGTTCGGCAAGGACGTCCTGTGGGTCGGGCCGCCCGAGCTGCTCCTCGTCCCGTCCGCGAAGAGCCTGGCCCCCGCGCCGCCCGGAGCCGTGCCCGACCAGCTCGACCACTTCCTCTGCTACGTCGTGGTCGACAGCTCCGTCGGCCGGGGCCACGGCATCGTCGTGCTCCGGGACCAGTTCCGGAAGGAGAAGGTGCGCGTCGGGCGCGCGGTCCGCCTCTGCAACCCTGTCGAGAAGACGCACGACGACCGGGTGACGCCGATCGGAAGCAGGGAAGAGCACCTCACCTGCTACGAGATCGGCACTTCGCGGCCGCAGCGGCCGCGTGCCGTGACCGTCCGCAACCAGTTCGGCGTCGAGCCACTGACCGCCTTCGACCCGGAGACCCTGTGCGTGCCTTCCGCGAAGCGGGTCCTCCGCCGGCCGGGCCGCGACTAGGGCCTCCGCGGCGAGGAGGCGGGCCCCGAGCCCTCCGGCGGGGGGAGGGAGTCGTCCGCGGTCTCGGCCTGGGCCGCCTTGCGGAACTCCTCGTAGTCCTTGCGCGCGGCCTGCGCCAGCTCGGTCTGGCCGGCGGCCTGGTAGGCGCGCGCGAGCTGGAGGCGCAGGCTGCCGTCCATGTCCACGGGCAGGGCCTGCTTGAGGTGGGGGATCGCGTCCGCGGGGCGGCCCACCAGCGCGTAGGCCCGGCCCAGCGCGCCCTGGGCATGCGGCTCTTCGGAGTCGATGCGGACGGCCTTCTCCAGCCACGGGATCGCGCGCTCGGGCTGCTGCTGGGCGAGGAGGACGTCTCCCAGCAGGTAGCTCGGCCCCGGCTCGTCCGGCGCTGCGCGCACGAGCTCCTCGAGGACGCGCTGGGCGCCCGCGAAGTCCTGGTTCAGGCGCAGGGTCACCGCCAGCTCCGTCTGCAGCCGTGGATCGCCGGGCGCCTTGGCGATCGCCTTCCGCCAGTCGTCGATCGATTCCGCGTAACGGCGCTGGTCGCGGGCGACCTGCGCCCGGCGCTCGTACGAGAAGGCGGACGGCGGCAGCGCGGCCAGGCGGTCGAAGGCGCGCGTGGCCAGCGCGTCGTAGGCCCGGGCCAGCCAGTACGACCGCTCCGACGTCTTGGCGCCCGGCTCCGACGCCGCCACCACCACGTCGTGGTACTTGCCGGCGGAGAACAGGCACTCGAGGACCGCGCGCGGGCAGTCGGGGGGAGGCAGCCGATGCTCCCGCTCCTCCTCGATCGCGGCCCAGTCCGCGTGGCCCGCGGCCCGATAGATGCCGGCCACCGAGGCGTGGACGCCGCGCATCCCCGGGCGCCGCTCGAGCGCGTCGTGGTACAGGTGGAAGGCGGCGGTGCGCTGTCCGCCCCGCAGGCGCGCGTCGGCGGCGAGGACGAGGCTGAACGTGGACTCCGGATCCCGGTCCACCATCGCCTCCACCGTCTCCCCGGCCAGGTCCTCGTAGGTCTGTCCGAGGTTGAACCAGACGGCGGGATCGGAAGGCGCGAGCTCGGTCAGGCGGCGCAGGTGGGGCTCGGCCTCGGGGCGGCGGTCGAGGGCGAGGAGCGCCTCCGCGAGCATCGAGCGCGCGTCGACGCTCGCGGGATCGAGCTTCACCGCCTTCTGCAGCGGGGCGACGGCGTCTTCCTCGCGGCCCAGCCGCAGGCGCGACGCGCCCAGGAAGAGGTTGCCGGGCAGCGACTCGGGCTGCCGCCGGACCGCCGATTCCAGCGGCGCGATCGCGTCCTGGTCCTTGCCGGCCAGGTGCAGCGCCATCCCGAGGTTCACGAGCAGAAGGGCGTCGCCGGGGACGGCCTTGACCAGCTCGCGATAGGCCGCCGCCGCCTCCGCGTAGCGGCCGGCCGCCATCAGCTCCTTGGCCGCCCGCGATCTCGCGGCCAGGGCGTCCTCCGGCGGCGGAGCCTGGGCGGCCAGCGCGAGCAGGAGAACGAGAAATGCGGCCACGACCGATCGTCGCACGCGATAGACTTCGAGCCAAACAGGGGGTCCGCATGCAGAGGCGAGAGTTCGTGAAGGCGTCCGCCGGCGCCGCCGCCGGGCTCGTGCTCGCCCGGCCGGGCACGGCGCTCGCCAGCCCCGCGAGTGACACTGTCTCCTTCGGGGTCATCGGCTGCGGGGGTCGGGGCCTGGCCGTGAGCAAGGAGCTCATGAACGCGGGGGCGCGGGTGGTCGCCCTGGCCGACCTCTTCGACGACCGGCTGGCCGAGATCCACGAGAAGCTCGACGCCCACGCGGACGAGAAGGGCCTGCCCAAGGCGATCGACCGCGCCCTCGTCTTCAAGGGGCCGGAGGCCTTCCACCAGCTCCTGGCCGCGCCCGTCGACGCCGTGCTCATCACCAGCCCGCCCTACTTCCACCCCGAGCACTTCGAGGCGGCGGTCGCCGCCGGCAAGCACACCTACCTCGAGAAGCCGGTGTCGAGCGACGTCCACGGCGCGCAGCGCGTGGAGAAGACGGGCCAGAAGGGCGCGGGCAAGGTGAGCATGGCCGTCGGCTTCCAGTCCCACTACGCCCCGCCCTACCAGGAGATGGTGCGGCGCATCCACGCCGGCCAGATCGGCGAGCTGGTATGCGCGCAGACCTACTACTACACGGAGGACCTCAAGCGGAAGGCGAAGCCGGGCATGCCGGCCACGGAGGCGCGCCTCCGGAACTGGGTCTTCGACCGCGTCCTGTCCGGCGACATCCTCGTCGAGCAGAACATCCACGTCCTCGACATCGTGAACTGGGCCCTGCGCGCGCACCCCGTGTCCGCGGTCGCCACCTGCGGCAAGAAGGCGCGCCTGGACGTGGACTGCTCGGACCATTTCTCGGTGACGTTCACCTACCCCGGCCACGTCCACGTCAGCTTCAACTCCACGCAGTTCAAGGGCAGCTACGACGCCAAGCTGCAGCGGTTCCTCGGGAGCAAGGGGTACGCGGAGGCCACCTTCGGCAAGGGCGGCGTCCGCATCGTGAGGGAGGACGACCCCTGGGACTCGGGGGCGGAGGAGGGGCTGAAGGACTCAGTGACGAAGAAGGCGGCCGCCTTCGTGGAGAGCATCCGGACCAAGAACTTCGTCAACGAGGTGGCGGGCGGCGTGGAGAGCACGCTCACCGCCATCCTCGGCCGCAGCGCCGCCTACGAGGGGCGCGAGAAGACCTGGGACGAGGTGGTGGGCAGCCACGCGCGCTGGAAGGAGAGGGTGGACATCTCGCCCCTGGCCCCGCCGAGGGCATGATGGCGCTCACGCGCCGGCGCTTCCTGGAGACGGCGGCGGTCCTTTCCGCGGCGGCCGCGCTGCCCGCGCGCCGGGCCTCCGGGGCGGGCTCCCCGAAGAAGGCCGTGCTCGTCTCGATGCTGCCCAAGGAGCGGCCGTATCTCGATCGCTTCCGCATGGCCGTCGACGCCGGGTTCGCGGGGATCGAGATGCAGACGGTGACGGACCCGAAGGAGGCCGAGGCCATCCGCGACGCCTCCAAGAAGTCGGGGCTGCGCATCCATTCCGTGATGAACTCCGACCACTGGAAGTTCCCGATCTCGAGCGCGGAGGCGGAGGTCGTCGCCCGGAGCGTGGCCGGGATGGAGACCTCGCTCGGCAACGCGAAGCTCTGGGGCGCGGACGCGGTGCTGCTCGTCCCGGCGGTGGTCAACCCGCAGACGTCGTACAAGGATGCCTGGACGCGCTCGCAGGCGGTGATCCGCGAGCGCATCCTGCCCAAGGCCGCCGAGCTCGAGGTGATCGTGGCGGTGGAGGAGGTCTGGAACAAGTTCCTCCTGAGCCCGCTCGAGTTCGCGCAGTACGTGGACGAGATGAAGTCGCCCTGGCTCAAGGCCTACTGCGACGTCGGCAACATGGTCTTCTACGGCTACCCGCAGGACTGGATCCGCACCCTGGGCCCGCGCATCGCCAAGGTCCACCTCAAGGACTTCAAGCTCGACCGCCCGAACGGACGGTTCAACTGGGTCAACCTGGGCGAGGGCGACGTCGACTGGGTCGAGGTCCGCCAGGCCTTCAACGACGTCGCGTACGACGGCTGGATGACGACCGAGCTGAGCGCCCCGGCGGGCGGCGGCGATGCCGCGTACCTCAAGGACGTCTCGGGGCGCTTCGACCGCTTCCTGGCCCGGGAGAAGCCAGTGGACCGGCCGGTGGAGAAGGCGACCTAGCCACGTTCGCCGACGTGAATCCGGGGGGCAGAGCGGGCGAACCGGATGTTCAGTATCCATAAACATTTGAGACCAAAGGGTTTGCCGGTTGACCTCGAGCGGCTGATCCTCTACCATGCCGGATGCGGCCGGGGTGCCACACGGGGCGTGCCTTCACGAAGGAGGTCGAGGAATGACGCGCCGCACAATCCACGGAGGCTTGGTGGCCGTCGCCCTGGCGGCGGCGCTGATGACCGGTTGCGGCAGTGATTCGCCCACCGCGGCCACGCCGACGCCTTCACCGGTCGCCCAGGCCACTCCCACTCCGGCCCCCACGCCGGCGCCAACGCCGACTCCCACCCCCGAGCCCACTCCGTGCCCCGGCTGCGACGGCTTCGGCCAGAACACCAACCCCCCGGCGCGCCTGAACCTGCGCCTCTACTCGATCGAGGTGGGCGGCGTGCCGACGGATCCCGGCGTCGTGTGCACGAACGGGTGCCCGACCACGTTCGCGAACATCCCCATCGGGGCGACGGCGCGCCTGGACGTGATCGCGAAGGACGCGTTCAACCGCGAGACGATCGGCACCGAGGCCGTCGACTTCATCGTCAGCGACCCCTCTCTCGTGATCCTCCGGAACCAGGGCAACTCGCACCAGCGACGCCTCCAGGCCGTGAAGCCGGGGACGGTCGAGGTCTTTGCCGTCCAGCAGGGCGCCCGCTCGGGCACGCTGACGCTGAGCCTGACCGCCAACTGAGCTCGGTCATCGCCTGAGCCGGGAGTGGCGGCGAGGCGCCCCTTCGCGGTCGCCGCGCCGGCGGTATCATCCCGTCCCATGCTTCCCGACGCCCTCCGCCGCGCTCTGACTGCGGCCGTGCTCGCGATCGGCGCCCCGGCCTGGGCGCAGTCGCCCGCGCCCGCTCCTCGCCGCTTCGTCATCGACTCCCATCAGCACTACCAGGACGCCCCCGACTACTTCGACCGGCTGGTGAGCACCTACCGCGCGCACAACGCCATGGCCTGCGTGCTCACGCCCATGAAGTTCTTCGCCGCCCTGAAGAAGGGCGCCGCCGCCTATCCGGACGTCGTGATCCCCTACGGGCAGATCGACGTGGACAGCCCGCAGGCCATCGCGGAGGTGGAGGCCTTCGCCGCCGGCGGATGCAAGGGCATCAAGATGCACACGCCGCGCCTGGACTGGGACGACGAGTCGTACTTCCCGATCTACGCGAAGATCCAGGACCTGGGCCTGGTCGCGCTCTTCCACACCGGGATCGTGTGCACGATCGTGGACGGGGCCTGCGGCTCGAGCGAGGGGCCGCAGAAGTCGTCCATGGCGCGCATGCGCCCGTCGTACCTGCACACCATCGCGCGCGCGTTCCCGCGCCTGCGGGTCCAGGGCGCGCACCTGGGCAACCCCTGGTACGACGAGGCGGCGGAGGCCGCGCGCTGGCAGAAGAACCTCTACTTCGATCTCACCGGCTCCTCCCTCATCAAGAAGGAGAAGAACCTCGCCGTCTTCAAGGAGTACCTCTGGTGGGAGGGGCCGACCGCGCACAGCCCGTCCGACGCCGTCTACGCCTTCGAGAAGCTCGTGTTCGGCACCGACGAGGCGCCGGAGGCGATCGACAACATGCTCGGCCGCTACGAGGCCATGCTCGAGGCCTGCTCGGTGCCCGAGAAGAGCCGCCGCCTGATCTACGGCGAGACGATGGCGCGCCTCCTCGGCATCCCCGTCCGCCCCGCCCGGTAGCGCGCGGCGCACGTAAGATACGGCTCCATCCACGGAAAGGAGCCGTCATGAAGCTCGCTCTCGTTCTCCTGGCCGCGGCCGCCGCCGCCGCCGCCACGCCGGACCTGCCCTACCGCTGGGACGAGCTGGTGGCCAGCGACTGGCCGGCCGCCCTCGAGCGCTCCGCCCGCACCTGCATCCTGCCCATCGGGATCCTGGAGAAGCACGGCCCCCACGCGCCCATCGGGTCCGACCTCATCCAGGTGCGCGAGATCTCGGCCCGCGCGGCCAGGCAGGAGTACGCCGTCGTGTTCCCGGACTACTTCTACGGCCAGATCAACGAGGCGCGCCAGCAGCCGGGCGCGTTCTCGCTGCCGCCGCCGGTGGTGTGGGACCTCCTCCAGGGCACCTGCGACGAGATCGGCCGCAACGGGTTCGACAAGATCGTGATCGTCAACGGCCACGGCGGCAACCCGCAGCTCCTGCGCTACTTCATCCAGACCCAGCTCGGGAAGCGCCGCGACTACGTCGTCTACCTCTTCGACCCCGCCGCCGACCCCGCGGTGGACGAGAAGGTGAAGCAGCTCCACAAGTCGGATCCGGCGGGAGACATGCACGCGGGGGAGCGCGAGACGGCGACCCTGCTCTACCTGCGGCCGGACCTCGTCAAGATGGACCGCGCCACCCTGGAGTCGGGCGAGAACCAGAAGCGCCTGGCCACTCCCGGCCTCTACAACGCGATCTGGTGGTACGCGGGGTTCCCGAACCACTACGCGGGTGAAGGGGCCACCGCCACCCGCGAGCTGGGCCAGGTCCTCACGGAGGGGCGCATCGACGCGCTGGTGAAGGCGCTCCGGACGGTGAAGGCGGACACGAAGTCGCTCGCCCTCCAGAAGGAGTACTACGACCGCGTGGAGAAGGTCGGGCGCTGAAGGGCGAGTGAGCAGCCGGAGGCGGGAACGGCCCTCCGGCTGCCCGTGAGGTCGAGGCCGCCCTCAGACGCTCGGGCGGCCTCTCGTCTTCCTGACGTCAGTGTCCGCCGTGGCCGCCGTGTCCGTCATGGTCGTCATCGTCGTCGTGGCGGCCGTCGTCGTCCCCCGGATCGAGCCGGAGCCGCCACACGCCCTGGCCGTGGGTGGCCGCGTAGACGGCCTGCCTCTCCGGCGCGTAGATGAGGTGCGGCACGTCCAGGTTCGGGAGGCCAGGGGCGGCCGTCCTCCACATGCCCGAGTGCCCGTGGCTGGCCACGACGCCGTAGTCGTTGGCCACGAGCAGGGTCCCCCGCCGGCTCACGACGACCGAGTTGGCGGGGATGTCGCCGTAGGCGAAGGGGCCGGTCCCATCGCGGTTCACGAAGGTCGCGGCGGGGGTGCCGCCGGGGGTGAAGGTGACCTCGAAGATGTGGCCGGGGGTGGCCGGCGTCTTCGCGTTGTAGCCGCTGTACGTGATCCAGGCGTGATTCGGGTTGTGCCGGTCCACGAAGATCGAGGTCGGGTACCGCGGCGGCGCCGCGGGATCGAGGCTGTCGAGACGCGTGAAGACGACGTCGGAGCCGAGGGCGGCATTGGCGTTCTTCGAGATGAAGATGCGCCCGGTGCCGGTGGCGGCCCAGAGGGTGGCGGAGTCGCTCACGGCCCGCTCGTCGGCCGAGACGTAGAGGCCCTGCCGATCGGCGCCGTACTCCGGCGCGGTCAGGCGGCCGGACGGGCTCGGGTCGCCCAGCGCCTCCCAGTCGTCGCAGCGGTCGCCGGGGAGGTCGTAGACGCCGTTGCCGTTGAGGTCACCGAAGGCGCCGTACCAGATGTTGCAGTCCGCGCGGTGGGCGTCCTTGGCGGCCTGGGTGTCGCCGGTTCCGAAGAAGGGGTTCCGGCCATAGTTCTTCGAACGGAAGACGTGCTCGCGCCCGGTGTACATCCACCCCGCCGCGACCGGGTCCGTCACCGCCGGCACCATGAAGGCGGAGGCCTCCAGGGCGTAGGGCGGCACCGAAGACGGATCGCCGATGGTGTCCGCGATCCAGTTCGCGTCCACCTGCTGCAGCGAGTCGTAGCGCACCATCAGTTGCCCGCTCTGGAACGAAGTCAGCGCGAACCGCGAATCGTGCCCGGTCGCGTCGTAGCGGTTCGGGCCCCCGTCGGCGATGTTGATCTGCGTCCAGTTGTTCCGGTCGTCGACGGTCTCCCAGGAGCCGTTGTCCTGCGTCCCCGCAGCGAGGCGCTCGGGGTCGTTCCGGTCGTAGTCCATCGTGTAGGCGGCGAGGGTGCGCAGGCCGCGGTTGATGGCGTTGAGCGTCTGTGGGACGCGGGAGAGGACGACGTTGCAGAAGGCGATCCGTGACGGGATGGTGAACGAGTGGGGCGGGGCCGTGCAGTCGGCGGTGTCGTCCACGAACTGGCCGTTCGACCGGTTGACGCCGCCGTCGCTGAAGTCGAAGAACTGCTTCCAGTCGAGAGGGTTCACGACGACGGCGTGGTGGTCGGGATGGAGGGTGCCCGGCTGCGTGCTGCTCCGGTCGTCCTCCGTCATGTCGGTGAACGTCACCCCCGCGTCCGTCGAGAGCAGCACCGCGCGGCCGTTGGAGCGGCCGGTGCCGGTGTTGTTCTCGTTGTACGAGTTGGCGCCGGAGAGGTACACGACGTCGGGGCCGGCGCCGGACAGGGGGGCGTTGTCGGGGTTGGCGGGGGCGTAGACGTAGTTGTCGTACGAGCATTGCGGCTCGCAGTAGGCGAAGCTGTAGGTCGGGAAGTCGAGCCAGGCCGCCTGTACGGTGGCGGCGGCGGTGGCGCGGACGGCGTCGTTGCGCCGCAGACGCGCGGCGGCGGTCCCCGTTCCCGTGTAGTTGCCGCCGCCCGCTCCCACGTACATCCGCGTCTCGCCGCTGGGCAGGACCACCACGTCGAACTCGTCACGCTCGGTGGTGGGGCCGCCGAGGGTGACGACGCCCCGCGGGAGCATGATCTGCTCCCAGGTGCCGGGATCGCCGTTCGACCGGGACCGCCAGATCCCGCGCGCGAAGAACGAGGCGTAGACCGTGTTCGGATCGACGGGATCGATCTTGACGCGGCGGGCGCCGCGAGCCGAGCACGGCGTCTGGTTGAGCGAGACCTCGTCCGGGGTGTTGGCGGTGCAGAGCGCGGCCGCGCCCTGGTTCACGAGCGTCCAGGTCTGCCCCTCGTCCGTGCTGCGCCAGAGGCCGAAGTGCGGGGCGCCCGGGATGAGGGCGTCCGCGCCCCCGCAGCAGGTGTTGGAGATGCCGCGGGTGGCGCGGCCGCTGGCCACGAAGATCGTCCGCGAGTCGCCCGGCTTCACCTCGATCGAGCCGACGGCGCGGGCGCTGAACTCCGCGGAGCCGAACGGGCCTCGCCAGCCGCGTCCGCCGTTCTTCGACTTGTACAACCCGACGCCGACCTCGCAGCCGCTGCTGCAGGCGTTGGGCTCGCCCGTGCCCGCCCACAGAGTCCGATGGTCGTTGGGGTCGAGCTCGAGGGCGGACGTGTTCTGCTGGGCGAACTCCGGAGACACGAACTCCCACTCCGGCCCTTCGTACCGGCGGGTGGCGGGGTTGTCCACGGCCAGGGCGTTGTCCGTCCGCCACACGCCGCCGTTGGAGGCGGCGATCCAGAGCGTGCAGTTGTCGCGCCCGGGGCGGCAGTCGGGCGAGATCACGGCGTGGACGGTGCGACCGCCGAAGTTCTCGGTCCCGGAGGTGTACACCGTGCGGTCACGGAACTCGTTCGTGAGGTCGTTCTGCCCGTTCGTGGGGCCGAAAGGCTCCCATCGGCCCGTCCCGTGGTCGCCGCGGCCGAAGTAGCCGGACCAGTGGCGGCGCGCGGTCGCGAAGGCGGAGGAGGACGGCGTGGAGTTGTCGGCTCCGTCCACCGAGTGCTCGAGCCAGTCCTGCTCGGCGAAGCTCTGGGGGTTGTCCAGGATCTGCGACGGGACGTCGGGCGCGAACCTGGCGTTGCGCGCGAGCTTGGCGGACAGGGCGGCGGGGGTGGCCTCCGCCTCCCCTTCCGACTCCGTCTCGCCGGCGCCCGCGGCGGGCACCGGGGCCACCGCCGCGTCCTTGCCCGACGGCGGGGGGTTGCTCGCGACGTGATGGGTCGCGCAGGAAATGGCCAGCGGGGCGATGAGCCCCGCGATCACGGCCGTGCACACTCCGACCGGCAATCGGAGAGAAGAAATCTTCATGCTTGTCCTCCTCGACGACGGACGTGGACGTCTCGGAATTGGAGGGTCTTCGAGACTACTACCGTCGGTAGTAGGTGTAATCCTTGGTCGAGGGCCGGGGCGGCGTCAAGAGGGAGACGACTAATTTCGGACGGGGGCGCCCGTCCCGGGCTCAGACGTCGCCCGCCCGCATCCTCTCCTTGAGGGAGTCCATCGTCCGCCAGCACATGGCGAGGATCGACCAGGTGGTGTTCTGGGTGCCGCCGGAGACGAAGGGAGCGGCGTCCGCCAAGTACACGTTGGGCACGTCGTGCAGCCGGCAGAAGCGGTCGGTGACGGACGTCCTGGGATCGTCACCCATGCGCGCGGTGCCGATCTCGTGGATCGACCACCCCGGCGGCAGCATGGTCCCGTCCACCTTGATGTCCTCCGCGCCCGCCGCCCGCAGCATCTCGTCCGCGGTCTCGGCCATGTCCTTCGCCATCCTGGTCTCGTTGTCGCCGAAGCGGTAGTCGAAGCGGAGGACGGGGATGCCCCAGGCGTCCTTCGTCTCGGCGTCGAGGAAGACGCGGTTCTCCTTCCGCGGCAGCACCTCGCCGAAGCCGCCGATGCTGATCAGGGCCGGGTAGTGCTTGCGTACGGAGGACTTGAAGGCCTTGCCGAAGCCGGGCACGTCGTGGGCCAGCCCGGGGTACTCGTAGGCGCCGCCTCCGCCCTGGAAGTGATAGCCGCGGATGAAGTCGGGGTGCGTGTCGGTGACGTTCCGGAAGCGTGGGACGTAGGGCGTGATCGGCCGCCCGTCGTCGAGGGTGGCCTCGGTGCCGATCCGCATGGGGATGAAGCCGCTACCGCGCGGGCCCATGTGGTGCTCGCTCAGGTAGCAGCCGAGCGCGCCCGAGGAGTTGCCCATCCCCTGCGGGTGGCGCGCCGAGCGCGAGTTGAGGAGGATGCGCGTGCTGTCGAGGGCGCCCGCGCCCAGCACCACCACCCGCGCCTTGAAGTCCATGGTCTCTTGGGTGTTCGCGTCGATCACGCGCACGCCCGCCGCGCGCCCGGTCGCCTCGTCGAGGAACACCTCCGAGACCACGGAATAGGGGCGGATGGTGACGTTTCCGGTGTCTCGCGCGGGGTAGAGGAGGGCGGTCGGGGAATGGAAGGCCGCCCCCAGGTCACACCCGCGCCCGCAGCGGCCGCGGCCGAAGCAGCGCGTCCGGTACTTGTTGTTCAGGACGCCGTCCGTGGTGACGCCGGCGCGGCCGGGGATGTAGTGCCGGCCCAGCTTCGCGATCGAGCGCTTGAAGTGGACTTCGACGCAGTTGAGCTTCATCGGCCGCTGGAAGATCCCGTCCGGCACCTGCATCAGGCCTTCCCGGGTGCCGGAGCAGCCGAGGAGGACGTCGACCTTGTCGTAGTAGGGCGCGACGTCCTCGTAGCCGATGGGCCAGTCCACGTCGAAGCCGTCGCGGCTGGCCGCCTTGAACTGCAGGGGCCCGTAGCGCAGCGCTCCCCGTCCCCAGAAGTTGGTCTTGCCGCCCAGCACCCGCGCGCGCACCCATGCGTAGGGAGTGCCGGTCGTGGGGTGTTCCTTCTCGTTGACCACCCAGTTCCGCGTGAAGGTATTGCCCGCATATGACGTGACCTTGGCGCGTCTGGCCAGGTCTGGATTGTTCGCGTACGGGCGGTCGGTGAAGTTGTACTCGGCCACCGCGATCGCGCGGTGATCCGGAGGCAGCCGCGCGCGGCGGGGAGAGGCGTACGGCCACTCCATCGTCCGGTACTCCTGCTTGTGGTCGATCATGCGGCCGGCTTCCAGGACCAGGACCTTGATGCCAGCGGTGGCGAGCTGGAAGGCGGCCATGCCTCCGGCGGCGCCGCTGCCGACCACGATCACGTCCCAGGGGCCGGAGTCGGGCTTGATCTGCCCGGCCAGACGTCGTGATTCGTCCTGGACGCCGTTGAGATCGAGGTCCAGCGTGCGGTCTTGAGTCACGTTGATCCTTTCATTGCCCGAAGAAGGGAAAGAGCTGGCGGATCTCCTCCCGGCCCGGCTGGCGGCCGTACTCGCAGATCTCGAAGGCCTCCGCATGGCGGATGCCCGCCCCGCGCGCCGGGCCGTACTCCTCCACCAGCTTCGACCGGAAGCGGTCGGCGGTGGCGGAGAAGCGCTTGCTGAATCGGTCGCGCACCGCCTTTTGCCGCGCCTCCCTGCCCGCCGCGTCCGTGGGCAGGCCGCCCGCGGGCGCGTCGCAGCACCCGCCCTCGTAGAACTGCGACTCCATGGCCTCCACCACCGCCAGCTTCTTGTCGATGACGTCGTCGATGCCGACCACGATGTCGCCGCTGAACGGGTTCGGCTTCTGGAAGCGGTCCTCGGAGAACAGGAACACCGGGTTGCGGGCCAGCGGCGGCACGTCGGGGCTGAAGTAGGGCACCTGGACCATGTAGGCGGCGTCCATGACCAGGACCCCCGTGTAGCGATGGTCGGGATGGTAGTCGTTCGGGCGATGGCTGATCACGATGTCCGCCTTCCAGTCGCGGATGAGGCGGGCGATCCGGCGCCGGTTCTCGAGCGTGACCATCAGCTCGCCGTCGTGGTTGTCCAGGACCTCGGTCTCGATGCCCAGGATGCGGGCCGCCTTCTGGGCCTCGGCGCGACGGCGCTGGGCCAGGGGGCCGCCCGCGGTCCCCCAGTGCCCGATGTCGCCGTTGGTGACGGCCACGCACTTGAAGGCGTGCCCGAGCGCGGCCCACTTCGCGCCTACGCCCGCCTCGTCCAGCTCGCAGTCGTCGGGATGGGCGCCGAAGGCGATGATGCGCAGCCTGGCGCTCGACGGCGCCGCGGCGGCGGCCGGGGCCTGGGTGGCCTCGGGGCCGGATCCGGCGCCGGCGGCCAGGGCGGCGAGGACGGCGCCGAGCACGAGCATGGGTCCTCCTTGGTCGGGGTGATTCTAGTCCCTCGTTGTGCTTGAACCGGGATTCGAGTTGCCGGTAGACTGCCGGAGCGCACGGTGTGGGGCGCGGGCAGGAGTGCGAGCGGGTGGTGGTTCATGGCTGAGCCGCGGCGCCGGGTGGCCGCGGTCGTGCTCGCGGCCGGGTCCTCCACGCGCATGGGCCGCAACAAGCTGCTCCTCGCCCTCGAGGGCGAGCCGCTGGTCCGCCGCGCGGTGCGGGCCACCCTCGAGGCCGGCGTCGACCGCGTGGTGGTGGTGCTGGGTCACGAGGCCGAGCGTGTCCGCGCCGCGCTGGCCGGCCTCCCCTGCGACACCGTGATGAACCCCGACCACGTCCGGGGCGTCGGCACCTCCGTGCACACGGGCGTCCGCCAGGCCTCCGCCGAGGCCGACGCCATCCTGATCGTGCTCGCGGACATGCCGTTCGTGACGTCCGCGATGATCGCGGCCACCGTGGAGCGCTATCGCGCGACCGGGGTGCCGCTGGTCGTCTCGCGCTACGGCGACGTGCAGGCCCCGCCGACCCTCTACGACCGCACGCTCTTCGCCGAGCTGCTCTCGATCGACGACGAGCGGTGCGCCAAGCAGGTCGTGCGCCGCCACCAGGGCCAGGCGGAGGTCGTGACCTGGCCCAAGGACGCGCTCCAGGACGTCGACGTCCCCGCCGACTACGAGGGCCTCGCCGCGGGCGGGGCCCGGAGCTGAGCGTGCGCCCCGACCTGCTCGAGAAGGCCGCCCTCCTCGCCCGGCGCGGCGAGCCGTTCGCGCTGGCCACGGTGGTGGCGCGCAAGGGCCCGATCTCCGCCCACGTCGGCGACATGGCCCTGGTCACGCGCGAGGAGTGCCACGGCTGGGTCGGCGGGAGCTGCACGCGGCCGACGGTGATGGCGGAGGCGCGGAAGGCGATGGAGGACGGCCGTCCCCGGCTGGTGTGCCTCGATCCCGATCCCGAGTCGCGGCGCCGGCCCGGCTTGCGCGTGTACCCGATGACCTGCCACAGCGGAGGGAGCGTGGAGATCCACATCCAGCCCGTATTGCCCGCGCCGCGCCTGCTCGTCTACGGGGTCGCCCCCGTCGCCCGCGCGGTCGCGCGGCTGGCCAAGGCGATGGACTACACCGTGTACGCGGTGGACAAGGAGGCCGACGCCGCCGCCTTCCCGGGGGCGGACGTGGTGGTGCCGGATCCGGCGGAGCTGCGCCTGGAGCGGACCCCGGTCCCGCTGTTCGCGGTGGTCGCGACCCAGGGGCAGTGGGACGAGGACGCGCTGGTCTCGGCCCTCGCGCACGGTCCCGACTACGTGGCGGTCGTGGCCAGCCCGAAGCGGTTCGCCCAGATTGTCGAGGCGCTGGCCGCGCGCGTGGGAGCGGCCGCGCTTTCGACGGTGAGGAACCCTGCCGGCCTCGACCTCGGGGGCGTGACTCCGGAAGAGATCGCGGTGAGCATCCTGGCCGAGATCGTGAAGACGCGGCGGGGGGCTGCCCCCGCGGAGGAGGAGCCCATGGAGGAGACGGCCGGAGGGACCGCGCGCGATCCCGTGTGCGGAATGGACGTGCGCGTCGCGGAGAGCTCTCACCACGCGCGGCACGGCGGCCGCGACTTCCATTTCTGCTGCGCGGGGTGCCGCGAGCGGTTCGTGGCCAACCCCGAGCGGTACCTGGCCGCCCGCCCGGCCCGATGAAGCGGACGGGCTGATGGCGCTGCGGTTCGAGCACGCCTTCGTGGTCAAGGCGCCGGCGGACCGCGTGTGGTCGTACCTGACCGACCCCTATCGGGTCGCCCCCGCGCTGCCCGGCGCCTCGATCACGGAGAAAGTGGACGAGCGGACCTACGGGGGCGGGATCACGGTCAAGGTCGGGCCGGTGTCCGCCAAGTACAAGGGCACCGTCCGCTTCGAGTCCCTCGATCCCGGCACCCGCACGGCGGAGATCGTGGCCCGCGGCCAGGACACGAGCGGGCGCGGCGGCGCGGACATGCGCATGACCAGCCGCATCACCGAGCACGGCCCCGGCGAGTCGGAGGTCAGCGTCGTCTCGGAGGTGAGCATCACCGGGATCATGGCGCAGTTCGGACGCGGCCTGATGCAGGACGTCTCGGACCAGATGCTGCAGAAGTTCACGGAATCGATGCGGGCGGAGCTGGAGAGGCCGGAGGCGGAAGCGGCCACGGGAGCGGTCACGGCCGCAGCCGCCCCCGCCGCTCCCGCTCCGCCGAGCTCCCCCCCGGTCGAGGTCCTCTCCTTCGGGAGCAAGCTCCTCCTGCGCCAGCCCGCCTTCTGGACCGTGATTGCCGCCCTCGTCTTGCTGGGTCTCTTCTGGAGATGGATGCACTGACGCCGCCGTCGCGGCGGCGAAAGGAGCTCGAGCGATGATTCCTCCTTCCTTCGACTACCACGCGCCCCGGACGCTCCCGGAGGCGCTGGCCCTGCTCGGACAGCTCGGCGACGAGGCCAAGATCCTGTCCGGCGGCCAGAGCCTCCTGCCCATGATGAAGCTGCGCTTCGCGCAGCCGGCGCACCTCGTGGACATCGGCCGGATACCCGGGCTCGACTACATCAAGGAAGAGGGCGGGTTCTTGAAGATCGGCGCCCTCGCCCGCGAGGCCGGCCTGGAGGCCTCCGAGGTCGTGCGGTCGAAGTACCCGATCCTGGCGGATACGGCCGCGGTCATCGCCGATCCGCTGGTGCGCAACCTGGCCACGGTGGCCGGCAACCTCGCCCACGGCGATCCCGCCAACGACCACCCGGCCACCATGCTCGCGCTGGGGGCGGAGGTGGTGGCCACCGGGCCCAAGGGATCGCGCACGATCCCGATCGACCAGTTCTTCACCGGCCTCTTCACGACCGCGCTCCAGCCGAGCGAGGTCCTGACCGAGATCCGCATCCCGGCCCCGCCGCCGGGGAGCGGCGGGGCCTACGTCAAGCTCGAGCGCAAGGTGGGTGACTTCGCCACCGCGGGCGCGGCCGTCTTCCTCGTCATCAAGGGCGGCACGATCGAGCGCGCGGGCGTCGGCCTGACCAACGCCGGACCCATGCCGATCAAGGCGCGGGAGGCCGAGAGCTACCTGAAGGGCAAGAAGCCAGACGAGGCCACCTTCGCCGAAGCCGGCCGGCTCGCCGCCGCCGCCACCAGGCCGGGCGCGGACCGGCGCGGCTCCGTCGATTACAAGAAGGAGATGGCGCGGGTGCTCACCGTCCGCGCCCTCCGCAAGGCCGCGCAGCGCGCGGGAGGGAGGTAGCATGGCCCGCCATACCGTCCGCCTCACCGTGAACGGCACCCCGCGCGAGGCGGACGTCGAGTCGCGCCTGTTGCTCGTCCACCTGCTGCGCGAGAGCTTCCGCCTCACCGGCACCCACATCGGCTGCGACACCACGCACTGCGGGGCCTGCACCGTCCTGCTCGACGGGGTGCCCGTGAAGTCGTGCACGGTCCTGGCCGTCCAGGCCGACGGACGCAAGGTCACCACCGTGGAGGGGCTGGAGACGGACAAGCTCCATCCCATCCAGGAGGCCTTCATGGAGGAGCACGGCCTGCAGTGCGGCTTCTGCACGCCGGGGATGATGCTGACCAGCGCCGCCCTGCTCGAGAAGACGAAGAACCCCGGCGAGGACGAGATCCGCCACGCGATCTCCGGGAACCTCTGCCGGTGCACCGGCTACGTGAACATCGTCAAGGCCGTGCAGCACGCGGCCGCGAAGCTCGGGTAGGAGGCGACCTGTGACCACCACACCGCGCACCAGCCCCGAAGTCGGCGGGATGGGACACTCGCTCAAGCGCAAGGAGGACCCGCGCTTCATCCGCGGCCAGGGCAACTACGTCGACGACGTCTCCCTGCCCGGCATGCTCCACATGGACATCGTGCGCAGCCCCTTCGCGCACGCCCGGATCAAGAAGATCGACACCACGGCCGCCCTCAAGGTGCCGGGCGTGCTCGCCGTCATCACCGGGGAGACGCTGGCGCAGTTCAACCTGCACTGGATGCCCACCCTGATGTCGGACACCCAGATGGTGCTGCCCACGGAGAAGGTGATGTACCAGGCCCAGGAGGTGGCGGCGGTCATCGCCACCGATCGCTACACGGCCGCGGACGGGGTGGCCGCGGTCGAGGTCGACTACGACCCGTTGCCGGTGGTGGTGGACCCCTTCAAGGCCCTGGAGCCGGGGGCGCCCGTGCTGCGCACGGACAAGAAGGACAAGAAGGACAACCGCATCTTCCACTGGGAGGTGGGGGATCGCGCGGGCACGGACCAGGCCTTCAAGGACGCCGCCGCCGTCGTCAAGCAGCGCATCTACATCCCGCGCATCCACGTGGCCTCGATCGAGACCTGCGGCTGCGTGGCCTCCTTCAACAAGACGGACGGCAAGCTCACGGTCTGGATGACCACGCAGGCCCCGCACGCCATCCGCACCGTGTTCGCGCTGGTGGCCGGCCACGTCGGGCTGTCGGAGGAGAAGATCCGCATCATCTCCCCGGACATCGGCGGCGGGTTCGGGGGCAAGGTCCCCGTCTATCCCGGCTACGTGATCGCGGTGGCGGCCTCGGTGGTGACGGGCAAGCCCGTGAAGTGGGTCGAGGACCGGATGGAGAACCTGCAGGCGGACTCCTTCGCCCGCGACTACCACATCGACGCCGAGCTGGCCGCGGACAAGGACGGCAGGATGACCGCCCTCCGCATCAAGACCCTGGCCGACCACGGATACGCCGACGCCGCCGCCAACCCGTCGAAGTTCCCGGCCGGCCTCTTCTCGATCTGCACGGGGTCGTACGACATCAAGAGCGCGTTCGTCGAGGTGGACGGCGTGTACACGAACAAGGCGCCGGGCGGGATCGCCTACCGCTGCTCGTTCCGCGTCACCGAGGCCGCGCACGCCATCGAGCGCATGGTGGACGTGCTGGCCCAGCAGCTCAAGATCGACCCCGCCCTCCTGCGGATGAAGAACTTCATCCCCCCCGACAAGTTCCCGTACAAGTCGGCCACCGGCTGGGAGTACGACAGCGGCAACTACGCGGGGGCCCTGAACAAGGCGATGGACCAGATCGGCTACGCCGCCCTGCGCAAGGAGCAGGCGGACAAGCGCGCCCGGGGCGAGCTGATGGGCATCGGCATCTGCAGCTTCACCGAGATCGTGGGAGCCGGCCCCTCGAAGCACTTCGACATCCTCGGCATCAAGATGTTCGATTCCTGCGAGCTGCGCGTGCACCCGACGGGGAAGGCCCTCGCGCGCTTCGGCACGAAGTCGCAGGGACAGGGCCACGAGACGACGTACGCGCAGATCATCGCGGAGGAGCTGGGCATCCCCGCCGCCCACGTCCAGGTCGAGGAGGGCGACACCGACACCGCGCCCTACGGGCTGGGCACCTATGCCAGCCGCTCGACGCCCGTGGCGGGCGCGGCGGGCGCCATGGCCGCGCGCAAGGTCCGCGACAAGGCGAAGAAGATCGCCGCCCACCTCCTCGAGGTCGCCGAGGAGGACCTCGTGTGGGAGCCGGGGAAGTTCTCGGTGAAGGGCGCGCCGAACAAGGCCAAGACCATCCAGGAGATCGCGCTGGCCGCCTACACGAACCATCCGCAGGGCATGGAGGCGGGGCTGGAAGCCGTCAACTACTACGACCCGCCCAACCTCACGTTCCCCTTCGGGAGCTACATCTGCGTGGTGGACATCGACCGCGGCACGGGCGAGGTGAAGATCCGCCGCTTCGTGGCCATCGACGACTGCGGCAACATCATCAACCCCATGATCGTGCAGGGACAGGTCCACGGCGGCCTGACCATGGGGATGGCCCCCGCGCTGCTCGAGGAGATCAGCTACGACGAGAGCGGGAACATCCAGGGCGGCAGCTTCATGGACTACCTGGTGCCGACGGCGGTGGAGACGCCGAAGTGGGAGACCGGGCACACCGTCACGCCCTCGCCGCACCACCCCCTGGGTGCGAAGGGCGTGGGGGAATCGGCCACCGTGGGCGCGCCGCCCGCCATCGCGAACGCCGTCGTGGACGCGCTCGCCCATCTCGGGGTCACGCACATCGACATCCCGATCACGCCCGAGAAGGTATGGCGGATCCTCAAGGACAAGGGGGTCGCGGAGTAGCGCGCCGTCTCAGCGGGCGGGCGCCTCGATCGCGGCCAGCACCCGCTTCACGAGCTCGGCCAGCGCCTTGGGGTCGATCCAGCGGACGACCACCACGAGGTCATTCACGCGATCGACGTAGATCACGTTCGCGCCCGCTCCGATGTGGGCGAAGGCCTCCGCGGGGGCGGCCGGCCACAGCTTGCGGTCGGTGTTCAGGAAGTAGTTCATGAAGCCGTAGGTCGGCTGGGCGGGCGTAGGCGTGAGCGCGCGCGAGATCCAGTCCTCGGAGAGGACCTGCCGCTCCTTCCACCGGCCGCGCCTCAACGTGAGCAGGCCGAAGCGCGCCTGGTCGCGGGCGCTGATGAACATCCCGCCGCCCCAGTGGCCGCCGCCGCTCACGGACTGCACCCACTGCCCGTCCACGAGCACCCAGGAGTCCTCGTAGCCGTACCAGCGCCAGGTGCGCGAGGCCTCGATGGGCTCCATGACGGACTCGTTCAACACCTGCGGGAGCGGGCGCCGCCAGACCTCGAGCGCGCACAGCGCGAGCAGGTTCACCCGCGAGTCGTTGTACTCGTAGACGGAGCCGGGCGCGTGGCGCTCGCGCGCGATGTCCTTCTCGAGGTTCTCCGCCGGCCGGTCCGCCCAGTCCGGCTTGCCCCAGAGCGTGCCCGACCAGTCGCTGGTCTGCCGGAGCAGGTGGTCCCAGGTGATGGTGCGCGCGTGCGGCGACTGGAACAGGTCGAGGACCTTGCCCTGCCGGTCCACCGTCGGGCCCATCGCCTCGTGCACGGGCTGGTCGAGCGACGGGATGAGCTTGTGGTCGAAGGCGAGGCCGACCACCGAGGACAGGAAGCTCTTGGTCGCGCTGAACGTCATGTCCACGCGGTCGGGCTCGCCCCATTCCGCCACGAGGTAGCCGTGGCGCACGACGATACCCGTGACGTCGCCGCGTGTCTTGAAGGGCCCGGTGGCGTTGTTGAACGGCTCGCGCCCGAAAGCGGTCGTGTAATGCGCGCGCTCGAGGTCGCGCGGCTCCGCCGTCTCGTTCTGCTTCGCGAACGCGATGGCCTCGTCCAGCCTGGCCGCGTCGAAGCCGGCCTGGGCGGGAGGGCGGCGCTCCCAGTCGCGTGAGGGCCAGTAGGGTGGCGCGGACGAG
This sequence comes from Vicinamibacteria bacterium, assembly GCA_041481445.1. Classification (GTDB taxonomy): domain Bacteria; phylum Acidobacteriota; class Vicinamibacteria; order Fen-336; family Fen-336; genus AA29. Next base: position 45,902 of record JBGPBV010000034.1, read on the forward strand.
CGGACGGGAGCGGCGGCGGCGACGACGAAGGTGAGGGCGAGCAGGCTCATGGGCGCCTATTGTGCCCGACTCTTGAATGGAGGGCGCCCGCCGGCGTAGCCTCTCTTCCGTGCCCGCCTCGCGACTGCGCGTGGTCATCCTCAAGCCGAGCAAGTACGGCGAGGACGGCTTCGTCGAGCGCTTCCGCCGCGGGTTCATGCCCAACGGCACAATCCCCCACCTGGCGAGCATGACACCCGCGCGCGTGGGGGACGTGCCCTGCGAGGTCCACCGGATCGACGCTACGGGGTGAGCTCTTGACAAGTGCGCACGCACGCGCGGCGCTCTCTCAGCCGAGGACCACGTGACCACCGGAGGCCGTTGCGCGCGGTCCCCTCGCTCGAGTGGCCGCTCAGTTCGCGCGCAGCACTCCCCAGGGACTGTCGCCGACCTTGATACGCGCGGTCACGGCTCGGCTCGCGATGTCGACGATGGAGACGTCGTTCGAAGGCCCGTTCGCGGTGTAGAGGGTCGAGCCGTCCGGCGACACCGCGATGCCCCACGGCCGCGGACCCACCGCGATGGTGGCCACGGCGGCGTTGGTGGCGGTGTCGAGGACGACCACGTTCCCCCCGCGGCCGGTGGTGACGTAGACGTGCCGCCCGTCCGGCGCCGCCACGATGCCCATCGGCCGCGCGTTCTCGCCTTCGAAGGCGATGGTCTTCAGGGGCAGGTGCCGCCGCGCGTCCACCACTACGACCGCGTGCCCGTTCTCGCAGGTCACGTAGGCGCGCGACCCGTCGGGCAGGAAGGCGATCGACCGCGGCCGCGGGGCGGTGGCGAACTTCCCGACGAGGGTCGCCCGCACGGGGTCGATCGCGAACACCTGGCCGTCCTCCTCGGAGGTGGCGTACACGACGGCGCCGTCGGGCCGGACCTCGACCCCTTCCGGCTCGCCCCCGACCTTGACCGTCGCGACCACCGCGCCCGTGGCCAGATCGACCACGCTGACCGTGGCCGCGTCCTCGTTGGAGACGAACAGCCGGCGGCCGTCCTTGCTCAGGGCGAGCTGCTCGGGATCGGTGCCGACGGGCAGGACCTTGACCAGCTTCAGCGTGCGCACGTCCAGCACGCCGATGCCGTCCGCGGAACGATCGGGCGGGGGCAGGGTCTTCTCGTCCACGCCGGGCGGGGCGTACGGTGATCCGCTCAGCGCCACGTAGAGGCGCGCGCCGTCCGCGCTCACGCGGATCCCGCGCGGCCGCTTGCCGAGACGGACGGTGGCGGTGACCGTCCGCGTGCCGAGGTCGATCACGCTCAGGTCACCGGAGCGCTCGTTGGTGACGTAGAGGTGTCCGGGCGCGGGCGCGGGCGCGAGGCCGAGGGAGAGGGAGAGGGAGAGGGAGAGGGCGAGGGCAGCTAGGCCAGCGCCTGCCGTACGTACTCGTAGCATTTCTTGACCTCTTCCACGGGAGTGCCCGCGCCCTTGTACTCGTACTCGATGTCGGCCCGGATCGGCCACTTGTTGTCCCGGATGAGCTGGAGGCACTCGCGGATCGGAGTGTCGCCCTGGCCCCAATGGGTGTTGTCGCCCTGGTTCTTCTTCCGGTCCTTCAAGTGGATGTTCGTGATGTCGGCGTGATGCTCCTTCAGGTAGGCCACGGCGTCGAAGTTGCCGGCGGTGAAGTGGCCGATGTCGAGGTTGACCTTGAAGTACTTCGACATCGCGAGGGCGGCGGCGAAGCTCTGCGGGGTCGCGAACTCGTTCGGGTCGTCGACCTTGGAATGGCCGTGCATGGCCACCACCATCTTGTGCTTCTCCGCATGCGGCGCCACCCGCTTGGCGACCTCCACCGTCGTGGAGGCGGTGATGATCTCCGCCCCCAGGGCCTTCGCCATCTCGAACCCGCGGTCGATCTCCTCGTCCGTGAAGCTCGGGTTGAACGAGTAGTTGTAGCCGTAGATGGAAAGGCCGGCGGCGTCGAACTTCTTCTTGATGGCCCGGAAGTGGTCGAGCGAGGTCTTGAGGCGCCAGTCGCGCAGGTCCGCGCGTGCCTTCTGCGCCTCCGGGGAATCGGGGGCGGGGCGCGGGCCGCCGGGCACGGGCCGGGGGCCGTACCGCGGCTCCACCTGGGGCGACCACAGCTCGCATTCGCCCAGGCCGCAGGCGGTCATGGCCTGGATGATGACGTCCACGGCGTCGCTGGCTTCCGGCCGCGGCAGCTCCCGGAAGCTGTAGGTCTGCACGCCCACCGGCACGCCGCGCACCGTGGAGTCGACCCGCGCGGAGGCCGCGGAGGCCAGGGCACGCGGCAGGGCCAGCGCGGCCAGGGTCAACCGTCCGAACTCGCGTCGCGTGTACATGCTCGTCCTCCCGCTACTGCTGCAACGTGAATGCGAAGAGCTGGTCGCCCGCCCCTACCACCACGTACTGGCGGCCGTCGAGCAGGAAGGTCTGCGGGCCGTTGGTCGTGTTGGTCCCCAGGCCGGCGTGCCAGAGGGGCGTGCCGCTGGCGGCGTCGTAGGCCACGAAGTTGCCGCCGCCGTCGTTGCCGAACAGGAGCTTGCCCGCGGTGCTCAGGAGGCCCATGGAGCCCCCGTTGCTTCCGGAAGCGGTCATGGCCTGTGGCCGGCTCCAGACGATCCTGCCCGTCTTGTAGTCGATCGCCTTCAGCTCGGCCCCCAGGTTGGCGACGTGGCGCTCCGCCGCCGCCCAGCCTTGCGGGCGGGGATCGGTGTCGGTCAGGTAGAACATGCTGAAGCCGCGCGTGGTGCCCACGTAGAAGAGGCCGGTGTCGGGGCTGAAGCTCGGAGGCGGCCAGTTGGTGGCGCCGTCCGTGGTGGGGGAGACGAGCGTCCCCGGCACGTTGGCTTCCTTCTCCGGGTTGGGAATCGGTTGGCCCTTCGCGTTGAGGCCCTTGGTCCAGTTGATGGAATCGATCATGGGCGCGGTGAGGAAGTGCTTGCCGTTCGTGCGGTCGAGGAGGAAGAAGTGGCCGTTGCGGTTGGCCTGGGCGAGGAGCTTGCGCGGCTTGCCGTCGATCACGCCGTCGATCATCACCGGGGTCTGCGCGGAGTCCCAGTCGTGCGTGTCGTGCGGCGTGGCCTGGTAGTACCACGCCATCTTCCCGGTGTCCGGGTTGACGGCCACGATCGAGGCCGTCCAGAGGTTGTCGCCCTTGCGGCTCTGGCCCGAGAGCACGGGGTTCGCGTTGCCGGTGCCGAAGTAGTAGAGGTTCAGCTCGGGATCGTAGCTGCCGGGCAGCCACGGCATGCCGCCGCCGTGGGACATCGAGTACTCGTCCGGCCACGTCTCCGATCCCGGCTCGCCCGGCCGCGGCGTGGTGTACCAGCGCCACTGCAGCTCGCCCGTCTCCGGATCGCGCGACTCCAGGTAGCCCGGCACGTCGAGGGAATCGCCGCCCACGCCGATGACCACGTGGTTGCGGATGACGATCGGGGCCGCGGTCGAGAAGTACTCGCGCTTGACGTTCGCGATCTCCTTGTGCCAGCGCTCCTTGCCCGTGGCGGCGTCGAGGGAGACGAAGTAGTTGTCCGGGGTCAGGAAGTAGAGCCAGTTGCCGTACATCCCGACCCCGCGGTTGCCGATGTGGATCCCGCCCTTCGTCCGCCAGAAGAAGTGCCAGATCTCGCGGCCGGTCCGCGGGTCCACCGCCCACACGTGATCGGGGGTGGTGAGGTAGAGGACGCCGTCCACGAGCAGGGGCGTGGACTTGATGTCGACGCGGAACTGGAAGCCGGAGGCGGGCGGAGGCGTCTCCGGGCCCTCGCCCCCGAAGGCCGCGCCCGCGGGCGAGGTGTTGGTGCGATAGATCCAGGCCAGGGTCAGGCTCTTGACGTTGTCCGTGTTGATCTGGCCGAGCGTGCTGTACCGCCGGCCCGAGTAGTCGCCGTGGTAGGTCGGCCAGGCGTCGGTGGGCGGCCGGGTGAGGAGAGCGGGGTCGAGACCGGGGGCGCGGTCGGCGGTCCGCGCGGCCGGCGAGAGGCCGATGGTGGCGAGGGCCACCGTCACCGTCGCGAGCGTGGAGGTCTTCATTTCAGTGTCGCCAGGAAGGCCGTCGTGTTGTGGATGTCGCCGTCCGTCCACTTGCGCAGCATGTCCATGTGGGCCTGGAGCGGGTCGCTCAGGGTGACGGCGGGGGAGCCGCCGCTGCGCAGCCAGCTGCGCATCTGGTTCGTGGCCGGGTCGTAGACGGTGACGTCGAAGTCCGTGAGGCGGATGAGGGCGCCCGTGAACGATTGCCCCGAGGGCAGCGCCACCGTCGCCTGGACCGCGGTCGTCTCCAGATACGGAGGGATCTCGTCCTGGCCCGGTTGCGGTGGACCGCGCCGGCGCCGGCCACCGCGCGGCATCACGAGGCGTCCCTGGAGCGCGGCCGGGTCCTTGATGCGGGAGGCGATGCCCTTGAGGTCACCCTCCGGCGAATGACAGGCGCTGCACTTGCCGGCGCCGTTGAAGAAGGCCTGACCCGCCTGGGCGTCGCCCACCAGGATGTTCAGGATCTGGTACTTGCCGCGGTCGGCGACCGAATCGATCGTGGAGTGGAGGAACGTGGCGAGGTCGACCACGTCCGGCTCGGGCAGGTCGAACTTCGGCATCTTGCGCTCGGGACGGCCCACCTTGAGGAACTCGCCGAGCTGCTTGCCGCCCTCGTCGCTCTGGACCAGGTCCGATCGCGTGAGGTCCGGCCCCTGCTGCCCGCCGCGCGCGTTCGATCCGTGGCAGAAGCCGCACTGCTGGACCAGGAGCAGCTTTCCGCGCTCGACCGAGGCCGCGTCGTACTTTGGCGGCTCCTTCGATTCGCCCGGCGGAGCCGCGGGCCGGGGGGCGCTCGCCGCCGCGGGCGGCGCGGCCGGCGGCGGCGCCGGCTCCGGCGCGTGTTGCGCCCCCAGGGGGGCGGCGGCCAGCAGGACCGCGGCGACCGGCGTCACGTGCGCGAGACGCACTCTCACCTCCAGGGCTCGTTCGTGCGATGGCGGGCCCGCGCCCGCCCGGCCCCCGCGACTCCGGGGAACGCCGAGTCCCGAAGGATATACGGAAAACCGCCTGCGCTTCAGGCGGCGCTCGCGCCCTCGCGGCCCAGGTCGGCCAGCCAACGCGCCTTGAGGCTCATGAGGTCGGGCGTCGACACCCAGCGATACGTGGCTCCTTGCGGCGTGTGCTCGACGGTCAGGCCATCGGGGACCCGCGACCGATCGCTCGGGCCCCGGGAGCTCACCGCCGCGCTCCCGCCTGCCGTTCTTCCGCGCCCTGGCCGACCACCGTGTCCTCGAAGCGCACGCCACAGAGCTGCGCGGCCTTCAGGGCCAGCTCCAGCATCTGCGCCACGTCGGTGGCTTCGTCGACCTTCGTCTCGTCGCCACCCTTGCGCACGAGGAACACCGGGAACAGGATCCGCGACTCGCTGGCCGTGGACTGGTCCTTCATCCGCAGCTCCACGCGGTCGATCTCGCCGAAGGGGAGGGCATACCGGTCCTTCTCGCGCGTCGTCTCGAAGCGGACCTGCGCCCCGGCACGATCGAAGACGATGCGATCGTTGTTCCGGAGCCCGGCGTGGACGAGGGCCACCCCTCCGGCCAGGAGCAGGAGGCCCAGCGCGCCCGCGCCGAGCCCCAGGCCGCGGTGGTCCGAGAGGGCGGCGACGCTCACGGCGGAGAGGACCGCTCCCATGACGCCGAGAAGGCCGCCGCCCAGGTAGTAGCCGATCTTCTTCGCGCGCAGGACCAGGCGGTCCGGCCCGTCCTCCTCGACCTTGTAGAGCGAGACCTGGTTCACCTTCGTCTTGCTTCCGCCGAACTCGACGCTGAAGCTGGCCATGGCCACTCCTCCTCGGCGGATGGACGCCCGCCCCCCGCCGATCCCCTCACCGGTGCCGGCGAAGATTCAGGCCTGGAGGCGACGGCGGCGCGCCACCCGGTAGCCACCGGCGAGCAGGATCGACACGAGCAGGACCAACACGATCAGGATCAGCCCGGCCAGGGGCAGGGGGGGCGCCACCCGCCGGACGGGCGCGAGGTCGCCGTCACCGAGGACGACCAGCCCGGCCCAGGCGGCGTCGGGCTCGCCCGCGTGCAGGCGGTCGCGTTGCGCGGCGGCCATGGCGTCGGCCACCGCCCGGCCCTCGGCGAGATGCCGGTAGAAGTCGCGGACGAGCCTCTCCGCCTCGTCGTCCCGCAGGGGCCACAGGCTCCCCACGACCGCGCGCGCGCCCGCCTGGAAGAACCCTCGGGCGAGCCCCATCACGCCCTCGCCCTCGAGGAGGGTGCCGGAAGCGCTCCGGCAGGCGGACAGGACGATCGCCTTGCCGTGGAGGTCGAGAGACACGATCTCCCGGATCTGAAGCATCCCGTCCTCGGAGGGGCCGCCAGGGGCGAGGAGCACGGCCGAGCGGTCGGGGGAGTCCTCGTCCACGACGGCGTGCGCGGCCAGGTGGACCACGGAGAACGGCGTGAGGTCGGCCCCCTTGAGGAACCCTTCGCTCGCCTCCTCGCCCGCACGCAGGAGGCTCCGGCCGCCGACGCGGCCGACGGCGAAACGGCCCTCGCGGCGTGCGTAGGGGAGTGGGCCGGGCGGAGGGCCCGCCTCCCACGGCCGCGCGCGCCCGGCCTCGACCACGGCGCCCGCGAGCGTCGGGTCGGACAGGGCGAGGACGTCCCCCACCCCGCGTGCGGCCGCCTCCCGCCGCCAGCGGAGCCAGAGGGTGACCGACGGCACCATCGAGGTCTGGAAGCGCATCCCGAGCGGCTCGGATGACGCCGTCGGGCGGAGGGCGTGGAAGGGGAGCCGATGGAGCACCCCGTCCGGCACGATCACGAGGCGCCGCGTGCCGGAAGGCAGCTCGGACAGCGCGCGCTCCAGGAGCATCCGGTGGAGGGCGGCCGCCGCGCCCCGCTCGGACCCGTCGCGCCGCTGGACCAGCCCCAGGAACAACGCCACCGGGCCGCGCAGCTCCCCGCGGTCGGGCACGGGGTAGAGGAGGGTGCCGCGGCGCGTGTGCACCCACAACCGCGACGCTCCTTCCGTGGTGCGGTTGTCGACGTTGTGCCGGGACGCCACCTCGAACGAGAGGAGCGCCTCGTCCTCTCCCAGGGCCTGCTCGACCTCGGCCAGCCGCGGCCGCTCCGGCCGGCGCA
>JBGPBV010000035.1:0-52515 GCA_041481445.1 Vicinamibacteria bacterium
GAGGAGATCCAGGGGCTGCTCTAGGGAGAGGGAGTGGACATGCACGTGGGAAGGACCGTCATCGTCGGACTCGGCCTGGTGATGCTGCTCGGACCCGCGCGCGACGGGACGGCCCAGGCGCCGCCCCCGACGCCTCCGTCGCCGCCCGCCCCTCCGGCCGCCGCGCCTCCGATGCCGCCCCGGATCGTGTCGCCCGAGGTCCACGCCGACCGGACGGTCACCTTCCGGCTCCGCGCCCCGACCGCCAGGGAGGTCGGCCTCGGCCTCGAGGGGACGACGGGGAAGCAACCCATGAAGAAGGACGACCAGGGCGTGTGGTCGGTGACCACGACCCCGCTGGAGCCGGACTACTACGGCTACTCCTTCGAGGTGGACGGCACGGGCATGCTCGACCCCTCGAACCCCGTGCGCGTCCCGAACCTCCTGTCCAACTCGAGCTCCGTGCACGTCCCCGGCCCGGCGCTGCCCTGGGAGACGAGCGAGGTCCCGCGCGGCACCGTCCATCATCATTTCTACCGGTCGGGCGTGGTCGGCGACGACCGCGACTTCTACGTCTACACGCCGCCGGGCTACGATCCGGCCGCCGCCCGCACCTACCCCGTCCTCTACCTCCTGCACGGCTTCAGCGACGATGCCAGCGCCTGGACCGCGGTCGGCCGCGCGCACGTGATCCTCGACAACCTCATCGCCCAGGGAAGGGCCAAGCCGATGCTGATGGTGAACACGCTCGGCTACGGGGCCCCCGAGATCGTCGACCGGGGCTTCGGCGCCTTCCGGGACGTGGGGCTCCGCCAGCGAAACTACGAGAGGTTCCGCGACGCGCTGCTCACCGAGGTCATCCCGCAGGTGGAGCGCACCTATCGGGTGAAGGCCGACCGCGAGTCGCGCGCGCTCGCCGGCCTCTCCATGGGCGGGGCGGAGACGCTGTTCGTGGGCCTCAACGCCCTCGACCGGTTCGCCTTCCTCGGTGCTTTCAGCTCCGGCGGCCTGCCCGAGGAGTTCGACGCGACCTTCCCCGGCCTGGACGCGGCCGCGAATGCGAAGCTGCGCCTGCTGTGGATCGCCTGTGGCACGGAAGACCGGCTCATCGCGCTCAACCGCCAGTTCCACGGGTGGCTGGACGGCAAGGGCGTCAAGCACACGATGGTGGAGACGCCGGGCGCGCACACCTGGATGGTGTGGCGGAGGAACCTGGCCACGCTGGCGCCCCTGCTGTTCTGATATGGGCGGGCGGGCGACAAGGCGGACGGACCCTGGGGCAGTCCATCGCGCTCGCCGCCCCGCCGGGATCGCCTGCCGGGTTCTTGTGGTGTTCCGAGCATTCCGGGAAAGCGGGCGGGCCTCGAAGAGAGGTCCGTCGCGGCCCGGAAGCCGTAGCGGCCCCGTTCAGGAGAACACCTCTTGCGTCGTCGGGCGCGGAAGCCTTGCGCCAGGTCCGAAGACGATCTCGGCCTCGTATTGGTTGTGACGTCGGCAGCGCAGCGCGATGTTGCCCGTCGTCGGCGGGCCATTCCGGGCGTAGGGCTGCAGATGATGGAACTCCAGGAACTCCCTCTCGCTGCATCTCTGCCCGCCCGAGGAGATGAATGCGCACTGGCCGGCATCGCGCCGGCAGACCTCATCCTTGACGGCCTGCGGCACGTTGCGCGAGGCGCGAATGGGAGTGCGGATCTCCCTATCCGTCGCGGGACGGATAGGACGGCGCCGCGGCTTGATGGTGGCGCCCAGCTTCCGGCTCTCGACCCGTTCGAGGAGCAGCGTGATGGCTCGGTCGAAGATGAGGGCGGGATCCCCATCCGGGACCTCTCGGCGGAGAAGGGTCTGAAGACGACGGAGCTTCTCGTGCGTCGCCTGGCCTATCGTGAACTGAACGCGGTAGCGCTCGGGAGCCGTCGGCTGGACGATCGGCCGCGAAGTGCCCACCGGCGGCGCAGCCGAAGCCGGCACGTCGGGCCCCGGGGCGGGGCCCGACGCGATGGGCGTCGTCGGCGCGGAGCCTGGCGATGCTGGGACCTTCCTGACCGAGCTCGGTGTGTCGGGTCGCGGCGCGAGCTCGGCCACGAGCACTTCGATCTCGCGGAGGCGTCGCCCCCGGGCCTTCTCGAGGACGACGGCATGGTTTTCCGGCGTGAGATGGCGTCCGAGCAGGCGCACCGAGGTCAGGGTCAGCGAGCCGGAGGCAAGGTGATCGAGGATCACCGGGAAGCGCCGGCAGGCGCGAGCCGCCTCGATACGGTTGCAAGCGGCGTCTTCGGACAGGCGGAGGGCCTGGGTGCAGTAGCTAAACAGGGATCCATAACCCTGCGCGGCATGGACCGACGGGCGGGAGTCGAGCGCGGCGAGGTGAGCCACGAGCTCGACCGTAGCTTCACGCTCCTTGCCGGCGAGGGCGGCAAGGCGCGCGAGGAGGTCGTGATCCGAAAGGTTAGCGGCGGCGATGAGGATGTTCTTCATCATCTGGCTGGTGTATCACGGTGTTTTTCGGCCTTCGGACAGGCCTCTCGGACCGCCCCGCCGCGTCGATCGTGCGTCGAGTGAGTGGGGCGGGCGCGGCCACGCCACGCTGCGAGGAGAGACGCCCGGCAGCCTTCAGATGCTGCCTACAGCGAGCTGCTCACGGACGAACGCACCTGCACGGCGAAAGACCGGGTCCGGAACTTCGGGTCTTGGAAAATAAAGTTCTGCGGAAATGTCGATGCCGCCGTTCAATCGAGGACCTTCTGGGCACGACGGTGCCGACGCGCGAACGGCCAACGACGGCTCGTGCCCCGCCGCCGCTCCGCCGCGGCGAGCCGATCGCAACAAGGTCTCGCCCCGCCGCCGCTCCGCCGCGGCGGCTAGTCCAGCAAGCATCAATGCTCGAACAGCAGGTCGTAGCCGCGCAGGTCCAGCTCGGCCATCACCGGGATGACGCGGAAGCACTCCTCGGCCAGCTCCTTGCGGCCCTCGCGCTTCAGCATCGCGTCCAGGCGCTGCATGATCGGGATCAGCATCGTCACGTCCGAGATCGCGTAGCGGACCTGCTCGGGAGTCAGGGTCGCGCTGGCCCAGTCGGAGTGCCGCGTCAACTTGTCCATCTCGACGTCGAGCAGCTCCAGGGCCACGTCCTTGAGGCCGTGCCGGTCGGTGTAGGTGCGGACGAGCTTGCTGGCCGTGCGCGTGCAGTACAGCGGCCACAGGCGGATGCCGAGGTAATGGCGCAGCACGGCCACGTCGAACCGCGCGAAGTGGAGCAGCTTGAGCACGCGAGGCTCCTCGAGCACGCGCTTGAGGCGCGGGGCGCGGGACTCGAGCGGCGTGGCCGCGATGACCTGGTCGCGCGGGATCTGCACGATGGTCGCGCGGCCGGCCGCGTCGCAGAGCTGGACCAGGCACAGCCGGTCGCGGAGCTGGTGTAGGCCGAGGGTCTCGGTGTCGACGGACAGGTGGGGCGAGGCGAGGTAGGCCTGGAGCTGCTCCTCCGTGAGGTCGCGCGGGACGATGTCCGGCACGACGTCCGGCGGCCTCTGCGGCATCCCCACCTCCGGCGCCCCGCTCCCCGCGGCGCGCGGCCGTGATTATAGCGTGCCGTCCGGGACGGTCCGGCGCGCGATGCGACGATGGAGGGGGAGAGAGCCATGACCCCGCGCGACGTGCTGGGGCTGGTCAAGGAAGCCTTCGACGACTGGAACGAGGACAACGCCCCGCGCCTGGGCGCCGCCCTGTCGTACTACACCGTCTTCTCGATCACGCCCCTCCTGCTCATCAGCATCGCGGTGGCCGCGCTGGTGCTCGGCCCTGACGCCGCCGCGGGCCGCATCGTCCGCCAGATCGACGGGCTCATCGGCCACCAGGCGGCGGTGGCCGTCCAGGGGCTGATCGAGAACGCGCGCAAGCCGGGTCAGGGCCTGCTGGCGACCCTGGTCGGGGCGGCGACGCTGGTCTTCGGAGCCGCCGGCGCCTTCAACGAGCTGCGGGGGGCCCTCGACGTCATCTGGGAGGTACCGCCGCGGAAGACCGGAGGCCTGCGGGCGATCGTGCGCGAGCGCCTGGCCTCGTTCGGCATGGTGCTGGTCATGGGGTTCCTGCTCCTGGTGTCCCTCGTGATCAGCGCGGGCCTCTCCGCCTCCGAGCTCCACCGCGCCTTCCCGGGCCGCGCGGGCGTCCTGCAGGCCGTCAACGCGTTCGTGTCCACCGGCGTGATCACGGCGATGTTCGCCCTCATCTTCAAGTACCTGCCCGACGCTCATCCGCCCGTCGCCTGGAAGGACATCTGGTTCGGCGCCTTCCTGACCGCCGTCCTCTTCACCCTCGGAAAGTTCGCGATCGGCCTCTACCTCGGCCGGTCGAGCCTGGCCTCCGCCTACGGCGCCGCGGGATCGCTCGTGGTCCTGCTCGTCTGGGTCTACTACTCCGCCCAGATCCTGTTCTTCGGGGCCGAGGTCACCCAGGTCTATGCGCGCCGCCACGGATCGCGGCTCGGCCTTCCCGCGGGCGCGTCTCGACGAGGCGCGTCGGCTCCTTCGGTATAGGGTCGCCGTTTTCTTGCCGCCGCTGTCGATTCCGCCCGCGCCCGTTCGACTAGGGGACGAGAGGCGCATGGGGCGCCTCGCCAGCGAAGGAGACGGAGAATGTCCCAGATCAACGCGTTCCGGATGGCCGGCCTCGCCGTCCTGGTCCTCGCCCGCGGCGCCCTCGCCGCGCCCGCGCCGCCCGCGGCGGCCACGACCGGCACCAGGACGGCCTCGCCCGCCCTCGACCGGTTCAAGGCCCTGGCCGGGGACTGGGTGGCGGCCGAGGACGGCGAGATGATGAAGAAGGGCGACCTCGTGGCCCGCTACGCGGTCACCGCGAACGGATCCGCCGTCGTGGAGACGGTTTTTCCCGGCCGGCCCCACGAGATGGTCACGGTGTACCATGCCGACGGCCCCGACCTCGTGCTCACCCACTACTGCATGGAAGGAAACCAGCCCCGCATGCGCGCCCGCGGCGCCGCCTCTTCCCGGTTCGAGTTCGCCTACGACGGCGGCACCAACATCGATCCCGCGCGCGACCGGCACATGCACTCCGCCACCGTGAGCCTCCTCGGTCCGGACGAGCTGCGCAGCGAGTGGAACGAGATCGCGGAGGGCAAGCCCGTGCTCGTGGCCCGCATGCACCTCGTCCGCCAGACGCGCTGAGCGCCGCAACCACCGGAACGGAAAGGGACACGACGATGAAATACCTGCTGCTGATCTACGAGAGCGAGAAGGTCTGGACCGGCATGGCGGAAGCCGACCAGGGCAAGGTGTTCCAGGAGTACATGGACTACACCGAGCGCATCAAGAAGAGCGGCCAGCACGTGCACAGCGAGCCGCTGCAGCCCGTCTCCGCCGCCACCACCGTCCGCGTGAAGAACGGGAAGACGATCACGACCGACGGCCCGTTCGCGGAGACGCGCGAGCAGCTCGGCGGCTTCTACCTGGTCGAGGCCAGGGACCTCGACGAGGCCATCGCCCTCGCCGCGGGGATCCCGGCCGCGCGCACGGGCTCGATCGAGGTGCGGCCGATCATGGTCTTCGGCTAGGAGCAGGGCCGGTCCGTCCGGACGCCGCCCGGCGGTCGTTTGTCCTAGACTGCCGGGCGGCGTCATGGACTTCGAGGCCCTCTATCGCGAGGAGCGCCCGCGCGCGCTGGCCACCCTGATCCGTCTCCTCCGCGACTTCGACCTCGCGGAGGACACGCTGCAGGAGGCCTTCGCGGCCGCGCTGCAGCAGTGGCCGCGGGACGGCGTTCCGGGTCACCCCCGGGCCTGGCTCGTCTCCGCCGCCCGCCACAAGGCCATCGACCGGATGCGCCGCCAGAAGCGCTTCGCGGCGCGGGAGGCCGAGATCGCCTCCCTCCTCCCGCCCGCGGCGGCGCTCGATCCCGTGGAGGACCCGTTCGCGGACGACCTCATGCGCCTGATCTTCACCTGCTGCCATCCCGCGCTCGCCCTCGAGGCCCAGGTGGCCCTCACCCTGAAGACCCTCTGCGGCCTCTCCGTGGAGGAGATCGCCCGTGCCTTCCTCGTCGCCCCCGCGACCATGGCCCAGCGCCTGGTTCGCGCGAAGGGCAAGATCCGCGACGCCGGGATCCCGTACGAGGTGCCCGGAAGCGACCGGCTCGCGGAGAGGCTCGAGGGCGTCCTGCGCGTGGTCTACCTCGTCTTCAACGAGGGTTACGCCGCCACCACCGGCGACACGCTCGTGCGGCGCGAGCTGTGCGCGGAGGCCATCCGGCTCGGCCGGCTCCTGCGCGGGCTCTTCCCGCGCCAGCGCGAGGTGGCGGGCCTCCTCGGCCTCATGCTCCTGCAGGACTCGCGGCGCGCCGCCCGCGTGGACGCGGAGGGCGACCTCGTCGTGCTGGAAGAGCAGGACCGCTCGCTCTGGGACCGCGCGGAGATCGGGGAAGGCGCGAGGCTGGCGGAAGAGGCCCTGCGCGGGGGTGGCGCCGGCTTCTACGCCCTGCAGGCCGCCATCGCCGCCCTCCACGCGCAGGCGGACCACGCCCGGGACACGGACTGGCCGCAGATCGCCGCCCTCTACGCCGTGCTCCTGCGCCTCCATCCCTCGCCCGTGGTCGCCCTCAACCACGCCGCCGCCGTCGCCATGGGGGAGCGGCTCGACCGGGGACTGGCCCTGATCGAGCAGCTCGAGGCGGCGGGGGAGCTCGAGAGCTTTCACCTCCTGCCCGCGGCCAAGGCGGACATCCTGAGACGGCTCGGCCGCGGCGCGGAGGCGGCGGCCGCGTACGAGCACGCCCTGCGGCTCGTCACCCACGACGCCGAGCGCCGCTACCTCGAGCGGCGGCTGCGCGAGGTGCGCTCGGGCTGACGGCCTGGGCGGACGGCTCTCATGGGGCCCAGAGACCGACGACGCGGGCGATCCGGCCGTCGGGCGCCAGCTCGAAGACGTTGGTGCCGCGCGCGCGGATCGCCCCGTCGGGGGCCTTGGCCACCCAATCCGCGATCGCCGTCCCCTGGCAGTGCCGGACGTCGCCGTTGCGCTCGAGCACCAGTCCCGGCATGTGGAGCTGGGCCGCGCCCAGGTGGGCGCTGAGGTCGTCCAGGCCCGCGGTGCAGGAGAACGCGTCCGCGAAGGAGACGTCCTCGGTGGCGACGGGGGCCAGCGACGCCCGGCGGCGGGCCGCGTCCTTCTCCGACCAGGCGGCCAGGAACGCGTCCACTGCCGGCGTGACACCGGCATGCTGCTCGCGGGCCACCACGCTCGCGAACACGGCCATCTGGTACCGCCAGCCCTGGACGTGCTCGTCGCGCGTGGCGGCATCGGGCAGCTCGTGGCGCAGGTGGACGAGCGTGCCCGCCGCGGCCTCCTCCAGGGTGACGGTCACCCGGGACCCGCCGGGGCGGAGCGGGCGCGCGGGGTCGTCGTAGCCGTAGGTGAAGACGACCCGGCGTTCGGGGACGACCTCGATCACCTCGCCGGAGGCGAGCACGCCATTGGGATGACGGATGCGCAGGGCGCCGCCGGGCCGGGGGTCGATGGTGGAGCCCGCCCCCCACCAGGCCGCGAACCGCGCGCTGTCCGTGAAGTAGCGGAACACCGTCTCCCGTCGCGCACGGATCAGGATCGTGCGCTCCAGGACGTGCTCGAGTGCGTTCATCTCTTTCTCCTCGGCGAGGGCTTCCGCCGGCGTGACGGCCTCGGTCCCCGGCGGCCCTCCTCCAGCTCCGCGCGCAGCTTCAGCGCGTAGAGCGCGTCGTCCCACATGGACTCCAGCCACGCCGCCAGCGGCCCCAGGGAGCCCTTGCGGGCGGCGTAGAACCGGTGGCGGCCCTCCCGCCGGGCTCTCACCAGCGCCGCCCTCTCCAGGGCGCGGAGGTGCTGGGAGACGGCCCCGAAGGTCACGTCGCCCAGGGCGCGGTGGATCTCGCCCGCGCTCCTCTCGCCCCCCCAGCAGAGGCGCAGGATCTCGCGCCGCCGGGGAGGGCCGAGGGCCTGGATCACGGACGTCATGGAGATAATTTAGATAAAACTAAAATATTGTCAAGGGCCGCCCGCCCGATTTGACGGCGCGGGGGGCGGGCCCTAGTGTTCGCGGATGTCCCCGCCACGGGCCCTGGCCGTCTTCGTGATCGTGGGGGCGGCCGTCCTGGCCGCGGCCACGGGCTCCGCCCAGGGGCAGGAATGGCACGAGGCCTACCGTGACGGCGTGAAGGCGCTGGCCCAGGGCCAGCCCGAGCGCGCGGTGAGCCTGCTCGAGTACGCGGTGAGCCTGCGGCCGCAGCCGGGGCGCGACATCGTCACCTACGGGACCAACGTCCAGCACGAGTACTACCCGTACCTCCGTCTCCTCCAGGCCTACGTCCAGCTGAAGGACCTTCCGGGCGCACGCTCGGCCCTCAAGCGCTCGGAGACGTGGGGCCGCGAGCCGGCGGAGGAGAGGCGTCGCCTGGCCGGCCTCGTCGACGACCTGGCGGCCCGGCTGGCGCCGCCGCCCCCGGTCGCTCCTCCGACCACGGTCGCCGCCGCGCCCGTCGCCCTTCCCTCGGCTCCGCCGGTCACGGTGCCGGCGACGCCGCCCGCGGCTCCCGCCCCTTCGCCGTCCGTGGCCGCGACCGCGCCGCGCGCGGCCGCCCCCGCCGCGACGCCAAACGCCGTCCCCCCGCGCCCGCGCGCCTCCCCCGAGCCGCCCCCCATCTCCACCGGCTCGCTGGAGGTGGTCTCGCAGCCGCCTGGCGCCGCCGTCTACCTGGACGACGAGCTGATCGGCACCACGGATCCCGAGTGGGGAAGGCTCGTCCGCAGCGCGGTCGCGCCGGGACGGCACCGCATCCGCGTCCAGCTTCCCGGCCACCAGGACCTGGCCGAGGACGTGGAAGTCCGGGCCGGCGCGCGCACGGAGCTGCGCCGGCGCCTGGTCGCCTCCACGGCCCCGGCCGCCGAGGCGCGGCCCGCCATCGACACGCGCCTGGTGGCGTATGGCGTCGTCGCCGTCCTGCTGCTCGTCCTGACCGCGTGGGCCCTCCGCCGTTCCCCGGCGGCCATCCCAAAGGCGGTACCGACCCCGGGCAGGCCGGCCCCGACGCCGCGGTCGGGCGGGTTCGACGCGTCGGCCCCCACGCCGCCGCGAGGGACTCCGCCGGGCCTGGGCAGCCCCGGAGTCCACCGGGGCCCGGACGGGCTCGAGTACTTCGGCGACTACCGCCTGGTGGCGCCCCTCGGCCGCGGCGGCATGGCCTCCGTGTACAGGGCCGAACGGGGCACGGAGGTGTGCGCGCTCAAGCGGCCGCTGGCCGCGTTCCTCGAGGAGCCGGAGTTCCTCGAGCGCTTCATGCGCGAGGCGGAGATCGGACGAACGCTCCACCATCCGAACATCGTGCGCATCCTGGAGCGCGGCGAGGTGGAAGGCGTTCCCTACTTCACGATGGAGCTCGTGCCCGGGGAGACCCTGCAGGCCGGGCTGCAGCGTACTCGCGGGCTCGAGCCGCGGCCCGCCACCGCCATCGTCGTGCAGATCGCGGAGGCCCTCGACTACGCGCACCTCAAGGGCGTGGTGCACCGCGACCTCAAGCCCTCCAACGTGATGGTGCTCGCGGACGGCACGGCCAAGGTCATGGACTACGGCATCGCGCGCGCGCGGCGCTTCGAGGGGCTGACGGTCACCGGGGCCTTCCTGGGCAGCCCCGAGTACGTGGCCCCGGAGACGATCGAGGGCAAGGGCACGGACGGGCGCAGCGACCTCTACGCCCTGGGCGTCGTCTTCTACGAGGCGCTCACCGGCGCCCGGCCGTTCGTGGGGGAGACGCCGTTCACGATCCTGCGCAAGCACCTGACCGAGGTGCCAAAGGCGCCCTCCACCGTGCGGCCGGGCGTCCCCGCGGAGCTGGACCGGATCGTCGGGCGGCTGCTGAGCAAGACGCCCGAGGGGCGCTACGCGGCGGCGGAGGACCTCGTCCTCGAGCTGCGCCAGTTCCTGCACCACGCCGCCTGACCCGGGCGCGCGCGGGACCGGCGCTCCGCCCCGCGTCAGTCCTGGGGCGGCGCCCGCTTCAGGGCCGCGCGGCTCATCTCCATCGTCGCGCCCGAGCGGAGCAGGTCCTGCACGAGATGCTGGCGCGGCCGAGGGGCGGTGGTGGCCCGCGCGCGCGCACCCAGATGCGGCCAGAGGGACCGCCTCACCTCTTCGGGAAGGACGTTCTCGAGGTACTCGAGGGCGGTGCCGCGCAGGCCGGGGTCCCCGCCCAGGAGGGCCCAGTAGGCGATCTGCAGCGGCTCGCGCTCGACGGCCAGCGACAGCAGGGTGAACACGTGGGAGAGGCCGCGCTCGGCGGGCGTCTCCGGCTGGCCTTCCGGCGCGGCGTCCTCCGGCGTGATGCGGTCCACCTCCTCCGCCCACCCGTGCGGCGCCCCCTCCAGCTCGCGCACGGTGGCCGCGAACACGGCCGCGCGGGGCACGGCGAGCGCGGGCGTCTTCTCGGTCATGCGGGCCAGGGTCAGCGCGCACTGGCGGCGGACGCCGAAGCTCGGGTCGGAGAGGCCGAGGAGAAGGCCGTCCGCCGCGCGCTGGCTGTCGCTGCGCCGCAGCACGCGCGGGATGCGGCGGCGCACCGTGACGTCCTGGCGGGGGTCGAGGAGGGCGTCGAGGATCTGGCCGGTGGCGTGGGGCGCCGCGCGCCGCAGCAGGCGCAGCACGTCCAGGAACACGTCGTTGCGGCCGAGCAGGGGGACGAGGTGGCCGACCAGGGCGGGCTCGTCCGCGTCCGCGCGGCGCAGCCCGCGGCGCACCAGCTCGGCGTCGGTGGAGCGCAGGAGGGCGACGGTCTGGGTCAGGGCGTCGCCGGGGACGGGGGGGGCCTCCTCCGCCCCCAGCTCGCCGCGCAGGGCCGCCACCTCGCGCAGGAGGGCCTTGCGGTCGTAGGCGAGGCCGGTGCGCGCGAGCGTCATCGACGTGGTGGCGTCGTAGACCTCGGCCATCTCGAGGCGCACCACCCCCGAGCGGAGGCTGTCCTCGAGGGCGGTGACGTAGCCGCGATGGAGCCTTCGGCAGACCGCGAGGGCGGCCAGGCTGGCCGCCGCCGCCACCGCGAACAGCACCCGGGTGCCGAGATCACCCAGCCCGGGGGCGATCAGCAGCAGCAGCGCACCCCCGAGCATGGTCCCCACCTTGTCGAAGCCGACGTCCACGATGGTCTTGGTCGGACGCTTTCGCCGCTCCGCGATCGGCGTGAAGAGCAGCTCGTAGCCGGACCGGAAGAGCGAGTTGTGGATCACGCCCTGCGTACCGCGGGCGGCCAGGGCCGTCCACAGGCTCGGCTCCAGGAACCCGAGGACGGCCGCGACCGTCACCGTTGCCGGCCGCAGGGCGACCGTCCCCGCCAGGCCCAGGCGCCGCAGGGAGACTCGGGAGACCGTCATCTGGAGGGCCAGGGCCAGCCAGCCCATGCCCGCGTGGAAGAGCGCGAAGAACGACATCAGCGCGGGGCCGCGCGTGTAGGCGGCGGCGGCGCGTGCGTTGAGCACGAAGTCGAGCAGGGTCTCCGTGGCCGCGCCCAGGGCCACGATCAGGGCGAGGTGCTGGAGATAGGGGACCTCCTTGAGGACCTGGAGTCCGGCCAGGGGCCCCGTGTGCTCGAGAGGAGGGGCGGGGGTGTCCGCGCCGGAGGCGCCGCGCTCGGGCGGGCCCAGGCGGCCGAGCGCGAGCAGGCACATGACGTTGAAGGCCGCCATCACCGCGAGCATGGTCGGCACCGGCACCAATCGGGAGGCGGCCCAGGCGAGCACTCCTCCCCCGACGCCGCCGAGCGAGGCCCCGAGGGTGATGTCGCCCATGACGTGTCGCGCGGTGTGGGGATCGAACCGCTCGTTGACGAGCGAGTAGAAGCCGGAGACGACGGTCGCCCCGAAGACGGCCATGTGCAGGTACACGGCGACGGCGGCCAGCCGCGGCTGGACCAGGCTCAGGCCCCATTCCGCGAGCAGCAGCACCGTCCCCGTGGCCAGGGCGGCGGGCACCACCCGCGCGGGCGAGCGCCGGGCGAGGGCGGTCGAGAAGGCGAGCACGGCCAGGCCGGACGCTCCCGCCGCCGCCATCATCACGAGGGGGAGCGACGAGACCGGGAAGGTGGAGAGGAAGAGCGCGTCACGGGTGGCGCGCCCCGCGACCTGCTGGGCGATGAGCGCGCCCGCGGCGACCATCGCCGCCACCACCGCGCGCCGCTGACCCGGACTTTCGATGGGATCCATGTGTTCCGCGAGATCTCCGGGTCCGGCGAGCGCGCGGGCCGGGCGCGGGGCGCCGTCTATACTACGCCATGCGTCAGGGGCCATCCTTGGCCGCCGCGGCTGCGCTCGGCCTCCTGCTGGCGGCGGGGCGGCCGGCGGCCGCCCAGATCGGGTTGTCGCTCAACCGCTCCGGCTCCGGCGCGCGCGCGGCGGGGATGGGCGACGCCTTCGTGGCCATCTCCGACGACGGCACCGCCGCCACCTGGAACCCCGCCGGCCTGGCCCAGCTCCGCCAGCCCGAGTTCTCGTTCGTCTACGTCGCGAACAACCGCGGGCTGCTCTTCGCGGGAATGCGCTCCTTCGACGACCGCGTGGCCTACACGAACCAGACCTACAACTACACGAACTCCTCGCCCGAGTTCGCCAGCGCGGCCGTGCCCTTCTCGATCGCGCGCCGGCCGGTGACGGTCCAGGCGGGATGGCAACGGCTCTACCAGCTCGGAGCCGACATCACCGGCAACGTGGACCGGGTGGCGGCGGGGACGGGGGCGGCCGAGCGCTCCACGGTGTCGAGGTCCAACCGCTCCGTCGGCAACATCGACGTCCTCTCCGTATCCGGGGCGGTGAAGCTGACGTCGCGGCTCTCCCTGGGCGGGACCGTCAACTGGTGGCGCGGCGATTGGAGCGAGCAGCTGTCGATCGTGGAGCCGGGGGCGAGCCCCGGCCCGCCCGCGTTCCTCTTCAAGCAGAGCCATCCGCAGATCCGCGGGCACAGCTTCGTGGCCGGCCTGCTCCTGGGCTATCCGGCCTGGACGATCGGTCTCGTCTATCACGCCCCCGCCTGGTCCGACCTCCGCCTGGAGGGCGAGGCGTCCGCGACGGGAGCGACCCCCACGAGCGTGGTGGTGGACGGCGCGCGTTTCCGCTGGCCGCGGTCCATGGCCGCCGGCCTGTCGCGGCGGCTGGGCTCGCGCTGGACGGCGGCGGGGTCGCTGACGAGCGATCAGTGGACGGACACGCTCGTCGACGGCGTTCCCGGAACCGCCGGCGTGGTCAACTTCTTCGACGAAGCGCCCACCGACCTGACCACCACTCGCGACACGCTGTCGGTCAACTTCGGCGTGGAGCGCCTGTTCGTCCGCGACGGGGCGGTCGTCCCCCTGCGCTTCGGCTTCGGCTGGGAGCCCCAGGGATCGATGGACCCCGTCATGCGGGACCCGATCGGCTTCCTCCTCTTCTCCGCCGGCGGCGGCTACAACACGAACCGCTTCAAGCTCGACGCCGCCGTGCAGTACCGGTCGGGCGGCTTCCGCGCGAGCGACACCCTCTCCGTGGACACCGCCCTCGCCGGCGGCCTGGCGCGGGACGCCGAGGGCCGCGCGGAGACGCACGAGTGGCGGATCAAGGTCTCGGCGATCTACCGCATCCAGGACACGGACAAGCTGCGCTCCATACTACGGAAGATCTTCGGCTGAGGGAGCGGCGGGGACGGGCCGCGTCATCATGCGGACGATGTCGGCTCGGCTGACGATCCCGACCAGCCGGCCGTCCTCGATCACCGGCACCGGGTTGACTCCGGGCCTGGCCATCACCGCAGCCAGGTTCTCGACGTCCACCTCCGGCGCCGTCGTCTCGAAGTCCTCCGCCATCACGTCCGCCGCCCGCGTGCCCACGATGTGCTGGATCCGCCGCCAGTAGTGGCCGGGCGTCTCCAGGGGGATGCGCGCGTCCAGCACGGGCAGGAAGGCGGGCCCCTCGATCCGGGTGCTGCGGACGACCAGCTCGCGCTCGGTGATGAGGCCTATCACCACCCCCTGCGCGTCGAGCACGGGAATGCCGCTGACCGCGCGGTCCACCATCGTGAGCGCCACTTCCGCCACCGGCGTATCCGCGGTCGCGGTGAGGACCTGCGTCGTCATGATGTCGCGGACCTTCATCGACTCCTCCTTCAGCGCGCGGGGCGAGGCGCTGCTCCCGGCAGCGTGACCTCGAACGTCACGCGCGCGGCCGGGATCCCCGTGTAGTCGTCGAGGGCCCACACGGTATAGGTACCCGGCCGGAACTCGGCGCTGGTGATCGGGTGCTCGAAGCGGCCCTCGGGCGTGGTGGGGAAGCGCTTCGCCTGCCATTCCAGGCCGTCCGGCCCCTCGAGGTGCGAGGTCACACCGAAGCCGCCCTTGAACCCGCGCCCGGTGTACGTGAACACGGTCCCCGGCGGACCGGCCGCTGGCGAGACGCCGACCTCGCTCGACAGCCGCAGGACGGCGCCCTCGGAGCGCGCGCCGTCGGGGTTCACGACCTTCACCACGTAGCTCCCGGGGGGCGCTCCGGCCAGGGGCAGGGAGGCCCGCGCGTGGGTGCGGGAGCGCTCGGTCACGGTGCCGCGGGACAGGAGGCCTCCGTCGGGCCGATAGACCTCGACCATGGCCGCCGCCGGGTCGAAGCCCCCGCCCTCGACGGCGAGAACGACGGTGGCTCCGACCGTGGAGGCGGGCGTGATCGAGGCGATGCTCGGCCCTCGCCCGGCCGGCGATGCGGCCGGGGGCGCGGCGACGAGGACGGCCAGCGCGAAGCCCGAGCACGGCGGGCCAAGCGCGCGCCACGGCAAAGGGACCCTCATCCGCCCAACGATCCCCCGGGCGCCTCGAGATTTCAAGGGCTCGTTGCCCCGTGGCCCTTGACTGTCTCAAACATCTGTTTTATACGTGTGTTTGAGGGCACCGCATGAAACGTCTCCGGCCGCTTCTCCTCGTCATCCTGGTCGGCGCCATCGCCGCCGGCGCCTATGCGTTCGTGAACCACCGCCCGCCCACCCTCACCCTGACCGGCATCGTGACCACCAACGACGTGATCGTCAGCCCCCAGGTCGCGGGGCAGATCTCCAAGCTCCTGGTGCAGGACGGGGAGTCGGTCCGCCAGGGCCAGGTCCTGGCCACGATCGTGCCCGACGAGCTCAAGGCGGACACCGCCTACTACGCCCAGAACGCGGCCGGCCTCTCGTCGCAGGTGCAGCAGTCCGAGGCCGGGCTGCGCCTCGAGCAGCGCCAGACCGCCGACCAGATCGTGCAGGCGGAGTCGACGCTGGCCGCCACCCAGGCCCAGGTCGAGGCGGCGGTGGCGGACCTGGAGGCGGCGCGCTTGACCTTCACCCGCACCCGGGACCTCGGGCAGCAGGGGATCGCCTCCGCGCAGGAGCTGGACCAGGCCCGCACGGCGGCCAGCGCCGCCCAGGCCAAGGTCGACGCCTTCCAGAAGCAGGTGGAGGCGCAGCGCGCGACGGTGGCCATGGCCCGCGCGAACGCCGAGCAGGTGGCGGCGCGGCGCAGCGAGCTGCAGGCCACCCAGCACATGGAGGCGGCGGCGGACGCCCAGCGCACGAAGGCGGACGTGCGGCTGGCCTACACCGAGCTGCACGCGCCTCTCGACGCCCTCGTCGACGTGCGGGCCGCGCGCGCCGGCGAATACGTGGTGGCCGGCCAGCCCGTGGTCACCCTCGTCAACCCGGACGACCTCTGGGTGCGGGTGGACGTCGAGGAGACCTACGTCGACGCCGTGCGCCTCGGGGACACCCTGACCGTACGCCTGCCCTCCGGCGTGGAGCGGCCGGGGACGGTCTTCTACCGCGGAGTGGACGCCGGCTACGCGACCCAGCGCGACGTCAGCCGCACCAAGCGTGACATCAAGACCTTCGAGGTGCGGCTCCGGGTCGACAACCGCGACCGCCGCCTGGCCGTCGGCATGACCGCCTACGTCGCGCTGCCCGTGCCCCGGGGACGGTGACGACCGCGATCGACGTCCGGCAGATCGTCAAGAAGTTCGGGGACTTCACCGCCGTCGGCGGCATCAGCTTCGCGGTGGCGGAGGGCGAGATCTTCGGCCTCCTCGGCCCCAACGGGGCCGGGAAGTCGACGCTCATCCGCATGCTCACCACGCTGCTCCCGCCCACCGCGGGCACCGCCCTCGTCAACGGCTTCGACGTGGTCGCGCAGGCGGACGAGGTGCGCCGCTCCATCGGCGTCATCCCCCAGGCCCTGACCAGCGACCTCGAGCTGAGCGTGGAGGAGAACCTGATCATCTTCGCCAAGCTCTACGGGGTGCCGCGGGCCCGCCGCCGGGAGCTCATCGACGAGCTGTTGGAGGCGGTGGAGCTCACCCAGTGGCGCTCCGCGCAGGTGAAGCACCTCTCGGGCGGCATGCGCCGGCGGGTGGAGATCGCGCGCGGGCTCGTCCACGAGCCGCGCATCTTCTTCCTCGACGAGCCGACCACCGGCCTCGATCCCGTGTCCCGGGTGGCGGTGTGGGAGATGCTCCGGAAGATCAAGTCCCATCGCGACCTCACCGTGCTCCTCACCACGCACTACATGGACGAGGCGGACAAGCTGTGCGACCGCATCGCGATCGTGGACCACGGCGAGCTCAAGGCGCTCGACTCGCCCCTCAAGCTCAAGACCTCCATCCCGGGCAAGAACACCCTGGAGGTGAGCTTCACCGACCAGCCCGCGGGCTGGTCGGAGCGGCTACAGGCGATGCCGGGCGTGGACGCCGTCGGCGGCCAGGACCACGTCTTCCGCATCACCACCCACGACGGCCCCGCCACCACCCTGGCCCTGATGAAGGAGGCGGCCCGGTCGCACGTCGGCGTGCAATCCCTCTCCGTCCAGAGCACCACCCTCGACGACGTCTTCGTGCACTACACCGGCCGCGGCCTGCGCGACGAGCTGCAGCAGGCCTCGGCCCAGGACAGCCCGTTCATGCTGAGGCGGAGCTGAGGTGGGACGCACCTGGGCCATCATCGAGCGCGAGCTGCGCCGCTTCCGCCGGAGCCCCATCCTCATCGTGATGTCGATGGTGATGCCGGTGGTGCAGCTGGTCGTCCTCGGCTACGCCTTCGGCGGGAACGTCAAGCATCTCCGGCTGGCCGTGGTCGACCAGGACCACGGGGTCCCGGCCGTGCGCGTGCGCGAGCTGGCCCTGGCCGCGGCCTCCGGCGCCCGCACCATCGATACCGTCGAGTACGCGGACCAGGGGCAGGCCCTGGCCGACCTCCGCAACGGCCGATTGAACGGCGTCCTCACCATCCCCCCCGACTTCTCGCGGCGGGTGCTGTCCAGGAACCAGCCCCGCCTGGCCCTGATCGAAGACAACACCGACAACTTCGTCTCCGCGGCCCTGGCCGGCACGCTGGGCGGGCTCGTCTCGTCCTACTCCGTCTCCCCCAAGCCGGCGCCGCGGGTGGCGGCCGAGCCCACCCTCGACGTCGTCGAGGTCTACCCGTACGTGCCCTACGTGCAGTACCTGCTGCCGGGCTCGGTGGTGATGTCCATCTTCATGATGGTGATGATCGGGGGCGGCATCATCTTCATCGACGACAAGGCGCGCGGCCTCCACGAGGGGTACCTCGTCACGCCCATCACGAAGTTCGAGCTCATCGCCGGATTCAACGTCTCCGGCACCATCAAGGCCGTCATCTCGGGCATGGTGCTCATGCTGGTGGGGTCGTTCATCGCCGGCATCCCCAATCCGCTCGACCCCCTTCGCATGCTGCGCCTCTTCGTGGTGGTGGTGGTCACGGCCTTCGCCCTCATCAGCCTGATGTTCCTCCTCATGGTGCGCGTCACCGATCCCCTCCTGCCGCGGGCCATCTTCGGGGTACTCAACACCGTCCTCTACTTTCCGAGCGGAGCGGTCTACCCGCAGCAGGGGTTCCCGGGCTGGATGAAAGCGATCGCGGTGGTGGACCCCTTCACCTACGCCGTGCACGCCTTCAAGAACCTCCTCCTCAAGAACACCGGCCTGGGCGCGATCACCTACGACCTGGCCTTCCTCCTGGGCTTCTCGGTGGTGGCCATGACGATGGCCACGCGCCTGTTCAAGCGGACGCTGTGAACGCCGACCACGAGACGCGGACGCGGCTGCTGGCGGCGGGGGAGCGCCTGTTCGGGGAGCGCGGCTTCCGGAAGGTGACCGTGCGCGAGATCTGCCGCGCCGCCCGCGCCAACGTGGCCGCGGTGAACTACCACTTCGGAGACAAGCTCGGCCTCTACCGCGAGGTGCTCCAGCGCGCGATCGACGCCATGCGGGCGACCACGAAGGCGGCACGGGAGGCGGGGAAGGGGCGCCCGCCGGAGGAGCAGCTCCGGCGCTTCGTCCGGATCTTCCTGCGCGCGGTGCTGAGTCCCGAGAGCCAGGCCCTGCATCGCCTGATCATGCGCGAGATGAGCGATCCCACTCCCGCCCTCGACGCCCTGGTCGAGCAGGCGGTGCGGCCGCGCGTCGAGTACCTATCGGGCGTGCTGGCGCAGATGCTCGGCTGCCCTCCCGACGACGAGCGGGTGCTGCGCTGCATCGGCAGCATCCAGACCAAGCCTTCGTCGTACATGCCCAACTCGATCGCGGAGCGGCTCGGCTACCGGTTCAAGGGCACGCCCGCCCAGATCGAGGAGGCGGCCGACCACATCGCCCGCTTCTCCGTCGGGGGCGTGCGCGCGGTCGCCCACGGCAAGGGCGCCCCGCCCGTCTCCGGCCGGCGCTGAGGGCGGACGATGCCCGCCCGGCGTACGGCCGCGATCGCCGCCGCCATCGGCCTCGCCGCCTCCGCCCTCCTGGCCGCCCATGCCCGCGTGCTGGGGGGTGGCACCCCCCTGGCCGACCTGAGGGCGCCGCGGCGCTACTGGGAGGACGTCTGCGTGGCCGTGAAGGAGTTCGTCGACGGCCGCTACACGCCGGAGTCGGCGCCGCCGCCCGCGGCCCGGAGCTTCGAGGAGGGCTTCGCGCTCTGCCAGGAGCTGGTCACGGGCGGGGCCGCCCGCCAGGAGATCCGGCCCGGCCAGTTCTGGCGGACCATCCACCTGCGTCCCTTCATCTGGTTCCGCGAGCACCTCGTCGGCGGGCGGCCCTTCGAGGACCCCGGGCGGGCGGTCGTCCTCGCCGCGGGCTTCCGCGTCCTCGGCGGCATCTCGCCGTTCCTCCTCATCTGGCTGGGCGTGCTCGCCGCCGTGCCCGTCTTCTTCTGGATCGCGTGGGAGCTCGCACGCGCGGGCCGGTCGCTGGCCGCGGGCGTGTTCCTGCTCCTCCTCGCCGGCTCGCCCTTCTTCGTGGACTGCCTGACCCTCACCCACTCCGGCATGGGCTTCTACCTCGTGGCCCTGCTCGCCCTGGCCGCCCTGGCGTCCCATGCCGCGCTCTCCGAGCGGGTGACGGCCTCGGGGCTGCTCGTCCGGGCCCTCGCCGCCGGCGTGGTCTTCGGCGTCTGTGTCTTCTGCCGCTCGGGGACCCTCGCCCTGCTCCCCGGGTTCCTGGCCGCCCTCGCCGTCGCCGGCGGGCGGCTCGACGTCGGCCGGAGGCGCGGCCTCCGCTGGGCCGTCGTCGCCACCGCCTTCGCTCTGCTCCTCGCCCCCGGCGCCGCCGCTCGCCGGCCGCAGCGCCACGACGTCTGGATCGCGGTGTGGGAGGGGCTCGGCGACTTCGATCGGACCAAGGGGCACTACTGGGCGGACGAGGATGCGCAAGGCGTCCTCGCCGCGGCGGGCTTCCCGCCGGGAAGGCAGCGCTTCGATTGGGTCACCCACGAGGCGGAGGCCTACCTCCGCGGCCTCGTCCTGGACCACGTGTCGTCCGATCCCGCCTGGTACGGCCGGATACTCCTCCGGCGCGTGTGGGCCACGGTCACGCAGGCCAAGGTGCGCGCGTGGTCCGACCAGGACTGGCGCGCGATCTGGGAGAGCGTGGTCCCGAACGAGGGCAGCATCGCCAAGTACTACAGCTGGGCGACTCCGGTGAACCGCGTCGGCTTCGGCTCCGCGCGCGCGGCCGTGCCCGTCCTCGTCTTGATGGCGCCGACGATCGGCCTCCTCCTCCTGACCGTCCTCGCCGGGCGCGGCCCACGTGCGGAGGTCGTCCGCCGGCCACTCGTGATGTCGGTGGTGGCGGTCGGGTGCGTGGCGCTGGGAGCGATCGCGCTCCCGGTGGCCATCACGACCGCGAGCATGCCGGAAACCGAGGCGTTCGCGCTCGCGTACCTCCTCGGGTGCGCCTTGTTCGTCCAGGAGCTTGTCCGGTGGGCCCGGCCGCCGCGCCGCGCGCCGTCCCTTGACCTGGGCGACGGCGCGGCATACGGTGGGCCGCACTCGAGCCAAGGAGGATCCTCTTGCTGATCTCTCGACGGGCCGCGATCGCCCTGGGCGCCGCCTTCGCCCTGCTCGCCGGCTCCACGGCCGCGCGGGCCGAGGTCGCCGGGCAGTTCGTGGTGGACGGCAAGCCGATCAAGATCACCCACGCCTACGCCTACGCCACGAAGGGATTCTTCGATCCCAAGACCGAGGACGTCGTGGTCGTGCTCTGCGACGCCGAG
Source organism: Vicinamibacteria bacterium (assembly GCA_041481445.1). GTDB lineage: Bacteria > Acidobacteriota > Vicinamibacteria > Fen-336 > Fen-336 > AA29. The sequence continues at coordinate 20,536 of JBGPBV010000035.1, forward strand.
GTGGCGCCGGCGGCGGTCCACGACTTCATGGCCCGCCGCCAGCTGTCCAAGGCGGGGAAGCTGCGCTGCATCGAGCAGACGATCGACAAGAACAAGAAGGTCATCGGCTACAAGGTCCAGCACGAGCGCTTCAAGATGCCGGAGAGCGGGGGCTCGACCTACCAGGTCTTCGAGGCCAAGACCTTCGACGGCAAGACCATCGCCGGCCGCAGCCGGACGACCTCGCCCCAGAAGTCCTTCGAAGACGTTCCCTATACCTACGACGTGACCTTCAGCGTCCCGATCGAGCCCTTGAAGAAGTAGCGGTCCCGGGGCCAGAGGGGAGGGCCTTGCCCGGCGAGCGTTCCGGACAAGGCCCTCGGCCCTACGTCGTGGTCGTGAAGAGCGACGTCACGGGGCGATCATCTTCAACGGCCGCATCATGTCGTTGTCTTCGTGGTCCAGGATGTGGCAGTGCCACACGTAGCCCGGGCCCGCGGTGGAGTCGAACGGGAACGGGTTGAAGCCGGGCACGAGGTCGCTCTCCTTCGTGTACTGCGGTGCGAAGCGGATGAGGACGCGCGTGACCTTGCCCGGAGGCGCGACGAACGTGTCCTTCCACCCGCTCTCCCGTGGGGAGGGCGGCTCCGAGGGGCCGGTGAGGAAGTCGTGGGTGGTGCCGGTGGCCGGATCGAACACGGCGTCCTCGACGTTCGCGCGGACGGTGGGGTGATCGAGCGGGAGCGTGGTGCCGTTCAAGCTCTCCCAATAGGCCCGGAAGCGCTCGACGTCGATGTCCTGCCGGTCCTCGAGCTGGAACTCCACCAGGTGGACGTGGATCGGATGGGCGTCTTCGCTGAGGTTCTGGAAGTACCACGCTTCCGTCGTGCCGACCTTCGGGGTCTCCGTGATGTCCGAGTCGAAGTGCTGCCCGTCGATGAGCACGGCCACCGGCTCGCCGACGTCGCTCTCCTGCTCGTTGAGCGTGAAGAGCTTGGGGTTGCCGATGCCTTCGGTCTCCACCAGGGTGGGGACGGTGATGAGGGTGGCGGGCAGCGGGCGCGGGTGCACGGCCGGGGTGTCACGCACCTGGAACCGCATCACCACTCCGGTGGTGTTGGGGTCGACGGGATCACCGCCCGGGAAGGGTTGATTGGCGGTGTTCTGCAGGACGATCTTCGTTCCCGCCGGCACGTGGGAGAAGTCGATCAGGATGTCCATGCGCTCCGCGGGCGAGATGAGCGCCTCGGTCAGGGTCACCGGCGCGGGCAGGTAGCTGCCGTCGCCGCCGATCTGGATGAAGGACATGCCGTTCGACAGCTTCAGGTTGTAGAAGCGGGCGTTCGAGCCGTTGACGATGCGGAAGCGGTACTGGTGGCGGTCCACCCTCATGTTCGGCCAGACCTTGCCGTTGGCCAGGATGGTGTCGCCGAAGTACTCGGGGTCCCAGTAGGGATGGATGTCGGGGTTGTCGCCGACCTGCGTGAAGTGGATGGAGCCGTCGGAGTTGAATGCGCGGTCGGTCAGCATCAGCGGCATCTCGTACTTGCCCGAGGGGAGCAGGGGCGCGATGGGATCGTTCGTGTCACGGATGAGGTAGATGCCCTCCAGCCCGGCCGCGGTGTTGAGGCGCGTCATCCCGATCGTGTGGTCGTGGTACCAGAGCGTCGTCGGCAGCTGGGCGTTGTAGTAGTGGAAGGTCGAGGACTTGAACGTCGGGCCCTTGAACTGCTCGCCGGCCGTGAACCACGAGAAGACGAAGCCGTCGGAGTCGGACGGCGTGACGCCGCCGTGCAGGTGGGTCACGAGAGGGATCGGGCGCTGGAAGAGCCTGTAGCCCGGAGGGAACGGCTTGAACGGCGGGTCCGGCATCGGGGCGCCGTTCGGGCTCGGCACCATGAGCGTGGGATCGACGGGGAAGATGTGGCTGCCCGTGAGGTTGTTCTTGAAGCGGACGAAGATGTCCTTGCCGCGGACGGCCTCGAACGTCGGCCCGGGGAAGGTGAAGGCGGTCTGGATGTTCGGCGTCTGGCCGGCCTCTGCGAAGTTCACGACCCCGCCGTAGGCGTAGACCGTCGTCTTCGGGAATCCCGGCGGGAGGAGCTGCAGCTGAACGGCGGAGCTGGTGACGGTATAGCGGGTCTTGCCGTTCCGGATCACGGGGACGTGGACGGGCGGCTTGGTGAGCTGGTTGACGAACTTCGGGACGGTGTTGGGGTCCAGGGGTGATACGCCGGGGATTCCGGTGGGCTCCGCCATCCAGTTCTTCATGTGCATGTGCTTGCGTCCATGCACACGGGGTGCGCCCGGCGCCGCCGCCTGCATCGCGCCGTGCGCAGACCCGTGGGCCGGGGCGGCCGCGGTGTGCGTGGCCGCGGGGCTCGTGTTCTTCGTGGCGGCCACCGCCGTGAACGTGACGGCCAGACCGAGGCCGGCGATCAGCCCCGGCTTCAAGGCAGACCTCAGGTAATTCCTCACTCGTGAATGTTTCACTCGCGTCTCCTGGCGGGCAGAGTGACCCGCCGCCCGGGAAGCGGACGCCGAGCGCACAGCTTTCCCCAGGCCGGAGCCAGGCTGGACCTGAGGCTCAGGCCGGGACGCACGCGCACTTCGGACGTTCAGCTTTCCGGAGGCCCGAGGGACAGTTTTGGACCTGAGGCTCTAGGAGGGATGGCCCAACCCTGTCCGGGGCCTGACTTCAGCGACCCCCCAAAAAAGGATCAAGGAACTCTCGACGACTTCCTCGGGGTGCCTTCTAGAGCCGGGAGCCTCTGCCGGCCTGATGCGAGTGCACAATCGTTCTCGCCGGCCCGCGATGTCAAGAAGAAACCGTCGAAGCGTGCGCACCGGTGATCGCAATCACGTCTCTCGAGCGATAAACGCACGCACGAAAACGCGTCGCGGCGGGGCCGGACTTGACAATTAGGGGCAATTGCCCCTAAAATGCCCTCGATCCCTGGAGGAACCCATGTCTTCGAAAGTCGTGACCCTCACCGCCGAGAACTTCGACGCGATCGCCCTGGCCGCGGATCGGACCGCCGTCGTGGACTTCTGGGCGTCCTGGTGCCCGCCCTGCCGCGCCCTCGCCCCCACGATCGAGGCTCTCGCCGACGAGCGCCCGGAAGTGGTGGTCGGCAAGCTGGACGTGGACGCCCATTCCGCGATCGCCGAGCGGTACGGCATCCACAGCATCCCGACCGTGCTGATCTTCCGGAATGGGCAGCTTTCCGGACGCAGCGTCGGCCTCGCTCCGATCGCGCGCCTTCGTGAGCTGGTCGACAGCGCGGCCGAGGCCGTTGCCTGACCGCGTCGCGTCCGAGGCCTGTCACTGCTCCGCCCTTCGCGAGGCGGCGCGGCGGGTCACGAGGCTCTATGACGACGTGCTCGCACCCACCGGCCTGGGCATGAACCAGTTCTCGATCCTGGCCCGCCTCGATCGCGTGGGTCCGAGCACGATTCACGACCTGGCGGGGTTGCTCGTCATGGACCGCTCGACCCTCGGCCACCTCCTGCGCCCGCTGGAGAAGCGCGGCCTCGTACGGCTCGCGGTGTCCGAGCAGGATGGACGCCGCCGGGTGACGGCGCTGACTCCCGCGGGCAGGGGGCTCGTGGCCAGGGGCCGCCCGCTCTGGGCGCGGGCGCAGCGGCGCTTCGCGAGCGCGGTCGGCGGCAAGGCCGCGCTCGACCTCTGCCTGGTCCTCCGGCAGGTGGCCACGGCCGATTTCTAGGGCCTGAAGAAGACGACGCCGGCGAAGTCGGAGTAGCGACCTCGGCTTTGGATTATGGGGACTCGTCGTCCCTCCGCCGTACTTCGTCAAGACCTGCGGCTGCGCCATATGCATCGAGGTGTGCCCCTGGAGCGAGCCGGGCCGGGGACCGGCGCTCTCGGCGCGCGTGCTCGCGCGGCGGCGCGCGCGGGCCCGGAGGGCGTGAGTCGAGGCGCGTCGACCGACGGCCGGTCAAGGGATCTGGCGATCCCCGCGGGCTGCAAACCCGTCGAGCGTCCCTTGAACGGGACGGCTGCTGGGTTCGATTCCCAGCCCGGCCTCCAACCAGGACCCCGCCCCAGCTAGTCAAATCGATTCACGGCCGCGCACTTCGATCCATTGCGATGGCGGTCTGTCTCCGGCTACCCTCGGCTAGATTCGTCCCTTTTTGGGCCAAAAGAATGGAGCTCGAACAAGGAGGCACGAAATGCAGTCTTCCAGGACTCGACGGAAGGGCGCCGCCCGGGGATGGGCGGCGATCCGAGGAGGGCTGATCGCGGCGCTCCTCCTGGGGGTGACGGGCGTGCTGATCGCGCCGTCGTCGGCGGGAGCGCAGGTGCTCTACGGCTCGCTCACCGGCAATGTCACCGACCCGACGGGCGCCGCCGTCGCGGGCGCGAAGGTGAAGGCGCTGAACGTCGGCACGAACGTCGCGAAGGAGACGACGACGGATCCGCGCGGCGTGTACCTCTTCAGCGACCTCCTGCCCGGGGAGTACGCGGTGACCATCGAGTCCCCCGGCTTCAACACGATCGTGCAGAAGGGCGTCCGACTCGATTCGAACGCGGTTCGACGGGTCGACGCCGCCCTGCAGGTCTCCGGGGTCAGCGAGACCATCGAGGTCGCCTCCGTGTCCGCACCTCTCCAGACGGACCGGGCCGACGTCCACATCACCCAGACGGCCAAGGAGGTCAACGATCTGCCGATCACGGGCAGCCTCGGACGCAACTATCAGAGCCTGATGCAGGTCGTCCCGGGCTCCATCATCATGCGGACGGAGTCGGGCAACGGCGAGGCCAACTCCACGGCCGGCAGCCCGCAGCGGTCGATCTCGTTCAGCGCCAACGGCGTCTCGGGCTGGCAGAACCAGACACGCATCGACGGCTCTCCCGTCCAGTACGCCTGGTTGCCGACCAACACCTCCTACGTGCCGTCGGCGGAGGCGATCGAGGAGGTCAGCATCGTCACGAACTCCTACAACGCCGAGCAGGGCATGTCCGGCGGGGCCGCCATCAACGTCGTGATCAAGTCGGGGACGAACGACTTCCGGGGCACGGCCTGGGGCTACTCCACGAACAGCGCGCTGCGCGCGCGGAACGCCTTCCAGACGCAGGACAAGAACCCCAAGAACATCGTCGCCCAGTACGGCGGCAACGTCGGCGGCCCGATCCTGAAGAGCAAGCTCTTCTTCTTCGGCAACGTCGAGAAGACGACGCAGCGCCAGGGCGCGGGGAGCAGCCTCCAGAGCATCGCGCCGGAGAGCCTGCGGCCCACCTCCGCCGGAAGCGTCGTGTTCCCGACGCCCGCTCAGGGCGGGGCCATCATCTACGATCCGCTCTCCAACCCCGATCCCAGCCTGCGCACGCCGTTCCCGAACAACACCATCCCGGCCAACCGGATCGACCCGGGGGCCCTGTACCTCGTCCAGCGGCTGCCCGCCACCACCGGCCCCGGGTACGTCAACAACGTCCTGACCACGGGCGCCTTGACCTACGACCGCACCAACTACGACCTGAAGCTCACCTATGCGGGGACGAACCTCAACGTCTTCGCGCGGTACGGCAACTCGCCGCACCTCATCGACGACGGGTACAGCCTGGGAGAGGCGGGCGGAGGGTCGGCGGGCGGTGGGCAGGTGGGCCGCTCGCCCGGCCGCACGCAGGTCCTGGGTGTCGGCGCCACCTACATCCTCGATCCGACGCTGCTGCTGGACGCCAACATCGGCTTCACGCACCAGGTGCTGGGCTCCGAGGCCCCGGACATCGACGAGAACATCGGGTCCGACGCCGACAAGATGAACATCCCCGGGACCAACGGCCCGGACCGCATGCAGGGCGGCCTGCCCGGGATCCAGATCTCGAACTGGGCCAACCTCGGCAACGCGAACACGGGCAACCCGTTCCAGTTCCGCGACAACACCTACTCGGCGTCCGTGAACCTGCAGAAGCAGCGCGGTGCGCACATGTTCCGCGGAGGGTTCGAGTACCTGGACCAGCAGATCAACCACTTCCAGCCCCAGGGCGGGGCGTTCCAGACGGTGCGCGGGACGTTCCAGTTCAACGGCCAGTCGACCATGCTGCAGGGCGCTCCCGCACCGTCCGACGTGCGGTTCAACTCCTGGGCCGCCTTCCTGCTCGGGGCCCCTTCGGGCGCGGGCAAGGTCGACCAGCTCGTCAACCCGAACTCGATCTACATGAAGACCTACGCGTCCTACCTCCAGGACACGTGGCAGGTCTCCCGCAACCTGACGCTCGCGCTCGGAGTGCGCTGGGAGCTTCGGCCGTTCCCGACGCGGCCCGACGGCAAGGGCGTCAACCGCTTCGACCCCGCGGACGGGTACGTCTACATCGGCGGCTACGGCGACACTCCCCAGGACACCTTCGCTTCGTCCGGATCCGGCCAGTTCCTGCCCCGTGCCGGGCTCACCTATCGCTTCCACGAGAAGACGGTGATCCGCGCGGGCTACGCGCTCGCCGGCGATCCGAGGAGCTTCACCGACTTCCGCGACGCCTATCCGACCGTGTTCATCTGGGCCATGCCCCAGATCACGCTCAACGGCGCCCAGAACCCCTTCATCCCCGTCACGACGCTGCGGCAGGGCCTCATCCCGCCCAGCGGCGCCCCTGACTTCAGCCAGGGCAAGCTGCTCCTGCCGAGGGGCACCAGCCTCAACACCTATCCCGCGGAGCCCAACCGGAAGTACATCCACTCGTTCAACGTCTCGGTCCAGCGCGAGTTGAGCTCGTGGCTGACCGCGCAGGCCGCCTACGTCGGCACGCGGGCGATCGGGCAGATGAACTACATCAACATCAACGCCGGCGCGCCGGGCACCGGCGACGCCGGACGCCCGCTCGTCCTGGACGGGCTCTCGAACGTGACCGGCAACATCAACATGATCATGCCCTACGGAGACACGGTCTACGACGGTCTGCAGACCCAGCTGCGCGCGCGCTCCGCGACGGCGCAGGGGGGCATCTCCTACACCCTGTCGAAGACGACCAACTACGCGGACAACGGTGGCGGCAACGCCGCCGGCGCGGGCGGGCCGAGGATCCAGTACATGCCGGAGAAGGAGCGCAACAAGGGCCTCGCCGGCTACGACCGGCTCCACAACCTCCAGGCGTACGGGGCCTGGGACCTGCCGTTCGGCAAGAACCGCCACTGGGCGACGGAAGGCGTGGGCGCCGCCATCCTCGGAGGATGGCAGCTCAACGGGATCGTCAGCATCATGAGCGGCACGCCGATCTACATCGTCCAGAACACGGGGTTCAACCTCAACGCGGCGGGCAGCGCGCAGGTGCCCGACCTCATCAAGGGCGACGTCGCCACCTTCCCCGGCAACAACGTGAACCGGCCGCCGGCGGGAGCGGACCCGAACGACTACCAGTACTTCGACCGCAGCGCCTACCAGGCGGTCAACATCCCGGCCGGACAGGCGCAGCGCTTCGGGACCTCGCCGCGAAACAGCATCCGCGGGCCCGGCTTCTGGAACGTCGACCTGGGGTTGTTCCGCACGTTCTCGCTGCCGAAGTCGGTCAACGTGCAGATCCGACTGGAGGCGCTCAACGCGCTGAACCATCCCAACTTCTCGAACCCGGGGAACAACATCTCCGACGCCGGCACCTTCGGGTTCATCACGAGCACGACCGGGAGCTACGGTGAGCGCAACGTCCGGCTGGGGGTGCGGGTGTCGTTCTGACTAGGGTCCAAGCGGGGAAGGGCCCCTGGACACCTTTGTTCATCTACGTGCATCGGATCCATGGACGGCCCTCACGCCCGCCCGCATGATCGATGCGTCCGACGAAGGGAAGGAGGGGCCATGCGCTGTCGCGACCTCATGAAGAGGGAAGTCGCTCGATGCACGGAGGACCTCACCGTCGAGGCTTGCGCCCGCATGATGCGGGACAACAACGTCGGGTTCCTCCCCGTCGTGGACGGGGAGAGGCAGGTCGTGGGCGTCATCACCGACCGTGACCTCGCCCTCCGCGTGGTCGCGGAGGGTCGGGCCCCGGACACGGCGGTGGGCCAGGTCATGACCCGCGACGTCCGGATCTGCCACCCCGAGGACACCCTGCAGGACGCGGAGCGGAGGATGGGCGCCTTGCGGAAGTCACGGCTGGTGGTGGCGGACGACGAAGGGCGCTGCGTCGGCGTGATCAGCCTGTCCGACGTCGCGCAGGCGGACAGCCGCCGCCGGGCCGGCGGCGTCCTGAAGGCGGTGACGCGGCGCGAGGCTTCCATGCCGCCTGGCCCGGCGCCCGTCGGCCTGCCGTGATCGCGAGCGACCACGGCGCGCGTTCGTCGGGGAAGACGATCGTGGTCGCCATCCTGGCCATCCTCGCCTTCTGCGGCGCCTAGGTCTCCAGGCATCCGAGGGGTCTCGAGACGGTATAGGAAGTTGACCGCGGCGTAGGATCCGTCCATAGGAACTATGTGACGGCGGGGGCGGAGCCGGCTCCCTCCTCCCCCGAGCCCTCGCGCGATCGGCCCTAATCCGCACGACCGGCGCGCGTTCCCGACGCGACCCGCCGCCTCCGCGCCGCCGCCGTGCCGGCCGGCACGCTTGTTGCCAACCCCGCGCGGAGTCCCTATCTCCAGCGGAGAGGAAACATGCCCTTGGCTCGTACCTTCCGGTCGCGACTCGCTCCCCGCGCGCTCGCCGCGCGGAGCGCCGCGTGGCCGCTCGTCCTTCTGGCCCTGGCTGCTCCGACCCTCCACGCCCAGACGATCGACGACGGCGTGATGATGTCGAAGCGCACCCTGTGCACGGGCTTCGCCTATACGCACGACACCTGGGACGAGTACTGGGAGGGCGCGCTCAAGCGGGACAACGGCAACATCGGCACCATCACCACCCAGAGCCTCTCCTGGGTCGGCGACTACGGGATCACCGGCCGGCTCAACGTGCTGGCGATGGTGCCCTACGTCTGGACGCATCCCAGCCAGGGCGTGCTCCACGGCATGAGCGGCTTCCAGGACCTCACCCTCGCCGCCAAGTTCAACGTCCTGGAGACCGCGTTCACGAAGAGGGGAGCGCTGCGCACGATCCTCGTGGCCTCCACGGGGACGCCCATGAGCGCCTACACGCCGGACTTCCAGCCGCTCTCGATCGGCAGCCACAGCCGCAGCGTGTCCGGACGCCTGACCCTGGACTTCCACGACCGGGCGGGCTGGTTCCTGACCGGCTCCGCCGCCTACACGTGGCGCGGCCACGTGACCCTCGACCGGCCCTACTACTACACGGACGGCCAGCTCTTCATGAGCGACGAGGTCGCCATGCCCGACGTCTTCGACTACGTCGTGAGCGCGGGCTACCGCAAGGGCGCCTTCTACGTGCCCGTCTCCTTCTCCCAGCGGATCACGCGCGGCGGGGGTGACATCCGCCGGCAGGACATCCCCTTCGTCTCGAACCGCATGAACTCCTCGAGGGTGGACGCGCTCGTGATGTACTCGATCCCCAAGGCGAAGGACCTGTCGATCGAGGCCAGGGGCGCCTACACCGTGCGCGGCCGGAACGTGGGGCAATCCACCACGTTCACCGGCGGCCTGCTCTACACGTTCCACTTCTGACCGAGAGGCGACCATACCCATGAGAGCGTTCTCCGCCGTATCGCGGGCCGTCGCCGCCGCCGTCGCCGTCTCGATCCTCGCCGGGGGTTGTGGCGGCGGCAGCATCCCGACCTCGGCCAGCCTGCCCGCCGCCGCGCCGGCCAGCGGCGACGCCGGGGCCGGCACCTGGCGCATGATCGTGCTCGGCAGCCCCAGCGACTTCGTGGTGCCCGCGCCGGCGCCCGTGACCTCCGACGCCTACCGGGCCGAGCTGGACGCGATCAAGACGGCCCAGGCCAGCATCACGAGCGCGCAGCGCGAGGAGATCGAGTACTGGAGCGCGGGCGGCGTGCTGCGCTGGAACGAGATCCTGCGCGAGCTGGTGGCGCAGGCGGACCTGCCCCCCGCGCCCCGCAACGGCACCTACCCGGTGCCGGACTCCGAGAACCCGTTCGCGGACCCGGTGTTTCCGTTCGGCAACCCGCCCTATGCCGCGCGCGCGTACAGCTACGTGGCGGTGGCCCAGTTCGAGGCCCTCAAGGTCGCCTGGGCCTACAAGTACCAGTACAACCGCCGCTCACCGGCGCGGGTGGACAGCTCCGTCCAGGCGCTGATGACGGTGACCGACCTGCCCGCCTATCCGTCCGAGGACGCCGTGCTCTCCGGCGTCACCGCCGAGCTGCTCAAGCTGCTCTTCCCGACCGCGGTCGAGGAGATCACGCGCCGGGCGGGCGAAGAGAGGGAGGTCGCGCTGCTCTCGGGCAAGGCCACGGCCAGCGACATCTCGGTCGGCCTCGCCCTGGGCAAGGCGGTCGCCCCCGTGTTCGCGGCCCGCGCGGCCACGGACGGGATGAGGACGGCGGGCGGATCCCCCGCGCTGGTGCAGTCCTTGACGAACGCCGCCACCGCCAAGGGCGAGATCGCCTGGAAGAGCCTGGAGTCGCCGGCGCGGCCGCCCATGCTCCCCGCGTTCGGGCAGGTGAGGGCCTGGATGATGACCCCGACCGACATCGTGACCGAGCGCCCGGCGCCGCCCCCGTCCACCTCCTCCGCCCAGATGAAGCAGGAATTGGCGGAGGTGAAGGCGGCGGTGGACGGCCTCACGCGCGACCAGCTCGCCATCGTCTACAAGTGGGCGGACGGCGTGAGCACGCCCACGCCGCCGGGACATTGGAACGCGATCGCGGCCGATTACGTGGCGGGCGCGCACTTCAGCGAGGTCCGGGCCGCGCGCGCGTTCGCGCTGGTCAACATGGCCATGCACGACGCCGCCGTCGCCTGCTGGGACACCAAGTACGCCTACTTCAACCCGCGCCCCTCGCAGTTGGACCCGACCATCAAGACCGTCATCGGGCTTCCGAACTTCCCGTCGTACACCTCCGGCCATTCCACCTTCTCGGCGGCGGCCGCCGTCGTCCTCGCCTACCTGTTCCCGAGCGGTGCCAGCAGCTTCGACGCCATGAGGGACGAGGCCGCGATCTCCCGCCTCTACGGCGGCATCCACTACCGGTCGGACATCGACGTGGGGAAGGACCACGGCAAGCGCGTCGGCGGGTACACGGTGCGCTTCGCCCGCCAGGACGGGGCGGACTGACGAGGGAAGAGCGAGGCGGTATCCTCAGGGTCCATGCGGGCCCGATGGTTGGCCGTTCCCGTCGCCCTCGCGTTGCCGGCCGTGGCCACGGCGAAGGATCCCGCTCGCCGCGCGGCCGCGGCGGACTCCGACGTCGGTGTGGCCGTGGAGTTCGCCGGCCACGCTCACGAGCAGGTCGAGCAGATGGCGGCGGCGGGAATCGGCTGGGTGCGGGCGGACCTGGCCTGGAGCCACGCCGAGCGGGAGCCGGGCAAGTACGATTTCTCGACCTGGGACCCTCTGGTGGCGGCCGCGGAGAGCAGGGCCATCCGTGTCCTGCTCATCCTCGACTACGGCAACGCCCTCTACGACGGCATGGCGCCGCCGTGCTCTGATCCCGCCCGCGCCGCCTTCGCCGCCTTCTCGGGAGCGGCGGCCCGCCACTTCCGTGGACGCGCGGCCTGGGAGATCTGGAACGAGCCCAACGTGCCGCGCTTCTGGATGGGCGCGCCCGACCCCGTCTGCTACGTTGCGCTCGCCCAGGAGGCCGCCGCCGCCATCCGCCGCGAGGACCCGGCGGCATGGATCCTCGGGCCGGCGCTCGGCGGAGAGACGTTCGACCGCGACTACCTCGAGGCGACCTTCCGCCGCGGGCTCCTCGGGATCGTGGACGCGGTGTCGATCCATCCCTATTCCGCGGCCTATCCCGAGGCGGCGGCGCCGATCTACGGCGACGTCCGCCGGATGATGAAGGCGTACGGTGCGCCGCGCCGCGTGCCCCTGGTCGTGAGCGAGTGGGGATATCAGGGGCACGAGGCCGAGACCGACGTCCAGGCCGACTACCTCGTGCGCGCGCTGACCGTCAACCGGAGTAGCGGCATCCCGCTGACCATCTGGTATTGCTGGCAGGAGCCGGTCCTGCCCTGGAACAGCTTCGGCCTCCTCGACGTGCACGGCCGGGCCAAGGCCTCCTACCTGGCCCTGCAGTCGCTGCGCGCGCGTTGAGCGACTTCAGGGCGAGCTCGGCGAGGCGGGCGCCCCCGGCGTGGGCGCGGGCGGCGGAGGGGGCGCGGTCTTGCGCGGGCGGCGCGGCAGCGGCCGCCAGAGCCCGCCTTCGCCCAGGGCGCGCCAGGACCAGCCGGCCCAGCGCACCAGGCTCACCGCCAGCCAGAGGGCCCAGGCCAGCATGAGGCTGCGATAGACCCATAGGGGAAGGCTGACGACTCCGGCGGCGGGCGTGGCATTCTCGACGCGGTCCGCGTACCAGCGCAGCACGGCGTTGTTGCTCTCCGCTCCCGCGACCTGCATGTCGGGCCGCAGGAGCAATCCCTGCTGCACGACGTCGTAGAGCACGGCCAGGGCGATCAAGATCCACACGACGAGCAGAAGCTGGAGCGCATCGTGCGCCAGAGGCGACGGACGCGGGCGCCGCGCGCGCCAGGCCAGGGCGATGAACAGGCCGGACACGACCAGCCCTCCCAGGGCCGTCGACTGGGTGAGGCCCAGCGCGAGGAGGAGCCACTCGCCGATCCCGAGCGGCGTGTCCGCGAAGAGCCCGAGGCCGAGGGCGACCACGACGGCGAAGACGAGGTAGCCCCAGAAGAGCACGGCCGGGCCCCAGGCCGGACCGCGCGTGAACAGCAGCCAGCGGTTCTCCGGCAGGTGCAGCATCGTCTCCACGTTGACGGCGGGCACGGGCAGCCCGACGTCGGGAACGCGCTGATAGAGGCGCATGCCGCGCGGCTCTCGCCATCTCGCGACCACGGTCTGCGAGCCCGCGGGCAGGGTGACGCGCAGCCGGCCCTGATCGGGCTTGGCCGGCCGTGCCTGCCCGGAGACCGTGACCTCCTGCACCTCGGCATCGCCCGGCAGCGTGAGCACGAGCGGCTCCTCGCGGCTCGTCCGGGCGGTGAGGGTGAGGGTGGTCGTGGTCAGACGCTCGCCCGGTGTCGTGTCCAGAGCCAGCGCCTGCAGGGTGAGGCTCTGCCCCGGCACCGCCGCCGGGTGGCGGAAGCGAAGCGCGAGCGACTCGCCGGGCCAGGGCCGGAACTGCGGGGCCAGGACGCCCTGCCGTTGATGGGCGACGGGCACGACACCCGTGGTCTCGCACTGCCAGATGACGCCGCACTCGACGCTCCAGGCCTCCGACCAGGGCTGGCCTTCCGGCGCCTTCAGCGTGAGCGTGTCCGCGGAGGCGAGGGTCGAGGACCATCGGGCTTCCGTCTGGTCGCGCGCGAGCGAGACCAGGGCGACGCCGTCCTCGGTCTGGAGGTCCGCCTCCGTGGGCGCCTCGCCCGCGAGGAGCGGGACCCGCAGCGAGATCGGCGTGCCGGTCGGGCTCACCCGACGGACCTCGGTGTGCACGCGCCACACGAGGCCGATGCTCAACGTGCGCGTGACCTCGAGCCAGGGCGCGTATCCCGCCCCCGACTCTTCGCGCGCGCGCTCTCCCGCGCGCAACCGCCGGCTGAGCTGGATCGAGCCGTCGGGGGGACCGTCGGCGCGCAGCCCGGCCACGTCCCAGCCCGGCGTGTCGGCGTCGGCGCGCCGTGGACGCTGGGGGAGCTGGAGAGTCAACGTATCCGCGCGCGGGACCGGCCCCGACGCCCGCACCCGGTGCACGCCCGGCGTGACGCGGACATAGAGGAACCCGTCGTCGAGACGCGCCAGGGCGCCCGTCGCCTGGCCGTCCACGCGCACCTCGGACGGGGTCCAGCTCGCGGGGGGGCCGGGCAGGGGCCACGCCCCGGCATCCGCGGCATGGACCTCCGCCTCGAAGGCGAGCGTCTCCCCGCCGAGCCGCACGTGCAGGGTCGACGTCGAGATGCAGGCGGGCTGGCAAGGCTCGAGGCGTCCCAGCCGGGCCTTCATCTGGTCGAGCATCGCGCGGTCCGGGATCGCGTCCTGCGCGCCCGCGGATCGTGGGACGAGGGCCAGGAGGATCAGCGCGGCCGCGGCCGGCGCCGGAGACGGCCGCGAGACGAGCGAGCTGCCGTCGATCAGGAGCCGCACGGCCAGGAGCAGGACGAGGAACAGCCGCACCAGCGTCAAGAGCCGGTTCATGCCGGGCGAAACGAGCCAGAGCCGGACCGTCTGATCGCTCTTCACCGGTCCGGCCCAGCCCAGGCCGTAGGTGCTCCAGGTCCACGTCGGCACCCCGGGCCCGGTCTGGACGACCGCGCGCGGGTCCTGCTCGAGCGCGGCGTTCAGCGACGAGAATCGCGACAGCTTGCGCGTGGGCTCCGCTTTCTGTGGGGCCTTGAGTTCTTCCTGGGGCTCGTTCGCCTCCGGGGCGCTCCGCACGCCTCCGACGACTCCGCCCACGATGCCGCCGGGCACAGCTTGCTGGGGAGCGACGTAACCGAGCTCCCTGAGCTTGTCCGCGGCCTCGTTGGAGACATCGCTCCGCGACGCGACCGTGGCCGGGGGGGCCGCCGGCGGCACGGCTCGAGCTGCCGGCGCCATCGATTGCAGGCCGGCGATCGATTCGGAGGCGCGTGTCTGCGGATACAGCGCCTCCCGGACCTGATCGCGCACGAACGGGACCAGGATGACGAGCAGGACGAGGAGGCTCGCCCCGCGCCAGATCCGCGCCAGGCGGCGCAGCCAGCCCTCGGGAGCGACCGCGGACAGCGCCGTCGCCCCGAGCAGGCTCAGCCAGACGAGGAACGGCGCGCCCGGCTCGTCGTACGCGAAGACGACCGCGAGCAGGGCGACCACGCCCCATCCGCGGCCGAAGAGGCGGCCCATGGCCAGGGCCACGATGAGGACGAAGAAGAACGCGAGCAGCGTCCACCGGCCCGTCCACGCGCCCGGCGCCTCGTCCACGCCCGTGGCGGCCAGGAGCGACCAGCCGGGCGGCAGGTGCAGGTCGGCCGCGAGCTGCTCGACGTCCGCGGACCAACCGACCGCGCGCAGCCGTCCCGACCGCGGGACGCGCGAGTCCGCTTCCAGCCTGAGAGCGCCGCGACGCAGCTCCACGCCGGGCGCCTGGGTCGTGGGGTTGGCCGTGATGAGCTGCTCCGTCGTGTCGACGCTCACGCGGCCGGGCTCCGCCGGTTGCGGGAGGTCGAGCCGCCACGTGCGCGAGAGGGATCCCGAGAACGTGTCGCGCACGGTGAAGCCGCGGCCGGCGACGTCGAGCCACAGCTCGCGGCGGAGCTGGATGCGGTCGGGCGCCGCCTCCGCCTCGCCCCGGCGGACCTCCTTCACCGTGAGGCGCGCGTCGGGCTCGACGAGGAAGGCGGGCAGGGCACGCCACTCCGCGGGCAGGTCCGTGCGCGACGGGTCCACGGGCTGCAGCCCCGACAGCTCGACCTGCCGGAGCGTCTCGTTCGCGGCGAAGACCCAGACCTCGCGCGGCGGCCACGGCTCCTGGAGCGGCGATCGCGCCAGCGCGCCGGGCCGGTCTTCGGCGCGCGCGAGGACGGTCACGGTGAAGGTGCCCGCCCGGACCTGGACCCGCAGCCGGCCCGCCTCGTCGATGCGCGCGGGCAGGTCCCCCGAGACGGCGACGACCACCGTGCCCGGGAGCAGCGCGCCCGTCAGCTCGACCTCGCGCGCCTTGCCGGACACCTCCAGGCTCAGGCGCGTCTCGACCCAGATCGGGATGCCGTCCGCCACGCGACGGAAGGCCTGGAGGCGCAGGCTCTCCGCGCTCGCCGCCGATTCGCCCTCCGTCCGCAGCCAGACCAGACCGGCCTCGTCCCTCCGCGGGAGCGGCACGCGCCGTCCGGCCACGGCCAGGTCCACGAGAGCCAGGCGCGGCGGCACCGGGAGCGAATCGGGGAGGTGCGTCCACACGAACCGCCCGTCGATCCGATGCGTTCCCGCTGGGAGGCGCAAGGCCGGGCCCGCATCGCGCTCGATCACGACCGCCGGACGGCCGTCGAGCCGGACGTCCTGCGGCCAGCGCTGGGCATCACCGGGCAGGCGCAGGTCCAGCGCGCGGTCGGCATAGGCCTCGAGGGTGAACGTCCCACCCTCACCGGCGAGGCGAAGATCGAGCCGTCCCGGCCACAGGCACACCGCCGTCCCCTGGACGGCCGTGCAGACGCGATCCGGGATCTCGTCGCGGATCCACGCCGTCCAGGGCCGGAGCGCCGGCGGCAGGTCGCGCTCGGCGAGGGGCTGGGCGCTCGACCAGCCCGCAGTGCCGGCGAATAGGGCCAGGATCCCGACGGCCGCGCGTCTCATGAAGCCTCCGAAGGCGGACGGTCGCCGCGGAGACTACCACGCGCGCGGGGAGGCTATTCCGGACGTCAGAACCGCGTGCGACGAAGCAGTCGGCCGCTGGCCAAGCCAGACTTGACTGCGCCGGATGAGGCCGGGAAGCGCCCGCGTGCGGCGGCGGGGAAGAGGGCCCGGAGCAAGAAGCGCGGGAAGCGCTGATCGCCGCCTGAGGGCCAATCCAGCCGGTGCCCGATTCCGGGACCGCTGGATGTCAGGAGCGGACAGCCGGCTGCGGTCATGGAGACCGCCGGTCTGGGCACAAAGCCTTGCCATGCAGCGCGATGTGCCCCAGCGGCAGAGCCTGGCGCGGTATCTGCGTATCAGCGGGCGGAGCTGAAAGCCATGAACGACCTCCGCTTCGCCCTCAAGTCGTTGTTTCGCTCTCCAGGCTTCACACTCATCGCCGTCATCACGCTCGCACTCGGCATCGGCGCCAACACGTCGGCCTTCAGCATCCTCAATGCGCTGCTGCTGCGCCCGCTGCCCTATGCCGACAGCCGCCAATTGGAGCGCATCTATCGCACCACGGCCCAGAGCTCTCGGGGCGGAGTCTCGCCGGCCGACTACCTCGACCTGAAGTCCCAGACGAACGGCTACGGCGAGATTGCCGCCTACGGCGTCTCGGACATGAGCCTTTCCGAGCCCGGCGAGCCCGCCGAGATGGCGCTCGGCCTGCGCATCTCCGCCAATCTCTTTCACACCCTCGGCACCGAGCCCGAGCTCGGCCGCAGCTTCCGTCCCGACGAGACCCTCCTGGGCAACCATCGCGTCCTCATCATCAGCCACCGATGCTGGCAGAACCGCTTCGGGGGCGACGGTCACATCATCGGCCGCACGGTTCGCGTCGACGGCGAAACCCACGAGATCGTCGGCGTGCTGCCCGCCACCTTGAACGACTGGCGCCATCTGGGTGCGTTCGACCTCTTCCGGCCGCTCGGTCTCACCGAAAAGGAAGCGACCGACCGTAGCTCCGCCTGGCTCCGCCTCGTCGGGCGTCGCTCGAGCACCCTCACCCGCGCGCAAGCGGACGCCTTCATCGCCAGCTTCGGGCGCCGCCTCGCCGCCGACTTCCCGGCCGCCCACGCCGGAAGCGCCTGGCGCACCCTCCCGATCTACGACTCCGTGATACCCGAGAATGCGAAGGGCATCGTCGGCATGCTGGTCGGTCTCTCCGGGTTCGTGCTGCTCATCGCCTGCTCCAACCTGGCCAACCTCCTGCTCGCCCGCACGGTGGCCCGCGCGCGCGAGCTGGCCGTGCGCTCCGCCCTCGGCGCCTCGCGCATCAAGCTGCTGCGCCCCCTGTTCCTCGAGTCCCTGCTGCTGGCCTTCGCGGGCGGCATCCTCGCGATCCAGGTCGCGCTGTGGACTCACGACTGGCTGAACGCCTTCGCCGCACTGGACAGTGGCGATCCCCTCATCTTCGACCTCGACTGGCGCGTGCTCGGCTGGGCGCTGCTGGCCTCAGTCGGCACGGCCCTCGCCTTCGGCGTCGCTCCTGCGCTCTTCGCCCTCCGGCTCGATCCGAACGCCACGCTCAAGAGCGGCTCGCGCGGCACCACCGGGGACCGCGGCCACCGGCGGTTCCGCCAATTCCTCATCGCCGGCCAATTCACGTTCGCAATGGTCCTGCTCGCCGGCGCCGCCCTCTTCGTGCGCGGGCTCCACGAGTGGAACAACCGCCGTTTCGGTTGGGAATCCGACCACCTCGTCACCGGCACCATGCTCCTGTCGACCGCCACCTACCCGAGCGGCAGGGAAGTCGCGGATTTCCAGCGCCTCGCCCTGGAGCGTCTCGAAGCGCTGCCCGGAGTGGCATCCGCCAGCATCTCCTACTCGATGCCCTTCTTCGGTCTGGCCGAGCCCCGCAAGTACGTCGTCGCCGGTCGCGAGACTCCCGAGCGCGGCCATGAGCCCGTCGCCGTCACGAGCGGCGTCAGTCCCCACTATTTCGAAACCGTCGGCACCCGCGTGCTCGACGGACGCACCTTCAACGAACGCGACACCCTCACGTCCCCGAAGGTCTTCATCGTCAACCAGGCCATGGCCAATGGTCTCTTTGGTGGTGAGAGCCCTCTGGGCCGGCGCATCGCCCAGAAGGGCGGCGACACCATCTCCTGGGGAGAGATCGTCGGCGTCGTCGCCGACATCCAATCGGTGGCCTCGGATCGGCTCGCCGTGACCTACCAGATCTACCAACCCATGGCCCAGGAACCCCGGCACGGAAGCGAGATCGCCGTGCGCACCGCCGCCGTCGCACCGTCCACTCTCGTCGACGGCATCCGCACCACCATGATGTCGCTCGACCCGGACCTGCCGGTGCGCCAGCTCCAACCCGCCGAGATCACGATCGCCAGGGCGGGCAAGTACCAATCGATCATCGGCAGCCTCCTGTCCCTCCTGGCCGTGCTCGGGCTCGGTCTGGCCTGCCTGGGCGTCTACGGCGTCATCGCCCGCACGGTGGCCCAACGCACCGGCGAATTCGGCATCCGCCTCGCGCTGGGCGCCCAGAAGGGAGACATCACCCGCCTCGTGCTCACCTCCGGAGCGAAGCTCGCGCTCATCGGCTCCGCCATCGGCCTGCTCGGCGCCTTCGGCATCTCCCGGCTCATGGTGGCGGCCTTCCCCGGCATCCAGGCGAGCAGTGTTCCCGTCCTGGGCGGCGTCACCCTCCTGCTCATCGCGATCGCCCAGATCGCCTGCTACATGCCTGCCAGGCACGCCTCGAGGATCAGCCCCACGGAAGCGCTGCGGGCGGAATAGCGTCCCGCGCCAGCGCCCCCGCGGGGCCTGGCGGGGCCTACTGCCGGTCGTACACCGCGACCGAGCTGACGGCCTTTCCCTTCTCGTCGGTACCGGTCTGACTGACGGTCAGCGTCTTTCCGTCCTTCGAGACGGACACCTTCGCGGTGACCGTCACCTTCCCGGCCTTCTTCCAGACGTTCTCGTAGGTGTTGTCGTCGATCCGCTTCGGCGAGGCCGTGTCCGCCATGGGGTTCCCGGTCCAGGGCACGTCCTTGCCGTCGAACTTCGACGTGTATCCTCCGTGCATCGGCTTCCCGTCCGCGTCCGTCCCGTCCGACGTGAGCTTGATCCCGCCGGCCGTGGCCTCGAACTTCAACGTCTGGGCGCGGATGGCGTTCGCGCCCATCTGCGACTTCGCCGCGTTGAGCTTCCAGCTCCCCACCCAGTTATCGCCGGCGAGGGCCTGTCCGGCGAACGAGGTCGCCAGGCCAAGCACCGAGAGACACACAAAGAACTTGCGCATCGAGCCCCCCTTTCTTGGAAGTGCGGGTCTTATAGCACGCAGGGCGCGCGCGGGGGTATCCCACCATCGACGCCACGCGGTCGCGCGTGGAGACCCTGGTGGCGCAGGCCGTGAAGATGGGCTGGAAGATGTAGGAGACGCTACACTAGGAGCGCGGGGTCGGCCGAGGTCAGGGCACGAGGCCGATGTAGGACTGCCGTCGCGACTCGAACTCGTCCCTGTACATCTGGATCGTGTGGAAGGAGCGCACGGAGCTGCCCCGATCGCAGCGTGTATTCTCGGACGGCGCGTAGCGGTGCGTCACGGGGCTCGCTGCTGGCTGATCTTCGGGCTTGGCCTCTTGGCCCTTCACTTCGCTTGGGAGATGGCTCAGGCCCGCCTGTTCACCAACTTCGCTGGCATGTCGTGGTGGCAGCACGCACCCCGGTGTCTGTTCGCGGCGCTGGGGGACGTGACCCTCTCGGGCCTCGCCTGGACCTGCACCGCTCTTCTGTTCGGCTGGCGGTGGCCGTTCGAAGGCAGGCTGACCAGTCCTGCGCTCCTATGGATCGCGGTGGGGGAGGTGGCGACTATCGCCCTGGAGCGTTGGGCGCTGGCGGCTGGTCGCTGGACATACGCACCGCACATGCCGATCGTCTTCGGGGTTGGCCTCTCGCCCCTGCTGCAGTGGGTGATCGTCCCCGTCCTCACCCTGGCGCTGGCGCGTCGAAGTGACGGGCGACCCGAGGACGTGAGCGTCGCCCGCTGAGGAATTGCGCCCCCTGGACACGGGCCCAAGGCGTCGGGTTCGCTTCTCCCGTTTGGGCGGGGATCATGGAGTTGGTCATCTCGGCAGTCTCAGCAGTCTCGCGTTGATGGCCACGATCACCGTGCTGGCCGACATCAACACCGCACCCAGGGCGGGTGTGAGCAGCACGCCCCACGCGTAGAGCGCTCCGGCGGCCAGCGGAATGGCGACGACGTTGTAGCCCGTGGCCCAGAGAAGGTTCTGAACCATCTTCCGATACGTGGCGCGAGAGAGTCGCACGATGGCCACGACGTCCAGCGGATTGCTCCGCACCAGGATGACGTCGGCAGTTTCCACCGCCACATCGGAACCGGCTCCGATGGCGATGCCGACATCAGCCTGGGCCAGCGCCGGGGCGTCGTTCACGCCATCGCCGGTCATGGCCACCGACACGCCCCGTGATTGGACCTCTTTCACTTTGCCCGCCTTATCCTGGGGCAAGACCTCGGCGAAGTATTCATCCAGTCCGACCTGGTCCGAGACCCATTTGGCCGTCGCCTTGTTGTCGCCGGTGAGCATCATGCAGGCGATGTCGAGCGCCTTCAGGGCGTCAATCGCTTGCTTCGCCTCGGGTCGGACCTTGTCGGCGAGGGCAATCGCCCCTTTCAGATTCCCGTCCACAAGGACAAACACGACCGTCTTGCCTTGGGCTTGCAGGGGCTCCACGCGCGGGTCGGTGAGCGCGATGCTCTGCTCGCGCAGATAGCCGGGGCTGACCACCTTGATGTCCTTGCCCTCGACCCGGCCTTCGGCACCCTTGCCCGTGATGCTCTTGAAGCCTCCGACGGGCAGCTTCTTTTCCGAAGAGGCGGCGATGGCCTTGGCGATCGGATGTCCGGAGTTCGCATCGAGGGAGGCAGCGTAGGTGCGCAGCGTCTCTTCGTTGATGTCCGGCGAAAGTATCAAGGTATCGGTGACGCCGAATCGGCCCTCGGTCAGCGTGCCGGTCTTGTCGAAGATGATGGCCCGCAGCTTCCGAGCCCCCTCGAAGGCAACACGATTGCGAATGAGCAAGCCGTTGCTCGCGGCCAGGGCCGTAGAGACGGCGACCACCAGCGGCACGGCGAGGCCCAAGGCGTGCGGGCAGGCGATGACCATGACGGTGACGGTGCGTTCAATGGCGAACGCGAAGTCCTGGCCCACGAGAACCTGCCAGATGAGGAAGGTGATCACGCCCCCCCCCAAGGCAACAATGGTGAGCCACATCGCAGCCGTGTTGGCGAGGTCCTGGGTCTTTGACTTGCTTTCCTGGGCCTGCTTGACGAGATCGATGACCTGGGAGAGAAACGAATCCCTGCCGGTGCCCTTGACCTCGATGGTCAGCGAGCCCTCCCCGTTGATGGACCCGCCGATGACTCTTGCGCCCGTCTTCTTGGCCACGGGGGTTGATTCCCCGGTCAGCATCGCTTCGTCGACCGAACTCTCTCCGGCCACGATGACACCGTCTGCGGGAACCTTCTCGCCGGGCTTGATCAGGACCTTGTCATCCACCGACAGCTCGCTCAGCGGCACGTCCTTCACGCTTCCGTCGGGCATGAGTCTGTGCGCGTCGGAGGGCATGAGCTTGGCCAGTTCCTCCAGAGCTCGCGAAGCCCCCATCACGGACTTCATTTCGATCCAATGCCCGAGCAACATGATGTCGACGAGTGTCGCCAACTCCCAGAAGAACGTCTTGCCCGAAAGGCCCAACACCACGGCGCTGCTGTAGAGATATGCCGTGGCGATCGCGACGGAGATGAGCGTCATCATCCCGGGCCGGTGGGCCTCGAGGTCCTCGACGAATCCCTTGAGAAACGGCCAGCCGCCATACCAGAAGACCGCGGAAGAAAGACCGAACAACACGTACAGGTCGCCGGGAAAGCGGACGGCGTCTCGCAGTCCCACCAGCTCCTGGAGCATCGGCGAGAGCACGAGTATCGGCAGGGTCAGAACCAGTGAGATCCACAAGCGTTTCCGGAAGTCCGCCGCCATGTGGGCGTGGTGCTCGGGGCCGGCGTGCGACATCTGGGCTTCGGCCGGCCCCAAGTTCTGCGGGTCGTGACTTGGGAGATGTTCGTGTTGAGGCATGGACATCGGTTGGTCTCCTCCTGCAGGTGGCCATCGCTGAGGATCAATCCCCCGTGGCTTCAACGCCGGACAAGGCGGCGGCGCAAGGCGGCGACGCTCATGACGAGGGTGCCGAGCAGACCGGTGGCGATCATGGCGACGCCGAGCAGCCCACGCCACCCGCCCAGGGAAGCCATGTCCAGCATCGAGCCGCCGACGACGAGCGCCGCCAGGGCGATGGCATGGGTGAGCCGCTTGAGGTCGCGACTGATGCGGTCGCCCAGGGCCTCCACACCCGGTGCCTGTACCCGCCCCAGGTTGCCGTCGGCGACGTGTCGGAGCACGCGCCGCGTGTCGCGCGGGGCGTCGTCCACCAGGCGCTCCAGTTCGCGCGCGAGCCTGTGTCCCTTGTCCTTCAGTCGCGCTAGCGAGAAGTGCTGCGCGGCCAGGCGTTCCATTTGCTCGCGAAAGGCCCCCATGAAGTCGAAATGCGGGGCAAGCTGGCGCATCTGGGATTCCAGGATGACGAACGCCCGTGTCAGCAGGAAGAACGCGGCCGGATTGTGGACTCCGTGCTGGCTCCCCGCGCGCAGCAACGAGGCGAGCGCCCCCCCGACCGAGACCTCGGCCAGGTCGCGCCCACGGATCTCCTGGAGCACCGCCCTTACGTCCGTCTTCAGCGCCGGACGGTCGACCTCGTCGGTCCCCTCGGCCAGCTCGAGGTAGGCGTCGGTGGCGGCCTGGGCATCGCCGTTGACCACGGCTTCGAGGAGGAGCGCCAGGGATTCGCGCATCGGCTTGTCGAACTCACCCGTCATCCCGAAATCGAGAAGGCACAGCCGCCCGTCGGGCAGGACGAAGACATTGCCGGAGTGCGGGTCGGCGTGAAACAGACCTACCTCGAAGATCGTGTGGAGCATGAACTCGACCAGGGTGCCGATCAGCCGGGGCATCGCTTCCGGATGCTGCTTGGCGTAGAGATCCACCCGCTCGCCGGGCGAGAACTGCAGGGTGAGCACCGCACCGCTGGAGCGCGACGCCACTACATCGGGGATCCACAGGTTGGGGATATCGGCCGCCGCGGTGCGAAGGCGTTCGATGGAACGCGCTTCGCGGCGGAAATCGGTTTCCCGGCGCAAGACGTCGGCGAACTCCCGCACCATGACGGAGAGGTCGAGGGCTCGTAGACGCAGGGAGAGGCTCTCCCCCAGCGCGGCCAGGTAGGCCAGCGCCGCTACATCTTTGGCAATCGTCGCTTCCAGGTTCGGGCGCTCCACCTTCACGACCACGTGGCGCCCGTCCGGCATGGTCGCCTCGTGCACCTGCGCGATGGTGGCGGTGGCCAGCGGCTCTTCCTTGAACGTCGCGAACAGCTCCCCCAGCGGCGCGCCCAGCTGGGATTCGACCATCGCGCGCACCACGTCGATGCTCAGTGGCGGCAGCCGGTCGTGCAGCCGCTCCAATTCGTCGATGTAGGCGGCGGGGAGCAGGTCGCGACGGAGCGCGAGCACCTGTCCGAACTTGAGGAAGCCCAGCCCCAGTTCCTCGAAGGTCTCTCGCACCTCGACCGGCGGCGGCCAATGAGACGCCCCGCGAACGGCACCCAGCCACTTGTGCCGGGCGAGCACGCGCAGGATCTGCATCAGCCTGGGCGCGGTTCGCAGCAGGCTGTTCGCCTCCGGGTGGGTCGGTATGCTCACGCGCTCCACAGTGGCCTCCTTTCGCGGAGCCAAGGCCGCTCCCGCGGCCCTGGTGTCCTCACGCCGCCGACGGTCCGCCGCCGCCGGTGGCGCGGGCGGTCGACCAGGCTTTCGGTTGCGCCCCGAGGTTCTTCAGCTCTTGCTGGATCTCCTCGGCGCACCTCTTCTCGCAGTCGTCGATGGCCTTGAAGTAGTCGCTCCCGTGGATGATCCGGATCGTGAGCTGGACCTCCGGAACCCACTCGCTCTCCGGCCGGAGATGGATGGAACTATCGAACTCAGACAGCTCGTACCGGCTCGGGCGGTGCTCCTTGGGAAGCGTGAAGAGGGCGATGGCTCGGAGCTTCTCGTAGAGCGCCCGACACTCCGGACCGCCCGGAGAGGGCTTGACGCCCTGGGCATGCTCCCCGTAGAGCTGCAACTCGAAGCCGACCTGGACCCGGGCTGGCGGCTGGTTCGTATGCCGCTCCAGCTCCACCAGGGGCGACAGCTCCCAGCAGACCTTGTGCTCGTTCACCCATTGGCGAAGCGTTTCTGGTGCGCTCATGGATTTCTCTCCGATCGTCCGTCCGTCATCGCGGCTCCAAGGCGTGGGCGGCCGTCGCGGCGTGGGCGGACGCCAGCGACGGCTTCAACTCGCCATGCCACTTCCAGATCTCGAAGATCACGGGATAGATGAGGAGCTCGAGCAGGAAGGAGGTGACGACGCCGCCGACCATCGGGGCCGCGATCCGTTTCATCACGTCGGCCCCCGCGCCCTGGCTCCACATGATCGGCAGCAGGCCCATGAGGATGGCCATGACCGTCATCATCTTGGGGCGGATGCGTTGGACCGCCCCTTCCTCGATGGCTTCCTGCAATTCGCGCAGGCTGCTCATCCGGCCCGCGGCCTGGGCCTTCGCGTAGGCATGGTCCAGGTAGAGCAGCATCACCACGCCGGTCTCGGCGTCGACGCCGGCCAGGGCGATGATCCCCACCCAGACGGCGACGCTCAGGTTGTACCCGAGCAGGTAGACGAGCCAGAACGCGCCGATCAGGGAGAACGGGACCGCGAGCAGGACGATGGCGATCTTCGTGACGTTCCGGGTACTGAAGTAGAGGAGCACGATCACGAGGAGCAGCGTCACCGGGATCACGATCTTCAGCCGCTCCTTGGCGCGGAGCATGTACTCGTACTGTCCGCTCCACTCGAGGTAATAGCCCTCGGGGAGCTTCACCATCTGGGCTACGACCCGCTTGGCCTCGTCGACGTAACCACCGATGTCGCGGTCCGCCACGTCCACGTAGACGTAGCCGAGGAGCTGCGCCTGCTCGGTACGGATGACGGTGGGCCCGGTGGTCAGCGAGATGTCGGCCACCTGCTCGACGGGGATCTGGGCCCCGCCCGGGGTGGCGATCAGCGTGCGCTTGAGGGCGTTGATGTCGGTCCGGTAGGAGCGCTGGTAGCGGACGTTGACCGGGAAGCGCTCGCGGCCTTCGATCGTGGTCGTGACGTTCATCCCACCGATCGCGGACTCGATGACCATCTCGACGTCCTGGATGGTCAGGTTGTATCGCGCGATCTGGTCGCGCTTGATCTTGAAGTCGACGTAGTACCCACCGGTCACGCGCTCGGCGAACACGTTCCGCGTGCCCCGGACGCTCCCGATCGCGCCCTCGATCTGGGCGCCGATGTCGTTGATGCCGTCCAGCTTCGGACCAAAGATCTTGACGCCGACCGGGGTCCTGATCCCGGTCGAGAGCATGTCGACCCTGGCCTTGATCGGCATCGTCCAGGCATTGACGACGCCGGGGACGCGGACCAGCCGGTCCAGCTCGGCCTCGAGCTTGGCCGGGGTCATCCCCGGCCGCCACTCCTTCTCCGGCTTCAGGTTGATGACCGTCTCGATCATCTCGGGGGGCGCGGGGTCGGTGGCAGAGAGGGCGCGGCCGGCCTTGCCGAAGACGGACGCGACCTCCGGGACCTGCATGATGATCTTGTCCTGCATGGCCAGGATCTGCTGCGCGGTCTGGATGGAAGCGCCTGGAAGCGTGATCGGCATGTAGAGAAAGGTCCCCTCGTAGAGGGGGGGCATGAACTCCGAGCCCAGCCGCAAGAAGACGGGGACGGTGCTGGCCATGAGCAGGGCGGCCACGATCAGCGTGAGGACGCGGTGACGCAGAACGAAGCGCACGAAGGGGTGGTAGACCCAGATCAAGAATCGGTTGACCGGGTTCTTCCCCTCCGGGGGAATCCTGCCGCGGATGAAGAGGACCATCAGGAAGGGGACGATGAGCACCGAAGTGAGAGCGGCGAATCCCATGGAGAAGGTCTTGGTGAAGGCCAGGGGCTTGAACATCCGGCCTTCCTGCGACTCCAGGGTGAAGATGGGGAGGAACGAGACGGTGATGATGAGGAGTGAGAAGAACAGCGGCCGTCCCACTTCCTGGGCCGCCTCGATCACGATCTCGCGGCGTGGCCTCCCTTCCGCGGCGCGCTCGATGTGCTTGTGGGCGTTCTCGATCATGATGATCGCGGCGTCGATCATGGCTCCGATGGCGATGGCGATCCCGCCCAGGCTCATGATGTTGGAGCCCAGTCCCATGACGCGCATGGCCATGAAGGACAGGAGGATCGCGAGCGGGAGGGTGAGGATCGCGACGAGGGCGCTGCGGAAGTGCCAGAGGAAGATGATGCATACGAGCGAGACGATGATCCCTTCCTCGATCAGCTTCTCCCTGAGGTTTGCGATGGAGCGCTCGATGAGGTCGGAGCGATCGTAGGTCGTGACGAACTCCACGCCCTTCGGCAACGCCGGCTCGACCCTCTCCTTGACCGCCTTCTTGATGTCCTGGATGACGCCATAGGTGTCGACGCCGTAGCGGATGACGACGATGCCGCCGGCGACGTCGCCCTGACCATTCAGCTCCGCCACTCCGCGCCGCATGTCCGGCCCGAGGTGCACCCGCGCGACGTCCTTGACCTGGATCGGGGTGCCGTCCGGCTTGGCCCCGAGGCTGATCTGCTCGATGTCCTCGACCGTCTCGATGTACCCCTTCCCGCGGACCATGTACTCGCGGCCGGTCCACTCGACGACGCGGCCGCCCACGTCGTTGTTGCTCTTGCGCACGGTGTCCACGACGCGGTCGAGGGGCAGGTTGTAGGAGAGGAGCGCGTTGGGATCGATCTCGATCTGGTACTGCTTCACGTAGCCGCCGACGGGAGCGACCTCGGCCACCCCGCGGATGGAGCGGAGCCAGTACTGGACGTACCAGTCGTTGAGCGTGCGGAGCTGCGAGAGGTCGTGCTCGCCCGTGCGATCGACGAGGGCGTACTCGAAGCCCCACCCCACACCGGTGGCGTCCGGGCCCAGGACCGGCTGGACGCCGGCCGGGAGACGGCCCTGAAGGCCGTTCAGGTACTCGAGGACACGGCTGCGCGCCCAGTAGGGGTCGGTCCCATCCTCGAAGATGACGTAGACGAAGCCCACGTCGAAGTACGAGAACCCGCGGACGACCTTGACTCTGGGCGCGGAGATCAGGGACGTGACGATCGGATAGACCACCTGGTCTTCCACGAGCGTGGGGCTCCGGCCTTCCCAGTTCGCCTGGACGATGACCTGGACGTCGGAGAGGTCCGGGATGGCGTCGATCGGTGTCTGCCGGATGGCCCAGATTCCTCCTCCCACGATGGCCAGCATGAGCAGGACGACGATGAAGGCGTTCCGGGCGCTGAAGGCGATGAGCTTCTCGATCACGTTCCGCCCTCTACGGTTGGTGCGACTTGTGCTGGCCGGCGGGCGAAGCCGGAGAAGCGGAGGGTGCCGTCATGTCCATGCCCGGCATGTCCGACGGGTGCGGCTCGCCCGCCGGCGACGCGGGAGGAGCGCCCTTCGCCTCCATGCCCGGCATGCCGATCATCGACTGCATGGCCGCCTGGAGGTTCGTCTCGGAGTCGATCAGGAACTGCGCGGACGAGACGACCGTATCGCCCTCCTTGAGGCCGGCGAGGAGCGGATAGAAGTCGTCGCTCGGGGGACCGACCTGGATCTCCGCCGGCGCGAAGTACCCGTTCGGGTGGGCCACGAGCGCGTACCGCTTGGCCCCGTTGTCGATCACGGCCTCCCTGGGGATGGCCAGACGGCGGCCACCCTCGGCGCGGATCACGACGGTGACGTACGTCTCGGGCTTGAGTCTCTGGCCCGGGTTCGGGAACTCCGCGCGGATGCGCACGCGCCGGGTCTGGGGATCGATGTCGGGGGCGATGAAGGTGATCTTGCCCTTGAGCGAACGATTGGCCTGTCCGTAGGGGAACTCGATCTCCGCGTCTTGTCCGAGCTTGATGAGCGGCAGCTCGTATTCGAAGATCGCCCCGAAAGCCCAGATGGTGGAGAGGTCGGCGATCTTGAAGGTCGTCATTTCCGGGGTGATGTACTGGCCGGGGAAGACGTTGCGCTCGACGACGATCCCGTTGGAGGGAGAGTGGAGCATGAGCGTACGGCGGACCTGGCCGCTCTGCTCCAGCTCCCGGATATGCTCCTCGGGCACGTCCCAGAGCTTGAGCCGGTCCCTCGCCGCGGCCAGGAGGCTGTCGGCGGCGGCGCGAGTGGTGGCGATCGGGCTCCCCTCGAACTGCGCCTTGTTCCGAACGGCCAGGAGGTATTCCGTCTGGGTCGAGACGAGCTCCGGGCTGTAGACGGTGAGCAGTGGCTGGCCACGGCGGATGTCCTTGCCGATGTAGTCGACGTAGACCTCGTCGACCCAACCGGAGATCTTGGTGTGGATGTGGGCCACCCGCGTCTCGTCATAGGCGAGCGTGCCCACCGTGCGGAGCGTGGTGCCCATCTCGTGCGGCTCGATGACGGCGGTGCGGACGCCGATCAGCTGCTGGCGCGCGGGCGAGATGTACACCGTCTGGCCGCC
Organism: Vicinamibacteria bacterium; assembly: GCA_041481445.1. Lineage (GTDB taxonomy): Bacteria > Acidobacteriota > Vicinamibacteria > Fen-336 > Fen-336 > AA29. The sequence continues at coordinate 49,556 of JBGPBV010000035.1, forward strand.
TGTCTCGGTCGGGTGCTCGCCTCCGGAGGCCGCGTGCTCCTGGGCTCCGCGTGCCTCCGCGGAGGGAGGGGGCTGCGCAGGCAGGGTCGGCGGGCGCGCACGGAGGAGGAGAGCGGTGCCGCCCACGCCAGCGGCGATCGAGACGAGGGCCACCAGCACGAACGGGAGCCAGTCCGAGCGACCTTCCTGGGGCATCGTCCCCTCCTTCATTGCCTGCTCATGCCGCCGGAGCCGCTCGTGGATGGGCCTCCACCGGCCATGCTCGGACTGCCTCCGCCCAGCGCCATGCCGCTCGCACCGGAGAGCATTCCGGAGGTCAGGTCCAGGCTCGCCTCCTCCAGGCTGGCCAGCGTCTGCTCGTGGTTGGCGAGGAGACGCAAGTGCGTCGCGCGGTCGTTGTAGAGGGTCGTGACGGACTCGAGGACCGCGATGAACGGCACCGTTCCGGTCTGGTAGCTGGCGAGTCCCGCCTCGACGGACATCCTGTCCTGGGGGACGATGCCCCCGCCGTAAAGGGTCGCCACCCGCTCCGTCGTCTTGAGCTGGGTCAGCCGCTCCTGGGTGCGGAAGAGGAGCTGCAGCCGGACCGACTCGATCAGGCTCTGAGTGGAACGGAGCTGCGCGTCCGCCTCCGCCACGCCGGCCGACAGCCTCTTCCGGTAGAAGGGGATCGAGACACCGACTCCGGCCTGCCACATGGGGGGCAGGCCCCCGCGGTTCATGTAGGCGCTCTGGACGCTGAAATCAGGCTTGAATTCCTTCTTCGCAAGGGTGACCGCGAGGGACGCCCTTTCGGCACCGAGACCGATAGCCTTGATCTCGGGACTGACGCCGGTGGCCCACTCGAAGAGGTGATCCAGGCCGCCCGGCACCGGACGAAGGGCCAGGCGGGCGGAGGTTTCGAGAGGCGCATTCGGCGCGCGGGCGAGGAGGCGGTTCAGCTCGGCGACGCCGATGTCGGCCTCGGCTTCCTGTTCGGCCTGGAGCTGCTGGATGCGGGTGGCTTCGACCTGCACGCGCAAGACATCCTGCTGAGCGCCCTGGCCGACCACGTACCGCGCCCGGGCGACGCCTTCAATCAGCTTCCAGTTCTCCTCCTGTTCGCGAGTGAGCTCGAGGAGGCTGCGGCTCAAGAGCACGCCGTAGTAAGCACGCTTGACCGCGGCCGTGATGCTGCGGCCCACCCGCTCCGCCTGCTGCTCGACCTGTCCGGCCTCGCGGGACGCAATATCGCCGCGCAGGCCACGCTTCCCCGGATAAGGCAGCTCCTGGCTCACCATGAAGCCGAGCGTCGTCATCTCCTGGGTGCCCAAACTCGGCGACCAGCCGTCGTTCGTGTACCCGACGGAGAACATCGGGTTCGCCAGCGAGCGGGCCTGGGCCGGCCGTTGCCGCGCGGCGACCGCCGCCTGTCGCGCGGCCGCGACGTCGGGGTTCTTCGAGAGCGCCTCCTCGATCAGCGAGGCGAGGGTCGGATCCTCCACCGGGAGGGGCCAGGGGACCTGCGCCCACACAGGGGTGGAGGCGAGGACGAGCGGCAGGGCGATGCCGCTGAGAAGCAGCTTGCGAGCGACAGACACGTGAGCACCTCCGCGATCCAAAGGGGGAAGGCCGGGACCTGGGGCCCTCGCGCTCCAGCGGCGGACGAGGACCTTGTACAGGTCGAGGACCCGCGCGGGCATTCCGCCCGCGCGCTCCCGATCAGATGCGGAGGACGGAAGACTTGGAAGGAGAGGATGCGCGAGCGCGCGCCGTGGCGGTGCCGCCAAACGGAGTGGCACGGTCGGCCAGCGCGCTGAAAGAGGCGGTCGAGGAGACTACGTACGTGGCCGGCGCATGCAACGGCTCGCGCTCGTTGAGCCAGACGTCGGTTCGAGCCTGCAGGCCCTCGGAGCAGCAGTCGCGTGCGTGGTCCGTCAGGGAGGACCTCGGACCGGCTGCGGAGGACTCACCCGATGGCGGCCGCGGGCAGCATGAGTGCGGATCCGTGAAGGCTGGGGCTCTCGTAACGCAGAGGCAGAGGCCGATGACCTGGACGAACATTGCGAGGGCCACACCCGCCGCGCCGAGCTTCGTTAGCGTGCGCGTCCCTCTACGAACGTCGTTCGCCCGGAGAGCGGACAGTTGGCGTCGCCACGCACGTTCGAGATTCCTCTCGGCAATCGCAGATTCCAGAATGATGCGAGAAAACACTGCTCCTCGGTGACTCAGAACGGGGCAAATGGCCGCACCCGGCCCACGAATGACGCGCCCCGATCCCGGATCACCAGGCAGCTACTTGGAGCCCTGATTCTTCTTCACGCAGGCGCAGTTGGCGCCGCAATTACACTTCCCGCCCTTGTCGCATCCACAGTTCATTTCGCCACATTTGTTGCATTTCATGTCTTCCTCCTACCTCGCACACCACACCGGCGGCCTACAAAAGATGCAAGGCCGGTGCCACGGACGCCGACCGCTGCGGATTGTCTGAGACGGTCTCAGCTGGTCGTGAACGTGAAGGCCATTCCGTAGCTCCCGTTCGCGTTCCGCCAGCCGGGCGCCATCATGTCCCAGGGACCGCCCCGGTGGGAGCTGCCCATCATGCCGCCCATGATCCACTGGCCGCCCATCATCGGACCGTACTGGGTGTAGTCGAGGGGCTGTCCCGCCTGCGTCATCATGCCCCCACCGAGGTGGGCGACGTAGCTCGCGTGCGAAGAGAGCGGACCCTGCGGCGTGCAGGTCAGCGTCGTCCGGTCGCCCGACCAGCCGCAGGTCATGGGCAGGGTCGGCCCGGCGAGGTCTCCCATGTGCAGATCCACGTACTGCTCCATCCCGGCGCCCATCGCGGCACCGAAACGGAACATGATCGGAGCGGAGGCCGACACGCCCGTAGCTCCTCCCGGCGGAGTGACGGACATGAGCGAGGCCCCCGTCATATCGGTCCCTGACGGGCTCGCGCCCATCATGGTCCCGTTCCC
>JBGPBV010000036.1:0-51275 GCA_041481445.1 Vicinamibacteria bacterium
AGCGCCTCCGTGGAGGTCGTGACCCTGGAGGTCGCGGAGCCGGACCGCCGGGCGGTGGCGGTCCTGCCCACCGGGAGCATCGTCCTGTTCGTGTCGCATTCCCCGACCGTGCTTCCCTTCGCCTCCGTCTTCCTGCGCAGCCTGCGCGGCGACGAGCTCCTGGTCGAGACCCGCCTGCTCGCGAACACGCGCGAGTGGAAGCGGCTGGCGCGGGTGGCCGACCTCGTGCTCACCGACGCCCTCTGCACGGAATCCGCCCGCGCGGCGGGGGCGCGCAAGGTGCGCGAGGTCCGCATCGTGCAGCCGGCCGCCCTGGAGCGGCTGCAGGACGCGCTCACCATCGTCGTCCCGCGCGAGGCCCACGCCGCCCCGCGTCCCGAGCCCCGCGGCGACCACGCTCCCGACCATCGCGGGGAGCACCGCCGGTCCTCTTGAGGGCAGGCGCGCGCGGCCGGCGAGCCGCCACGCTCGTCCTCTCCGCGCTGGCGCTGGCCCTGGCGCCGTCCGCCCGGGCCGCCGCCTCCGCTTCGGCCCCCCCCACGCCCACGCTGCCCGTCGTCGTCTACGGCGGGGACGAGGCCTTCCCGCCCTACGAGTACCTCGACGCCGACGGGCAGCCGCGCGGGTTCAACGTGGAGCTGGTGCGCGCCCTGGCCGCACGAGCGGGCGTGCGCGTGGAGGTGCGGCTCGAGGAGTGGTGGACGCTGCTGCGCGATTTCGACGCCGGCCGCGTGGACCTCGTGAGCCTCCCCCTCAGCGAGGAGCGGTCGCGGCGCTACGACCTCGTCGCCCAGACCTGGACCTTCCAGCAGGAGATCGTCTTCGCGGACCGCGAGCGGGCCCCGCGCCGCCTGGCCGACCTGGGGGGGATGCGCGTGGCGGTCTCCCCCGGCACCATCACCTTCAACCTCCTGACCGAGCTCGACGCGCGCGAGCGGCCGGACCTGGTCCCGATCGACTCCCTCCCGGAGGCGCTGCGTGCCGTGCGCGAAGGCCGGGCCAGCGGCGCCGCCGGCAACGGGCTGGCCCTGCGCGCGGCCGCGCGCGACGCCGGGATGAGCGACTTCGTGGAGCTGCCCCTGCAGTCCGTGCCCTACGCGCTGGCCACCGCGAAGGGCCGCGGCCGATCGTTCTCCTGGGTGGGCGAGGCCTTGAACAACCTCCACGAGTCCGGGCAGTTCAACCACCTCGTCGAGGACCACCTCATCATCCGGCCCGGACCTCCGACCTGGCGGGACTTCGGGATGCCGCTCGGGATCGCGCTGGCGGCGACGCTCAGCGTGGGGGCGGCGGTCCTGGTCTGGAACCGCGCCCTCCGCGGCCAGGTGCGGGCGCGCACGCGGGAGCTGGCCTTCTCCCTGGCCGAGAAGGAGGAGCTGGCGGGCTGGCTGCAGGAGCGGGAGGAGCAGCTCGAGGAGGCCCAGCAGATCGCGCACGTGGGGAGCTGGGAATGGGCGGTGGGCGCGGCCAGGGTCTCCGCCTCGCGAGAGCTCTACCGGATCCTGGGCGTGGATCCCGAGACGTTCCCGTCCACGCCGGCCGCGCTGCGCGACCTCGTCGATCCCGAGGACCGCGCGATGGTCGAGGAGGCGGTCAAGCGGGCGATCGCCGTCGGGCACTCGCTGGACCTCGACCACCGCGTCGTGATCGGCGACGGCCGGGTGCGTCACCTCCAGGTCCGCGCCCAGGCGGTGCGCGACCGGGCGGGGAGCGTGGCCCGGCTGGTCGGCACCGCCCAGGACATCACCGAGCGGAGGCTCACCGAGCTGGGGGTGGAGCGGGAGCGCGAGCAGCTCCGCAGCCTCGTCAGCCACGCCCCCGTGGCCATGGCCATCCTCGACCGCGATCTGCGCTACGTGGCCCACAGCGAGCGCTGGCTCAAGTACTGGCGGCTGCGCGGGCGCTCGCTGCTCGGGCGCCGCCACGACGAGCTGTTCCCGGCCCTCCCCGAGCCCTACCGGGAGGCCCTGCGCCAGGCCCTGGAGGGCAAGGTGGTGACGCGGCGGGAGGACCCCTTCCCGCTCGGCGACGGCTCGAGCGTCTACATCCGGTGGACCATGCACCCCTGGCGGAGCACGGGCCGGCTCGTGGACGGGGTGGTGGTGGTCGTCCAGAACATCGACGTGCTGGTGCGGGCCCGGGAGTCCGCGCGCGAGGCCTCCCGGCTGAAGTCGGAGTTCCTGGCCAACATGAGCCACGAGATCCGCACCCCCCTCAACGGGGTGGTGGGGATGACGCGTCTCCTCATCGACACCCGCCTCGACCGCCAGCAGCGCGAATACGCGGAGATGATCCGCGAGTCGGGGCGGGCGCTGCTCGACCTCATCAACGACATCCTCGACTTCTCGAAGATCGAGGCCGGGCGGCTCGACCTGGAGTCGATCGACTTCGACCCCGCGCTGGCGGCGGAGGAGGCGGTGGTCGCCTTCGCCGAGCGCGCGGCCAGCAAGGGGCTGGAGCTGGCGGTGGCGGTCGAAGGGGAGGTGCCGCACGCCGTGCGCGGCGACCCCGGCCGCCTCTCCCAGGTCCTGGGCAACCTGCTCGCCAACGCCGTCAAGTTCACCGACCGCGGGGAGGTGGTGGCGCGGGTGAGCGTGGCCGAGGAGTGGGAGGACGAGGTCGTCGTCCAGTTCTCCGTGGCCGACACCGGGGTCGGCCTCCCCGCGGAGGCGCTGCCCCTCCTCTTCCAGCCGTTCAGCCAGGCCGACAGCTCGACCACGCGGCGCTTCGGAGGAACCGGCCTCGGCCTCGCGATCTCGAAGCGGCTGGTGGACATGATGGGGGGGGGCATCGGCGTGTCCAGCACGCCGGGAGCCGGCAGCACCTTCTGGTTCACCGCGCGCTTCAAGCGCCTGGCCGAGCCGCGCCGGCCGGAGCCCGCCCCTTCCCTGAGCGGACGCCTGGCCCTGGTCGTGGCGCCGAGCGCGACCCTGGGCGGCCTGCTCGCGCAGCAGCTCGAAGCCACGGGCATGATCGTGCGCACCGCGAGCGACCTCCGCGGCGCGCGCGGCACCCTGGAGGACGAGTCGAGCGAGGACATCGACCTCGTGGTGGTGGACGCCCTTGTGCCCGATCTCGACGTGGCCGCCTTCGCGCGCGAGGTGCGCGAGCGGTCGCGGGTGGCGCGCCTGATCCTGCTCGTCCCCATCGGCACCCACGCCGTGGCGGGAGGAGCGGGGGCGGACGCCGTGATCACCAAGCCCGTGCGTCCCTCCGTCCTCGAGGCGCGGCTGATCGAGGTGGTGACGGGGGCCACGCCTGTGACGGTTCCGGAACCGGACGGAGGGGCGGCCGCCCCTCCCGATCCGCATGCTCCACTGGTGCTCGTGGTGGAGGACAACGACATCAACCGCGCGGTGGCCGCGCGCAGCCTCGAGCGCCTCGGCTACCGGGTGGCGGGCGCGCGCAACGGCGCGGAGGCGGTGGAGAAGTTCACGCCCGAGACCTACGCCGCCGTGCTCATGGACTGCCAGATGCCGGTCATGGACGGCTACGAGGCCACCGCCCGGCTCCGGGCCGCGGAAGCGGGCCGGCGGCCCACCCCCATCCTGGCCATGACCGCGGGCGCCCTCACCGGCGACCGCGAGCGCTGCCTGTCCGCGGGCATGGACGACTACATCGCCAAGCCGGTGCTGTTCGAGCAGCTGGCCGCCGTGCTCGAACGGTGGGCGCCGGTGGCGGGCGTGAAGGCGGGCGCGCCCGGCCCGGCGGCGCCGGGGGCGGCCTCGTCGCCGCTCGACGAGCGCGTGGTGGGGCAGCTGCGCGCCCTGGACATCCCCGGGTCCGGCTTCTTCCACGGCGTGATCGGCCTCTTCCTCGACACCACGCCCGCCCGCCTCGACGCCCTGTCCGCAGCGGCGTCGGGGCACGATCTCCGGAGGGCGCAGACCCTGGCCCATGCGCTCCGGTCCACCTGCGGGAACGTCGGGGCCACGCGCATGCACGACCTCTGCGCCGGGATCGAGGAGTGCGCGCTGGATGCGGAGCTGGAGCCGCGCGTGCGCGCGCTCCTCGAGGAGTTCCGCGAGGTCCGCCAGGCCCTCGAGACCGAGCAGCGCCGCGCCCGACCCCCGGCGCCGCGCCCCGGGCCGTGACCGCCCCCGCCATCGGCCGGGCCCAGGCCCGGTTCACGGTCGCGCTGCTGTTCGGCGTGAACTTCCTGAACTACATCGACCGCTACGTGATCGCGGCCGTGCTGCCCCTCATCCAGCAGGACTTCCACCTCGACGACGCCCGCGCCGGCTACGTGCTCTCGATGTTCGTGCTCGTGTACATGGCGGCCTCGCCGTTCACCGGGGTGATGGGCGACCGCTGGCCGCGGCGATACCTGGTGGGAGGGGGCGTGCTCCTGTGGAGCCTGGCCACCGTCGCCACCGGCTTCGCGGGCAGCTATCATCACCTGCTCATCGCGCGCTCGTTCATCGGAGTCGGGGAGGCGGGCTTCGGCGCCGTCTCGCCCACGATCATCAGCGACCTCTTTCCCCGGGAGCGCCGCGGGCGCGTGCTCTCGTACTTCTTCGTGGCCATCCCGGTGGGCAGCGCCCTCGGCTACATCCTGGGGGGCGCGGTCGGCGCTTCTCACGGGTGGCGCGCCGCCTGCTTCCTGGCCGGGGCCCCGGGCCTGCTCCTCGGCCTCCTCGCCCTGCGCATGGTGGAGCCGGCCCGCGGCCAGGGCGACGGGGTGGTGAGCGAGGAGCACTCGTTCGAGTGGCGCTCGGCCCTGGACCTGCTGCGCAACCGCTCGTTCGTGCTCACGATGCTCGGGATGTCGGCCATGACCTTCGCTCTGGGCGGGATGGCGAGCTGGATGCCGACCTTCCTCTCGCGCGTCAAGGGCCTGTCCCTGGCCTCCGCCAACGCGGGGTTCGGAGGGCTCACGGTGGGGGCGGGGCTCATCGGGACGTTCCTGGGAGGGTGGCTGGGCGACCGCCTGCTGCGCCGCACACCGAGCGCGTACCTGCTCGTGTCCGGGGTGGGCATGCTCCTCGCCATCCCGTTCGCCTACGTCGGGTTCACGGCCGCTTCTCCCGAGGTGTACCTGCCCGCGTTCTTCGTGGCCGAGGTGCTCGTCTTCCTCAATACCGGTCCCGCCAACGCCGTCTTCGTCAACGTGGCCCTGCCCGAGGTGCGTGCGACCGGGATCGCGATCTCGATCTTCGGCTACCACCTGCTCGGCGACGTGCCCTCGCCCATCCTCATCGGCAAGGCTTCGGTGTGGACGGGGAGCCTGCAGACGGCGCTCCTCTTGACCCTGGTCGCGATGGCCGTCTCCGGCCTGTTCTACCTCCTGGGCATGCGCACGCTCGGGCGGGACACCGCCCGCGTCCAGGACATCGTCGCCGCGCGGGAGGCGCGCCATGCGTCGGATCTTCGCGACCTTCGTTGAGGCCCTGTTCCGGGTCCTGTTCAGCTACGACACCCTCGGGGAGGAGAACGTGCCCGCGCACGGCCCGGCCGTGGTCGCGGCCAACCATCCCTCGTACCTCGACCCCGTGCTGCTCTCGCTGCAGGTGAGCCGGCCCATCCGGTTCATGGCCTGGGACGCCCTCTTCCGCGTCCCCCTCCTCGGCGGCCTCATCCGCGCCTTCGGCGCCTTCCCGGTGGACATCCGCCGGGGCAAGGGGCGGGAGGCCTACGAGCGCGCGAAGGCGCTGGTGCAGGCGGGTGAGGTCGTCGGCTTGTTCCCGGAAGGCCACCGCTCGCGCGCGGGCTGGATGGAGCCGCGCCTGCGCGAAGGTGCGGCCCGCCTGGCCTGGGAGACGGGCGCCCTCCTCGTGCCCGCCACCATCGCCGGCGCCTATCGTGCCTGGCCGCACCATGCGGCCCTCCCGCTCCCCGCGCGCATCCGCGTCCGCTTCCACGCCCCCATCGACCCCGCGCCCTACCGCGCCCGGCCGGAAGAGGAGGCGCTGCCCGCCCTGCTGGCCGAGCTGCAGCGCCGGGTGGACCGATCGCTGCTGCCGGGAGTCAAGGCCGACCTCCGCATGACGCTGGTGTACGCCTCGCCCGCCCCGCCTCCGCGCGCGCACGAGATGGCGGCTCTGCTGACCGCCGGCGCGCTGGCCGCTCGGGCGCCGGCGGTCTGGCCGTTCGTTGCCGTCGCGGTCTACGCCCTCTACCTCGTCCTCGATTGGCGCGTCGTGCCCCAATCGCGCCTGGCGAAGTGGGTCCGGAACGTCTCGCCCATCGTCTTCCTGCTCGCCACCGGTCCCACCGTCTTGCGCGCGCTGGGCGCGCCGCCGGTGGCCGCGGGCGCCGCCCTCGTCGCGATGGTGGCGGGCGCGATCTTCCCGTACCTCTACTCGCGGGGACGGACGGGGATGACGTTCGTGCGGGGCGCCGTGCTCGCCTTCGCCCTGGAGGCCGTGGCCCAGTGCCTCTGGCCCTCGGCGGTGGGCCCGCACGCCGCGCTCGCCCTCTACGCCGCCGCCTTCGCCGCCTTTGGGGGGACGGTCTTCTGGCGATACGCGGCCCCGATCCTCCTCGCCTACGCGACCGGCGTCCCCCTCCTTCTCGGATGGTCGGTCGGCCTGTCCCTGCACCTGGCCGCGGGCCTCCTCGCCGCCGCGGTCGCCCTCGCCTGCCCCTACCGGCGGCGCTCCGGGCGAGGCTTGCCGCTGGCCAGCCTTGCGCCCTTCGGACCCATCGAGTAAACAGGGATGAACCGATGAGCGAGGATCCGGCGGGTCCGCCCCGCGCGGTGGCGGTGGCGGAGGCGCCCCTGCCCGCCGCGAGCGTCGCTCCCCGCCGGATCCACGTGGGCTGATGGCGCGCCGGGAGCCTCTCCGTCCCGCCGTTGCCGCCGGCGTGCTGGGCCTCACCGGCTTCCTGGCCCTCGCCTACACGCCGCTGACGGGCGCCCTGGCCCGCCGCCTGGCCCCGATGTCCGATCCCGCGCCCGCGGACGCGATCGTGGTGCTGGGGGCGGGAGCGGGTCCGGACGGCCAGCTCAGCGACCCTTCCCTGCGGAGGTTCGTCGGCGGGCTGCTGCTGTACCGCCGCGGCCTGGCCCCGCGGGTGATCCTGATGGGGCCGGGCTACGGGGGGGGGCCGGTGGAGGCGCGGATCCGCGCCACCCTCGCCGTGGACCTCGGCATCCCGGCGGGCGCGCTCGTCGTCGAGGGACGCGGGCTGACCACGCGGCACGAGGCCGTCCTCGCCGCCGAGCGCATGCGCGAGCTGGGGGGCCGCCGCGTCCTGCTCGTCACCGGCGCCCCGCACATGCCGCGGGCGCGCCGGCTCTTCGAGCGCGCGGGGCTGGAGGTCGTGCCGGCGCCCGTGGTCGAGGTCTCGGCGGACGCGGAGCGGCCCGACGCGCGGCTGGCCATGGCGCAGGTCCTCGTGCAGGAGGCGCTGGCCCGGTGGTACTACCGCGTGGCCGGGTATCTCTGAGCACATGGACGACTCCCTCTTCCTCCTCGGCATCGTCGCCCTGACGTCGGTCCTCGCGTACTTCGCGGCGCGGCGGTTCGCGGGGCTCCAGGCGGCTGGCCTCGCCGCGGCCGCGGCTCGGCTGCTCGAGTGCGCCGGGCTCGCCCTGGGCTTCTACCTGCTCGACCTGGCCGCCGGGTTCGCGGCCGTGCTCGTCCTGCGCAAGCTGACCGGCGCGTTCATCGGGCTCTACGTCAACACCGACGGTACGCTGCCGGTGCTGGCCACGCTGCAGGCGATCGTGTTCCAGTGGTGGCGGGCGGAGGGCGGCCGGGGAGGTGCCTGAAGGGCCGGGCCGGAAGGTCCGGCCGACCACTCGATACGCTCCCGCTACCGATGGAGACGCTCTCGGTACCGATCGGACCGCTCCCGCTACCGATCGAACCGCATCACGGATCGGGAGACGGCGTGGCCGGGGAGACTGAAGCAGCTGTCGTTCCAGGACGAAACGCGTCATCCCTGACACGCGGCCGTCCTGCGCCCATGTCACGCCGGGCCTTCGCGCCGGCATATCGCTCGACACGCCCGAAGATCCGCTCGGCCAGGTACCGATTGTGCGTCCGGCAGCGCAGCTCGAGGTTGTCCACGGTGGACGGGCCGCCCCTGGCGTACGGTATCGGGTGGTGGTCGAACTCGACGAACGCGCGCTCGCCGCACCTCCGGCCGTGGGTCCCCACGAACGCACAGCGCCCGCGGTCGCGGACGTACACGGCCCGCTTCACGTGCGCGGGGATATGCCGCGACTGGTTCCCAGGAGCCTGGCCGGGACGCGGCTGGCCGGTCACCGCGAACTTCCGCCGAACGAGATCCTCGACGAGCACACTCAGGGCACGCGCGAAGACCTGCGCGGGGTCTCCGCTCGGGATCGCGTGGCGGAGCAGGTCCTGGGCCAGCTCCAGCATCTCGCACGTCTCCGCGGTCGCGGTGAAGGTCACTCGATACCGATCGGGGGCCAGCGGGTGGACGGGCGGTGGTGGCGGTGATGGAATCGCCGCCCGGACAGGCTCGCTCGTGGGCGACACCTTGACGTCACCCGTGGCGAGATCACCGAGCACGTGGCCTTGCGCAGGCACGACAGGGATCGGCCGCGATGCCGGCGCGACAGGTGCCGTGGGAAGCTTGCGCGCCGAGAAGGCGACGTCCGGCTTCGGGAAGCGCGACGCCAGCAGCTCCTGCACCTGCCGCTTGCGCTTGCCACCGGCGGCGGCGAAGAGCTCCTCGTGGTTCCTGCGCGTGAGGTGGGGCGCGAGCAGCCGTACGGTCGTGAGGTTGACCTGGGCCGAGGCCAGCAATCGGAGGACGGCCGGGTACCAGTGGGCGACCTTGGCCGCCTTCATGCGGTCGTAGGCCTCGTGCTCGGACAGACGCAGGACCTCGGTGCAGTACGTGAAGAGGGAGGAGAAGCCCTCAGGTTCGTGCAGCCGCCGGGCGTAGAGCTCGGCCAGGCGCTCGATCAGCAGGGCCGTGGCCTCCCGCGCGCCCGTGGCCAGGCGTGCGACCTCCGCCATCAGCTCACCGTCGGTCAGGCGCGATGCGATCATCGTCTTCACGTTCATTCCTCCATGTTGCAGAGTCGAATCGATCGGGAGAGAGCTCCTTCCACATTTGATAGTTTCAAACAACAGGGAGTCAGGAGTGGTCCGTAGAAAGACGATACATCAAGATTAGATCTACTGTGAATGGATCGGGCGGCGCCTCGTTCCGGAACAAAATCGTTTAGATGTAAACGATCGCCCACGGGACCGCCAGGGGCTTGCGGGCGGGCGCGCCCGCCCCCGGCTAGTCCCCGAACGAGATCCCGAGGTCGCGCGCCGTGCGCACGGTGTCGCAGTCGACGGGCACGCGCTTGATGGAGGCGAGCGCCTCCTCCAGGGGCACCGCGATCATCTCCGGCGGGTCGAACGCGACCATGCTGCCCCAGCGGCCCTCCTCGGCCAGGCGCACCGCGGCCGCGCCGTAGCGCAGCGAGAGCATGCGGTCGGAGGCCGTCGGCATCCCGCCGCGCTGGAGGTGGCCGAGCACGAGCGAGCGCGTCTCCTTGCCCGTGGACCCCTCGATCTCGGAGGCCACCTTGGCCGCGATGCCACCCAGGCGGATCTCGCGCCCGGCGGCGGCCGCGCCCAGGGTGGCCACGTCCCCCCCGCGGGGGGCCGCCCCCTCCGCGCACACCACCACGGAGAAATGCCGGCCGGCCAGCTCGCGCCCCATCACCTTGTCGCACACCTTCGCCACGTCGAACGGGATCTCCGGGATGAGGATGACGTCCGCGGAGCCGGCGATGCCGGAGTAGAGCGCGATCCAGCCGCAATGGCGGCCCATGACCTCCACCACCATGACCCGCTCGTGGCTCTCCGCGGTCGAGTGCACCTTGTCGATGCAGTCGGTCGCGGTGGAGACGGCGGTGTCGAAGCCGAAGGTCACGTAGGTGGCGGCGAGGTCGTTGTCGATCGTCTTCGGCACGCCGATGATGGGGATGCCCTTCTTGGCCAGGCCGGCCGCGATCTTGAGCGACCCGTCCCCGCCCACCGCGATGAGGCCGTCCAGGCCGAGCCGGCGGAAGTTGGCGACGGCCTGCTCGGAGACGTCGACGAAGCGCTCGGTCCCGCCCTCGACCACGCGGATGGCCAGCGGGTTTCCCCGGTTGTTCGTGCCCAGGATGGAGCCGCCGAGGTGGGTGATCCCGCGGACCGACTCCGTGGTGAGGGGCACCAGGTACTTCGTGTCCAGGAGGCCCAGGTACCCCTTCTGGATGCCGATCACCTCGTAGCCCTTGTTGAGGGCGGTGAGGGTCACGGCGCGCAGCACCGCGTTCAGCCCCGGCGCGTCGCCCCCTCCGGTGTTTATCGCGAGCCGCAGTTTCCGGGACACGACGCCTCTCCTCCGGCCCGATGATATCGCGGCGGAGCGGGCCCGCGGGATCTTCGCCCGCGGGAGCTCACTTGAGCAGGGGCAGCATCTTCTTGAAGGCAGCGGCGTCGCTGCGGCCCAGCAGCTCGTAGATCGCCATCTCGGTGCTGGAGAGCAGGGCTCCCGCCCGCTCCATGCGCCCCAGCCCCACCGCGCGGTTCTCCTCCGCGCGCGCGCCCACCGCGTCGCCGGCGACGTGCACCTCGTACCCCCGGTCCAGCGCGCCCAGCACGGTCTGGGCCACGCAGATGTGGGACTCGATGCCCGCGACCAGGAGCTGGTCGCGTCCGTCCAGCGATTCGAGCCGCGCGAGGAACTCGGGGCTGCCGAAGCAGCCGAAGCTGACCTTGTCGAGGGGGGCCACGCCGGGAGCGGCCTCGAGGACCTCGGGCACCGTCGGGCCCAGGCCGCGCGCGTACTGCGTCGTGAGCACCACCGGGAGGGCGAGCGTGTCGGCCAGGCGGAGAAGCAGGACGCTGTTGCGCAGGATGCGCTCGCGCCCGGCGATGGCGGGCAGCAGCTTCTCCTGGAGGTCGACGATCACCACCGCCGTGCGCTCGGGGCGGAGGCGGCCGGCGGCGACGGACGTCACGCCGCCTCCCACGGGCGCGTGGCCGCCCAGGACCGCACCGCCTCCTGCAGCTCGTCGAGGTGGCCGCCGAAGAAGTGGTCGGCGCCGGGCACGGTCACGAGCGAGCTGTCCGGCAGCGCGGACACGAATTCGCGTATCACCTCCGCGCTGCCGTAGATATCGTCTGCACCCTGTACGAACAGTTTCGGTCGGGTGCACGCCCCGAGGAACGAGGTATCCGACATCATCGCCATCGGCAACCCGAGCGCGAACAGGGCCCGCACGCGCGCGTCGGGGCAGCCCGCGCGCACCGCCATCGAGGACCCGAAGGAGAAGCCGCCGGCGAGCAGGGGCAGGGTGGGGAAGCGGCGCGCGGCCTCGTCCAGGGCCGCCCGCACGTCGTCCTGCTCCCCGCGCCCCTCGTCGTGCCGGCCCTCGCTGCGGCCGACGCCCCGGAAGTTGAACCGGAGGGCGGCCACGCCCTCGGCCTGGAGGGCCTTGGCGGCGCGGAACACCACCTTGAAGTGCATCACGCCGCCGTGGAGGGGATGGGCGTGGCAGACGACCGCGGCCGCGCGGGGCTCGCCTTCGGGATGCATGAGGATCGCCTCCAGCCGCCCGGCGGGCCCGGCGATGTCGAAGGTCTCGCTCGTCGCCACCCCGCGATTATCGGGTGGCGCGGCCGGCGACGCTACGCGGCGTGCGTGTCGGCGGCGGCGGCGGCGGCGGCGGCGCGGAGCTGGGCGGCCCGAGGAGGAGGCGTCCCCTCGTTGGCCTTCAGGACCACGCGGCGCGCCCCCAGGGATCGCGCCTTGCCGACCGTCGCCTGCAGGAGCCCGCGCTCCGCCGACTTGAAGCCCTGCGCCACCGCCAGCTCGTCGAGGCAGGCCAGGAGCCCGCCCAGGCCGAGCTGCCAGCGCAGGGAGAGGCTGGCCATGCCGACGATCTTCCCGTCCTCCGCCTGCGCGACGCGCACGAGGAAATGCGGGTCGGTGAGCGTCTTCCGGTACGTCTTGGCGAAGGAGATCGGCTCCGGGTAATAGCCGACTTGCTCCAGGAGCTCGAGTACGGCGACTCCGTCCTGGAGCGAGGCCGGCCGGATGTGCACGCTGCTCATGCTTGTCTCCTTATGGCTCCATCACCACGCCGCCGTGTCCCCCACGCCACGCGCCGGCTCGGGCCCGTCGGTGCAAGACGCTGAGTTCGTGCACTTTCCAGCCCTCGCCGCCAGTGTGGCTCACGCTGCCTTGGCCGCTAGTGCAAACGGGGGGCCATGTCGCGGCGCGGCGGAGCCGCGCCGCTGGGATCGCGCGCACGGTCGCGGTAGAGTTCCCGCGTTGGTGGTCGGCGTGGGAGTCGGAGGAAGGATGTGAGGGGACGGAATCGAGCGTCCGCACGCCGAGAGCTCGACGCCCTGCTCGGCGCGATCGACGAGGCGTTCGATCGCAAGGCCTGGCACGGGCCCAACCTGCGGGGTGCGATCCGCGGCCTCGATGCGGCCGCCGCCTGCCGGCGCCCCGCCCCCGGCCGCCACAGCATCCGGGAGCTGGTCGTGCACGCCGCCTACTGGAAGTACGCGGTGCGCCGGCTGCTGGCTGGCGAGAAGCGCGGCTCGTTTGCGCTCGCGGGCAGCAACTGGTTCCCGCGGCCCGACCGCCCCTCCCCGTCCGGGTGGAGGGAGGACGTGGCCCTGCTCGACTCCGAGCACCGCCGGCTGAGGGAGGTCGCGCGCGGGCTGGAGCCGGGCCGCCTGCACGTCCGGCCGCCGGGCACGCGCACCACCCCGGCCGGCCTCCTGCGCGGGATCGCCTTCCACGACATCTACCACGCCGGGCAGATCCAGCTCCTCAAGCGCCTCGTCCGGTCCCGGAAGTGACCGAAGTCACGAGAAACCGCGCTCCCGCATGAGACGTTCTGCCCGGCGTCCGCGCGTAGCGGACAGGGTGACCCTCGTCGAAGGAGGTGTCTCGATGACGCACCGGCCCTCCGTGCTCGCCCCCGCCGTCCTCGCGTTTCCCCTCCTGCTCGCGCCCGCGATGGCGCCCGCCCAGGAGGTGATCCTCCAGAACGACTCCTTCGTCGGTGGCGTCGTCGGCTTCCAGGACGGCTTCGCGGTCTCGGAGATCGGGGCGGTGCGGCTCACCCCGCCCGGGCCGTTCCCGATGGCACTCACGAAGGTGCAGTTCCTGTTCGGGGGTGACATAGGCACGCAGACGATCACCCTGCACATCTGGGACGACAGCGCGGGGACGACGGATCCTGGGACGCCGCTGTTCTCCAACGACTACATCGTCGACCCCTCCGACAGCGAGATGCAGGAGATCGACCTCAGCGGCGCCGCCCTCTCCGTCTCCGGGCCCTTCCGCGTCGGCATCCAGTTCCAGAACGCCGGCTTGCCGTCCATTGCGCGGGACACCGACGGCGTCAGCGCGCCCGGCCGCAACTTCATCTGCGCCGTCCTGGTGCCGGGGGACCCTTGCCAGTGGTTCTCGGCGTCGGATTTCCTCGTGAACGGCGACTGGATCATCCGCGCCGGGGTCAGCACGGGCTCGACGCTGTTCGCCGACGGCTTCGAGTCGGGAGCGATGACGGCGTGGTCGTCGGCGCAGACCGCGGGCGGCGACCTCACCGTCAGCACGGCCGCGAAGATGGCGGGCACCGACTTCGGCCTGCAGCTCCTGGTGAACGACACCGCGTCCGGGTACGTCGAGGACGACCTCCCGAACCACGAGTTGCGCTACCACGCGCGCTTCTACTTCCGCCCCAACGGCTTCGATCCCGGGGAGGCCCAGGCCCACTTCCGGACCCGGATCTTCATCGCCTTCACGAACCCGACACGCCGCATCGCCGCCATCGTGCTCAAGCGGCAGCTCGGGGTCTACAGCCTCATGGGGCGGGCCCGGCTCGACGACAACACGCAGGCGAACACGAGCTTCGTGACGATCACCGACGCCCCGCACTACGTGGAGATCGACCTGAAGGTATCGGCGACGCCGAGCGCGAACGACGGGTTCTTCCACATGTGGATCGACGGCGTGGAGGCGGGGAACCTGACCGGCCTCGACAACAGCCTGTCCCCGGTGGACTTCGTGCGCATGGGGGGGCTCAGCCTGAAGACGGGGGCGGCCGGGACCCTCTACTGGGACGAGTTCAAGTCGACGAAGAGCTCTCCGATCGGGCCCTGAGCGCGCGCGCGCCAAAGCGCGCCGGAGTCAGTCCCCCCGCGGCAGCCGCAGGCGCGCCCGGCATCCGGGTCCGGGCCGGCGGTTCTCCAGCACGAGGGTGCCGCCGTGCGCCTCCGCGATCTGGCGGCTCAGCACGAGGCCGATGCCCGATCCCTGGGGCTTGGTCGTGAAGAAGGGCACGAAGAGGTTCGCGGTATCGGCCAGGCCCGGCCCCCGGTCGTCGACCCACACCTCGACCTGCCCCGAGCCCGGCGGCGCCTCCCACCCCAGCTCGACGCGGCCGTCGGGCGCATCCAGCGACGCCTCCGCCGCGTTGCGCAGCAGGTTGATCACGACCTGCTCGAGCTGGACGGGATCGGCCTGGATCTCGACGGGCGGGCCGTCGCGGAGGACGACGGGCACCCGCTGCTCGAGACCGGCCACGCGCCGCAGGAGAGGCCCGAGCCCGACCGTCTGCGGGACGGGCGCGGGCAGACGGGCCAGCCGGCCGTAGGCCTCGAGGAACCGGCTCAGCGACTCCGCCCGCGAGGCGATCACGGCCAGGCCCCGGCGCATGTCCTCCTCCCAGTCGGACGCGCGCGGCTGGCGGAGCACGAGCTGCCCGAGGCTGTCCGCCAGCGAGCGGATCGGCGCCAGCGAGTTGTTCAGCTCGTGCCCGAGCACGCGGATGAGGCGCTGCCAGGCCTGGCGTTCCTCTTCCCTCAGGGCGCGGCTCACGTCCGAGAGCACGAGCAGCCGCTGGGGCACGCCGTGCTGGCGGAAGGTGCCGCCGCTGGTCTCCCAGCGTCCGGGCCGTCCTCCGATCGCCATGTCCAGGACCTGGCGCGGGGGAGCGGCCAGGGCGGGGGCCAGGCCCAGCTCCGCCGCCTGTCGCCCCAGGAGCTGCTCCGGGGGCCGGCCCAGGAGCCGCGCGCCCGCCCGGTTCACGAGCTGCAGCCGCTCGTCGCCGTCGAAGCTGAACACCGCCACCTCGATCTCCGCCATCACGGTGCGGAGCAGGGCGGTGGCCTCCAGCGCCCCCAGCCGCTGCTCGCGCAGCGTGTCCGCCAGCGCGTTGACCTCCGTCATGGCCAGGGCCAGGGCGTCCTCGCCCGCCGTCTCGCGCGCCCGGAAGGAGAAGTCCTCCTCCCGGAGGGCAGCCAGCAGGTTCGAGAGGATGCGCAGCGGCCGCACCACGCCGCCCTGGACCGCGAAGGCGAAGCCGAGCCAGAGGCCGAGCACGACGAGGTCGGCCGTCCACTGCACCTTGGCGCTGTACCCCCCGGCCCAGAGGAGCAGGGCGGTGGCCAGGGAGCCGGGCCCTCCCGCCACCAGGGCGAGGACGAGGATCCGGTTCTCGAAGTTCAGCCGCGGGCGCTTGGGCAACGGCTGCGACTATAGGCCATAGCGCTGCAGGCGGCGGTAGAGCGCGCTGCGGCTCAGGCCGAGCGCTTCCGCGGCCCGGCTCACGTTGCCGTCGAAGCGGCCGAGCGCCTTCTTGATCAGGAAGCTCTCGACATCCTCCAGGCTCATGTCGTCCAGGCGGCGGTTGTCCTCGGGGGCGGTGCGCAGCCCGAGGTCGGCCGCCCGCACCTGCGCGGCCTGGGTCATGAGCACGGCGCGCTCGACCGCGTGGTCCAGCTCGCGCACGTTGCCCGGCCAGGGATGGGCGAGCAGGGCCTCGAGGGCGGCCGGCTCGAAGCCGGTCACGCGCTTGCGGTAGCGCTGGGCGTGCTGGCGCAGGAAGTGCTGGGCCAGGGGCGGGATGTCGGTGCGGCGCTCGCGCAGGGGCGGCAGGCGGATCTCGATGGTGTTGAGCCGGAAGAGCAGGTCCTGGCGGAAGCGGCCCCCCGCCACCTCGGCGTGGAGGTCGGCGTTGGTGGCGGAGAGGATCCGCACGTCCACCCGGCGCGTGCGCGACGAGCCCACGCGCTCGAACTCGCCCGTCTCCACCACCCGCAGCAGCTTCGACTGGAGGCCGGGGGGGACGTTGGCGATCTCGTCGAGGAAGATCGTCCCCCCGTCCGCCAGCTCGAAGCGGCCCACGCGGTCGGCCCGGGCGTCCGTGAACGCGCCCTTGACGTGGCCGAACAGCTCGCTCTCGAACACGCCTTCGGAGAGGCCGCCCGCGTTGACGATGACCAGCGGGCGGGCCGCCCGCGCGGAGACGGCGTGCAGGGCCTGGGCGATGGTGCCCTTGCCGGAGCCGTTCTCGCCGGTCACGAGGACGGCGGCGTCGGAGGGGCCCACGCGGTCGATCATCTCGAGCACGGGCCGCATGGCCTCCGACTCCGCGATGAGGAGGGGCCGGCCGGTGGCGGGCGGCCCCCCGTCGCCGCGCAGGAGGCGGTTCTCCTCCTCCAGGCGCTCCCCGCGGCGCAGCGCGGAGCCGAGCTCGACCTGGGTGCGCACGATGGCCAGGAGGCGCGAGTTGTCCCAGGGCTTGGCCACGAAGTCGCGGGCCCCGCGCCGCATGACCTCCACCGCGAGGTCGAGGCTGGCCCAGGCGGTCATGACCACGACGGGCAGGGTGGGGTCGAACTCGCGCAGCCGCGAGAGCAGGTCGAGGCCTTCCGCGCCCGACGTCGTGTCGCGCGCGTAGTTGAGGTCCATGACCACGAGGTCGAGCTGCCGGGCCTGCACCGCCTCCAGCACCGCGCGCGGGGAGGACGCCGTCTCGATCTCGAACCCCTCCGCCTTGAGCAGGAGACGGAGGGCCTCGACGACGTCGGCCTGGTCGTCGGCGACGAGGACGCGGTAGACGCGGCTCACTCCACCACCCAGCCGTCGCGCAGCTTGATGATGCGGTTGCCGTAGCCGGCGTTGACGTCGGAGTGAGTGACCTGGACGATGGTGGTTCCCTGCTCGTTGAGGCGCCGGAACAGCTCCATGATCTCGCGGCCCTGGTCGGTGTGCAGGTTGCCCGTGGGCTCGTCGGCCAGGATCACCTTCGGGTTGGCCACCACCGCCCGCGCCACTCCCACCAGCTGCTGCTGGCCCCCGGAGAGCTGGCTCGGGTAGAGGTCCTTCTTGCCCACGATGTGGAAGCGGTCGAGCACGTCGGCCACGATGGCCTGGCGCTCCGAGCGCTTGACGTCGCGGTAGGAGAGCGGCACCTCGAGGTTCTCGTAGACGGTGAGGTCGTCGAGCAGGTGGTAGCTCTGGAACACGAAGCCGATGTGCTTCTTCTGCAGCTCCTGCCGGTCCTTGCGCCCGAGGGCGTGGACCTTGTGGCCGACGAACTCGTAGTCCCCGCTGAAGGCGCCGTCGTGCATGCCGAGCACGTGGAGCAGCGTGGACTTGCCGGCGCCGGAGGGCCCCATGATCGAGACGAACTCGCAGGGGGCGATGTCCAGGGTGACGCGGCGGAGGACGAAGACCTTGCCGCCGCCCTGGTCGTAGGCGCGGTCCACGTTGCGGAGGCGGATCAGGGGCTCGGGGCCGGGACGGGTTTCGCTCATGGACTCTGGCTCACTCCTCCCGCAAGGCTATCGCGGGACGGGCGCGGGCGGTACGTCCTCACTCCGCGCGCAAGGCCGCGGACGGGTCCACGCGCGCCGCCCGCCGGGCGGGCACGTAGCCGGCGGCCAGGGCCACCAGCGCGAGCAGGGCCGCCACCAGCAGGAACGTGGTGGGGTCGCTCGCGCCCACGCCGAAGAGCATGCTCACGACGACGCGCCGCAAGGCGAGCGCGCCGGCCATCCCGACGACGACGCCGGCGGCGGCCACCGCCATGGCCTGGCCCAGGACCAGGCGCACGACGTCCTCCGCCCGCGCCCCCAGCGCCATGCGCAGCCCGATCTCGCGCGTGCGCCGCGAGACCGCGTAGGCCATCACGCCGTAGACGCCGATCCCGGCCAGGACGAGCGCGACGAGGGCGAAGGCGCCGAGCAGGGCCAGCGTGAAGTGCCGCGCCGCGAACGAGCCCTGCACGAGCTCGGTCATGGCCCGCACGCGCGTGACGGGCACGTCCTTGTCCACCCGCCCCACCGCGCGCTTGATCGACTCCGTCAGCATGGCGGGAGGCAGCGACGAGCGGACGGTGACGTCCATCCAGGTCCGCCATACGCGTGGCTCCTGCGCCATCGGCGTGTAGAGGGCGGGCGTGTCGCCGGCGTCGAGGCCGTCGCCGCGCACGTCGCCCGCCACGCCCACCACCCGGATCCACACCCGCGGCTCCGCCCGCGCCCACGCCACCCTCCGGCCGACGGGGTCGGTGCCGTGGAAGAGCTCGCGGACGGCGGCGTCGTTCACGATCCCGATCGGCTCGGCGCGGGCGACGTCGGTGGCCTCGAAGTCGCGGCCTCGGCGCAGCGGGATCTCCAGCGTGCGGAAGTAGCCGAGGGACACGCCCCGGCTCATGACTTCGGGCTCGCGGCCAGGCTCGACGGGGGGCTCGCCTTCGATCAGGAAGTTCTGCGGGACCTTGCCGGGATCGAAGGGCAGCTCGCTGGTGCCGGCCACCGACGTCACGCCGGGCAGGGCGCGCACCCCGTCGAGCACGGCCTCGAAGAAGGCCGTGCGCCGCGGGACGTCGCGGTAGGGGTTCATGGGGAGGTCCAGGTTGAAGGTCAGCAGGCCCCCCGCCTGGAAACCGGGGTCCACGGACTGCAGGCGGTTCAGGCTCCGCAGGAGGAGACCGGCCCCGGCCAGGAGCACGACCGAGAGGGCGATCTCGGAGGCGACGAGCGAGCGCCGCACGCGCTCGCGGCCGGGGGAGTCGATCGAGCGCGTGCCCTCCTTGAGCTGGGGGGCGACGGAGCCGCCCGCCGACTGCAGGCCCGGGGCGAGGCCGAAGAGCACGCCCGTGATCAGCGAGACGCCGGCCGTGAACGCGAGCACCAGGGGGTCGAGGCGCACGGTCGCCAGCGCCGGCACCTGGCCCCTGCCCAGGGCGACGACGAGCCCGAGCGCCCACCCGCCCACCACCAGCCCGGCCAGGCCGCCCAGCGCCGAGAGCAGGACGCTCTCCACCAGGAGCTGGCGGAGGAGGCGTCCGCGGGCCGCGCCCAGCGAGGCGCGGATGGCCATCTCGCGCTGGCGGTCGGCCGCCCGCGCGAGCAGGAGGTTCACCACGTTGACGCCCGCGATGAGGAGGACGAACCCGACGGCGCCGAACAGGAGCAGGAGCGCCGGCCGCACGTCCCGGACGAGGAAGGCCTGGAGCGGCATCAGCTCGTAGCGGCGGTCACGGTTCTCGACGGGGTAGAGCTTGCCCAGACGGGCCGCCATCGCGTCCGCTTCCGCCTGGGCCTGGGCCAGCGTGACTCCCGGCCGCACGCGGGCGAAGCCGAAGAGCGTGTGGGCGCCGCGCGCCTCCGCTTCCGGCGGCGATTCCGGCCATTGCGCCGCGAACACCTCTGCCTTGGCCTCCGGAAGCTCGAAACCGGGGCGCAGGATGCCGACCACGCGGTAGCTCCCGGTCACGAACCGCACCGTCCGCCCCACCGCGTCTGGATCCGCGTCCAGGCGCTGCCGCCAGAAGGCGTCGCTCACCACGACGACCTTCTCGGCGCCCACGTGGTCGTCGTCGGCCACGAGGACGCGGCCGCGGGCGGGCGTGGCCGCGAGCAGGCGGAAGGCGTCACCCGTCACCAGCGCCCCGTCCAGCCGCTCCGCCAGCGGCTCGCCGGGCACGTCGAAGAACTGCGGCCGGTACCCGGCGAAGCCCTCGAACGACCGGCCCTGCGCCCCGAGGTCGCGCAGGTCGGGCGCGGAGCTGCCGCGGCGGATGCGCAGGAGACGCTCCGGCTCCGGATAGGGCAGCGGCTGCAGGAGCACGGCGTGGACCACGCTGAACATCGCGGTGTTGGCGCCGATGCCGAGGGCCAGCGTCGCCACCGCGGCCACGGTGAAGGCGGGGGCCCGCCGGAGCCGGCGCGCTCCGTAGCGCAGGTCCAGGAGCAGGGAATCCACGCTCAAGGAAGGATCCCGTGCCGCTTGAGCTTCTCGTGGAACGTGGTGGGGAGGAGGCCGAGCATGGCCGCGGCGCGCCGCTGGTGCCCGCCCGTGGCCTCCAGCGCGGCCACGAGCAGCCCCCGCTCGAAGGCGAGGACGCGCGAGCGGAGGTCGGAGGCGGGCGGGGGGGTCGGGCGCATGAGCGCGACGCGGTCGTCGGAGCCGGATTCGATCGTGCGGTCCATCGTCTCGTCTCTCACGGGCACCTCCATGCGGGCCTCCTCATGTCCATGGCTACTCCGCGCGCAGGGCGCTCACCGGGGCGACCCGGGTCGCACGCCAGGCGGGGATCGCGCTGGCCAGGAGCGCGACCAGCACCAGGAAGGCGGCGGCGGCCGCGTAGGTCGCCGGGTCCATCGGCTGCACCTCGAAGAGCAGCGTGGCCAGCACCCGCGCGGTGGCGGCGGCCGCGGCCAGGCCGGCCACCACGCCCGCGGAGGCGAGCCGGAGCCCCTCGCCCGCCACGAGGCGCAGGACGTCGCCCCGGTCCGCGCCCAGCGCCATCCGGATGCCGATCTCCCGGGTCCTCTGCAGGACCGAGTACGAGATCACTCCGTAGATGCCGACCGCGGCCAGCACGAGGGCGAGACCGGCGAAGGTGGAGAGGAGCACCACGTTGAACCGCGGCTGCGCCACCGTCTCCGCGACCACGTCCGCCATCGGCTTGAGGCCGGCGGCTTCCAGCGTGGAGTCGACGTCGGTGACGGTCTTGCGGATGGCGGCGGCCAGGCTCATGGGCGGAGCGCTCGTCCGGACCATGACGTAGGTCCAGAGGAACGGCGTCTGCGCGAACGGGGTGTAGAGCGCGGCCTCGCCCGGATCGTCCAGGCCCGAGTACCGCACGTCGTCCACGACACCCACCACCGTGCGCCAGCCCTCGCCGTACTCGGGATTGACGAGACGGATGCGCCGGCCGATCGGGCTCGCCGCTCCGTAGAGCCGGCGCGCCAGGCTCCGGTTGAGGATCACGACCTCGGGCGCGCCCGCGGCGTCGCTCTCCGAGAACGCGCGGCCCTCGCGCACGCGCGCGCCCAGGGCGCGGAAGTACTCGGGGGTGACGGCGAGGAAGTAGGCGCGTCGCGCTTCGGGCGCGGCCTCGGCCACTCCCTCCGCCACGAAGCCGGTGCCGCGCTGGGGCGTGAGCGGAGGCAGGCCGGTGCCCCCCCCGGCCGCGATCACGCCCGGGAGGCGCGAGACGCGGTCCACGACCTCCCCGGCCAGGGCCGCGCGCTGCTCGGGTTTCCGGCCCGGCGCGGGGCCCACGAGCTGGACGTTGAAGGTGAGCAGCCCGTCCGCCACGAAGCCGGAGTCCGCGTGGAGCAGCCGGACCAGGCTCCGCACGAGGAGGCCGGCCCCCACCAGGACCACCAGGGCCAGCGCGACCTGGGCGGCGGTGAGGCCGGCGCGGAGGCGGCGCGCGGCCGGCCCCGCGCTGCCACGGCCGCCCTCGCGAAGGCCAGAGGCGGCGTCCGTGCGCGTCGCCGGCCCGGCGGGAGCCAGGCCGAACAGGAGGCCGGTGGCGGCGGCCACCGCGGCGGTGAACGCGAGCACGGGGAGGTCGATCCGCACCGAGGAGATGCGCGGGATCTCGGCGGCGACGAGAGCGGGCAACGCGTCGAGGATCCACCGCGCGAGCACCAGGCCGAGCAGGCTTCCGAGCCCCGAGAGCAGCAGGCTCTCGGTGAGGAGCTGGCGGACGAGGCGGCCGTGCCCGGCGCCGAGCGCGGTGCGGACCGCCATCTCCCTCTCCCGCGACTTGGCCCGGGCGAGGAGCAGGTTCGCGACGTTGGCGGAGGCGATCAGCATCACGAGGGCGACCACCCCCATGAGGACGAGCAGGCCGGTGCGCACGCCGCCGACCAGGCGGTCGTACAGGGGAGTGAGCTCGAGGCCGATGCCCTCGTTGGTGGCCGGATGCTCCCGGGCCAGCCGCGCCGCGATCGCGCTCGTCTGGCCCTGGGCCTGCGCGAGCGTGACCCCGGGAGCGAGACGGCCCAGCGCCCGGAAGATGCGGAGGCTGCGGTTGGCGAGCTGGGCGGGCGTGGATGCCAGCGCGCCTTCGAGGGGCACCCAGAGGTCGAACTGGCCGCTCGGGAACTGGAATTCCGGCCCCATCACGCCGACCACGGTGTAGCTCTCGCCGGACAGGCGGACCGTTCGCCCGATCACGCCCGTGTCCGCCGCGAACCGGCGCGTCCACAGCCCGTGCCCGAGCACCACGACCTTGTCGTGCGCGTCCGCCGGGCCGAGGGCGCGGCCGAGGGTGGCGGTGCCGAGCATGGGGAAGAACCGGTCCGACACCACCGCGCCCCGGACCTGCTCGGCCGCGCCAAAGCCGCCGAGGAGGTACAGGTTGGACGCCCAGACCGCCATGTCGTCGAAGACGGTGGCCCCGCGCCGCAGGTCCTCGAAGTCGGGGAGCGACACGCCGGCCGTGACCAGGCGCTCCGCCTGCGGGTACGGGAGGGGCCGGAGCAGCACGCCGCGCACCAGGCTGAACATGGCGGTGTTCGCGCCGATGCCCAGGGCCAGCGTCACCACGGCCACCGCCGTGAACGCCGGCGTCCGGCGAAGCTGCCGGATGGCGTAGCTCAGGTCCTGACGGAGCGAATCCATCCGTCCCTCCTGGAGCGGCTATCGTCCGACGACTCAGGGCCGAGGCGTCAGGCCATCGCCCCCGCGGTCGAGGCGGCCTCGGCGGCGGCCAGGTCCTCCACGATCCGCCCGTCGAAGAGGTTGATGGTCCGCTCGGCGTGACGAGCGAAGCGCGGGTCGTGGGTGACCATCACGATGGTGGAGCCGGCGCGGTGCAGCTCGCGCAGGAGGTCCATCACCGCCTCGCCGTTCTTGGAGTCGAGGTTGCCGGTGGGCTCGTCCGCGAGCATGACCTTGGGCTTGCCGACGATGGCGCGGGCGACGGCCACGCGCTGCTGCTGGCCGCCGGAGAGCTGGCTGGGCAGGTGCTTGGCGCGATGCCCCATGCCCACCCGCTCGAGGGCCTCCTTCACCCGCTCGCGCCGCTCGCCCGACGGCATCCCGCGGTAGGTGAGGGGCAGCTCCACGTTCTCGAAGACGGTCAGGTCGCCGATCAGGTTGAAGCTCTGGAAGATGAACCCGACGTCGCGGTTGCGGATGCGGGCCCGCTTGCCGAGGTCGAGGTCCTGCACGGCGTCGCCCGCGATCGTGTAGGTGCCGCTGGTCGGCGTGTCGAGGAGGCCCAGGATCGACAGCAGCGTGGACTTGCCGCAGCCGGAGGGGCCGGAGATCGCGACGTACTCGCCCTGAGCGATGTCGAGGTGGATCCCGGAGAGGGCGTGCGTCTCGACCTCGTCCGTATAGAAGACCTTGGTCAGACCCTCGAGGTGGATCAGGGGGGCGGTCGCGTTCATCGCATCTCCTTTGCCGGCTTCAGGCCGAGCGTATCCATCCCTCTAGACGCCGGCCAACCCCGCCGGGTTGCGAAATTTCGGGTCACTTCAGTCGGATCCGGTCGTAGGCGTCCCAGGCCGAGGTGTCCGAGAGGACGACCTGGTCGCCCGGAGTCAGGCCGCTGGTCACCTCGATCGTCGAGACCGAGCTCCGCCCGAGCCCGACCTTCACCCGCGTGGCCCCCACCCCGTCCGGATCGAGCTTGAAGAGCCCGACCAGGCCGCCCGGCTGCGCCTGCGCGGGCCGCCCGACGTAGACGATGTCGGTGAGGCGCTCGAGCTCGATGGTCCCGTCGACGGTGAGGTCGGGCCGCGCCCCCTGGGGCAGCGCTCCTTCCAGGGCGACGTCGACGGTGACCGTCCCGTTCTGCGCGGCCGGATCGATACGCGAGACCTTCCCCGTCACGACACCGTTCCGCGTGTCCACCGTCGCGGACTGGCCGATCTGGACGTCCTTGGCCTGCGTCTCCGGCACGCGGATGACCGCCTTGAGCCGGTCCGGCACCGCCACCCGGGCCAGGTTGGCCCCGACCGAGACGCGCTGGCCCTGCTCGACCGGCACCTGCTGGAGCATGCCCGCGATCCCGGGCCGGATGGCCAGCGCCTCCACCTGGCTCCGGCGCAGGCGGGCCTCCGCGCGGCGCTGCTCCACCAGGGCCCGCTGCACCGCCAGCTGCGCCTCGACGGCCTCGGAGGCGATGGAGAGCCGCTCCTGCTCGATCGCGTTCCGGTTGGCGAGCTCGCGCGCGGCCACGTCGGAGAGCCTCCGTGTCAGGTCGGCGATGAGGCCCTGCTGGGCCAGCTCCGTGTTCGTGTCCGCCTGCATCTTGGCCTGCTCGTAGTCGGCCTGGACGCGCGCGGCGGCCGCCTTCTGGTCGAGCTGCTGGCTCTGGAGGCGGACCTTCAATTCCGTGTAGGCCGCTTCCGCGGAGCGCGCCTGCGATTCCGCGTCGAGGGCCTGCAGCTCCAGCTCGGGGTTGCTCAGCTCGAGGATCACGGAGTCCGCCTTCACGAACGTGCCGGCCAGGATCCGGATCCGCTCGACCCGCCCGTCCGCGTTGGCCGGGATCCAGCGGATCTCCTCGGGCACCAGGGTGCCCAGGCCGCGTACCTCGCGGAGCATCGGCCCGCGCTTGACGGTGTCGACGAGGACGCCGGAGCGGTCCACGCTCGGCGCCGCCGGCTTGAGCCGCGAGAGCCCGAGGGTGACGAGGAGCAGGGCCAGGCCGCCGCCCGCATAGGCGAGCTGCTTGATCCTCTTGCGGTGCGGCGAGATGATGCGCGGCCGGTCCATTTCTCCTCCGGGCTGTCCCTGATCCAACGCGCGTGCCATGCGCGTCCGTCACGGCAACTCTCGGCGGCAGCGATCCTTAGCCTGCCCCGCTCGACCGCCCCCAGGGGCCGGTGTGTCCGGTTGTGGGACGGCTGCGTCCCATCGCCGCGCGCTAAGATAACCCCTTTCCCGGAGGTCCGATGATCGTACACGTCCTGGCGCTCCTGCTCGTCGCTCCCAGCGCTCCGCCCGCGCCCGACGCCGCGATGGCGCGCGCGCTGCGCGTCCTCGCCGCCCATCCCGTGATCGACGGGCACAACGACCTGCCCTGGGCCATACGCGAGAGCAAGACCGCGCCCGGCGACGTCGCCGCCTACGACATCCGTGGCCACGTCCCCGGGAACACGGACCTCGCGCGACTCGAGAAGGGGCACGTCGGGGGCCAGTTCTGGTCCGTCTACACGCCGGGAGAGGCGAAGTTCGAGGACTACGCGCGGACCCAGCTCGAGCAGATCGACATCGCGCGACAGGTGATCGCGCGCTACCCGAAGCTCGCCTGGGCGCTCACCGCCTTTGACATGGAGAAGGCGATGCGCGCCGGCCGCGTCGGCTCCGCGCTCGGCCTGGAGGGCGGCCACGCCATCCAGAACTCGCTGGGGGCCCTGCGCGCGTACTACGCCCTGGGTGTCCGCTACATGACCCTCACCCACAACGTGACCCTGGACTGGGCGGACTGCGCGGCCGGACCCGCCCGGCACGGCGGCCTGACTCGGTTCGGGGAGGAGGTCGTCCACGAGATGAACCGCCTGGGCATGCTCGTGGATCTCTCGCACGTCTCGCCGGCCACGATGGACGACGCGCTGCGCGTGGCGGAGGCGCCGGTCATCTTCTCCCACTCGTCCGCGCGCGCCCTCGACGACGTGCCGCGCGACGTGCCCGACGACATCCTCGGGCGCGTCGGCCCCAACGGGGGGGTCGTGATGGTCACCTTCGTGCCCAGCTTCATCTCCAAGACGGTGGCCGACGCCTACCAGGCGCGGGAGAAGGAGATCGCCGCCCTCACGAAGGACGTCGCCGACAAGGCGGAGAAGGACCGCCGGGCGGACGAGTACAAGGCCGCCCACCCGATGCCCCGCGTCACGATCGCCCAGGTGGCGGACCACGTCGAGCACGTGCGCCGGGTGGCGGGGGTCGACAACGTGGGTCTCGGCGGCGACTACGACGGCAACGACGAGTGGCCCATCGGGATGGAGGACGTGTCGAGCTACCCGAAGCTGTTCGCCGAGCTCGTGAGCCGGGGCTGGTCCGACGAGGACCTCGGCAAGCTGGCCAGCGGCAACATCCTGCGCGCGATGCGCCAGGCGGAAGCGGTGGCGCGGAGGCTGCAAGCCGCGCGGCCGCCGTCCTTGGCGACGATCGAGCGGCTCGACGGCCGGCCTTCGCCGACTCCGTGACGGGCGGGCGCCCGTGAGCGCCGGCGGCTCAGTCCGGAGGCAGCGCGTACACGGTCAGCCCCACGCGATGGCCGTCCGGATCGCTCACGTACAGCGTGTACGCCGTACGGTCGACGATCGGGACGCCCGCGGCGGACAAGCGCTCCTCCCAGACGGGGAGGTCGTCGACCGCGAGGGCGAGCACGTGGCCCGATCCCGCGGCCGGTCCCGGCCCCTTGACCTCGCGCTCGAGCATCACCACCGCCTCTCCCGCCCGCACCCAGATCGCGCGGATCCGTCCGCCTTCCTCGATCCGGCGCACCTCCGGCAGGCTCAGGACGCCTCCATAGAAGAGGAGCGAGCGTTCGGGATCGGCCACGCGCAGCGCGACGTGATGGATGCGCGCGGGCGGCGCGGCCGGGCGAGGCGGTCCGGGAGCCACGCCGACGATCATAGGGCGGGCGGCTTCCGATGAGTTAGGCTTCCACCACTCATGAGCTCGCCCTTGGCCGCGGCCCCCGAGCCCTCGCCGGTGGACGCGGCCCGCGAGGCGTACGAGCACACACGGCGCCTGCTCTTCCCCTTCCGCTTCGAGCGCTGGCTGACCCTGGGCCTGATCGCGTTCCTGGACCAGTGCGGCCGCGGGGGACTGGGGGGCGCGTTCCCCGGCGGGCCGTCGGGGCCGGGGTTCCCGTCCGGTGGAAACGGCGACCTCTCGAGCCTCGGGTCCTGGTTCAGCGCCCACCTCGCCGTCATCGTGGGGATCGCGGTGGCCGCGCTGGCGGTGGTCGTGCTCGTGTCGGCGGTGATCCTCTGGGTCGGCAGCCGCGCCACCTTCGTCTACATCGAGGACGTGGCCAGCGGGCGCGCCGAGCTGTCCCGCCCCTGGCGGGAGCACGCCGAGCGCGCGCAGTCGTATTTCGCCTGGCGTTTCGGCCTGGCCGCCACCCTCCTGGCCGCAGTCGCCCTCCTCGTGCTGGCGGTGGTGGCGGCCCTGATCAGCGCGCGCGGGGGAATGGCCGGGGCCGGGCTGGGCGCCCTGCTCCTCATCGTGCTCGTGCCCGTGTTCATCCTCCTGCTCCTGGGCGGGGGCCTGGCCGCGATGGCGCTCCGCGACTTCGTGGCCCCCCTGCAGATGCACGAGCAGGTCGCCTGCGGCCCGGCCGTGCGGCTCTTCGTGGCCCTGGTCCGCGCGCATCCGTTGCCCTTCCTCCTCTACGTCGTGCTCAAGGTCGTGTTCGGCGTGGTCCAGGGCATGGTCATCGTCGCCGCCGCCTGCCTGACCCTGTGCTGCATCCTCCTCCCGGTGGTGACGCAGACCGCGCTCCAGCCCCTCTTCTTCTTCGAGCGCGCCTGGTCCCTCTGCCTGCTCCGCCAGATGGGATACGACCTCATCGGACGCTCAGCGGCGGCCGGCCACGAGGTGGGGTAGGCTCCGGGGGACGAGGAGGGCGCATCCATGGGCATGAACGCGGCCGAGCGCCGGCAGCGCGTCGATCAGTACGAGCGGGGAGCGCATCGCCTCCACGAGGCCCTTCAAAAGGTGCCGGACGAGGCGGTCAAGTGGCGTCCCGCTCCCGGCAAGTGGAGCGCGCACGAGGTCGTCTGCCACTGCGCCGACTCCGAGATGAACGGCGCGCTGCGTCTCCGTTACGTCCTCGCGGAGAAGGACCCCGTCATCATGGGCTACGACCAGGACGAATGGGCCCGCGTCTTCGACTACCACTCGCGCCCGCTGGAGCGGGCGCTGGCGGTGGTGGAGGCGGTGCGCGCCCATACCGCCGCCCTCCTGCGCACGCTTCCGGACGAGGCCTGGGCGCGCGCGGGACGGCACTCGGAGTCGGGCCCGTACTCCGCGGAGACCTGGCTCCGCATCTACTCCGACCACCTCGAGGGTCACGCCCGGCAGATCGAGCGAAACCTCGAGGCGTGGCGCAACGGGACCCGCCCCGCCTAGCGCGCGGTTCCGCACAGCGGCTGGGGCAAACCCTACACACGCCGCCATGGCGGGGGCCGTCGTGCGCGCACGGCCCGATCGCGCCGCTCGCGCGCAACCCGGCCCCCGCGAGAGGTTTCCGCAAGCAGTCGACGGCGTCCGCGCCGCACCCGCTCCATGGCATGCCGCTTGCGTGTCTTGGCCGGTGGCCAGGAACGTCCGGTGAACTCTCTTCCTCTTCCCGTCGAACCCTCCGTGACCCCGCCTTCGTCCGCGCCGGCGGCGGGGCGGCTGCGCGCGGCTCTCACGCCTCGGGTCCAGGCGATCGTGGACTGGGTCCGGGTTCAAGGGGCGCGTCGCCGCGTGCCGCTCGCGGCCGCCGTCATCGTCCTGGCCGGAGCGGCGACGGCCGCCGCCGCGCATCATCTCTATGTCGTCTATGCCGAGTGGACGCGAGTGCCCGACCTCGAGGCGTTCGTGCGCTTCGAGCCGCCGACCATCGGCGAGATCAAGGACGCGCGGGGCGAGGTCCTCATCGAGCTGGCGCGCGAGTACCGGCGCATCCTGGACTACGACGAGATCCCGCCCGTGGTGCGCGACGCGATCCTGGCCGCGGAAGACAAGAACTTCTTCTCGCACTCCGGGATCGACGGCGGCGCGTTCCCGCGGGTGGCCTGGAAGACCTTGGCCTCCTCCCTGGCCGCCTCCTGGGGGCGTTCGACGCGCGAGCACCGGCTCGCGGCCACGGTCGTCTTCCCCCAGGGCGGGTCCACGCTGACCCAGCAGCTCGTGCGCGGCTACTTCCTGCGCAACCTGACGAGCCAGGAAGAGGGCGCCACGCTGCTCGGCGGCGGCGTGCTCCCGATCGTCGCCTCCAGGGTGCTCGGCGTGCCCGCCACCAACAAGCTCACGCGCAAGATCGAGGAGATCCGCCTCTCGCTCTGGCTGGAGCGCGACATGGCGCGCCGCTTCGGCTCGAAGCGCCGCGCCAAGGAAGAGATCCTGGCCCGCTACGCGAGCTTCATCTACATGGGGAACGGCCGCTACGGGTTCGCGGCCGCCTCCGAGTACTACTTCGCCAAGCCGCTCTCGAGCTACGGGCCGGCGGACGCGGACAAGGCGGCGCTCCTGGCCGGCATCACCAAGTCCCCGCGCGACTACGCGCCCTCCGCGGGCAACCGGGAGCGGGCGATCGCGCGCCGCAACGAGATCCTGCGCCTGATGACCCGCAACGGGTCGCTCCCGGCCGATCTGTCCGACCGCGCCCGGCGGGCGCCCTTGCTCCTGGCCCCGCGTGCCCGCGCCAAGACCGAGGCACCGGCGGCGGTGGAGAACGTCTTCGCCGAGCTGAAGTCCGCCCGGCGGGCCGGGGTGGGGGTGGAGGCGCTGATCGACGGGCGGATCAACGTCCAGACCACCGTGGACAACCGCGTCCAGCGGCTGGTCAACGAGGCGCTGGAGGCCGGCCTGCGCGCGTACGAGCAACGCCATCCCGCCAGCCGCGGGCTCATCCAGGGCTCGGTGGTGGTGCTCCGCAACGCGGACGCCGGGATCCTGGCCGAGGCGGGCGGACGGCAGGTCTACAAGGACCGCTACGCGTCGTACAGCGACTACAACCGCGTCACCGACTCGCGGCGTCAGCCGGGGTCGGTCATGAAGCCGATCGTGTACCTGGCCGCGTTCCGGCACGGCGGCGCCCTCGACGACCAGGTGGCGGACGAGCCCATCGCGGTCAGCACCGGCCTCGACACGCCGCCGCACTGGATCCGCAACTACGACGACCTGTTCAAGGGGCTCATCCCCGTGCGGCAGGCCCTGGCGGAATCGCGCAACGCGGCCACCGTCCGGATGGCCGAGCGGGTGGGGATCCGCGAGGTCATCCGCACCGCGCGGGAGCTGGGCATCCGCACGCCGCTCCAGCCCTTCATCACCACCGCGCTCGGCGCCTCCGAGGTGCAGCTCCTGGAGCTGGCCAACGCCTACCGCGCGCTGGCCTCCGGCCTCAGCGCGGAGCCGCACGTCATTGCGCGCGTCACCGACCCCGAGGGCGAGGTCCTGTTCGCGCCGTCTCCGTCCGCGCGCCCGCTCGCCATCGACGCCGCGGCGGTGGCCGCCATCCAGGAGGGGCTCCGCGGGGTCGTCCGCCTGCCCGGTGGCACCGCGCATGCGCTGGCCGCGGACGACTTCGGCATCCCCGTCATGGGGAAGACGGGGACGAGCAGCGACTTCCGCGACGCCCTCTTCGTCGGATCCACCTACGGGCCGGCGGGCGTCACCGTGGCCGTGCGCATCGGCTACGACGACAACCGGGAGCTGGGGGAGAAGGAGACGGGCGGACGTGCGGCCCTGCCCATCTTCCGTGACGTGATGCGCGGGATGTACGCGGGCGGCTTCGCCGGCACCACGCCGGAGTTCCCCGAGGAGATGGAGGCGCGCATCACCGAGTACGTCGCCTGGGCCGGAGCCGGCGGCGCGGAGGCCTGGAGCGCCTCCGAGCCCGCGCCCGCGGTCGAGCCCGCTGTCCTCCCGGTGCGCTTGATGCCGGCGCTGGCCCCGCTCACGCTGGTCCCGCCCGCGTTCATGTTCGACCCCGCGCGCTCCGACCGGCACGGCAAGCGCGACCGGCCCGCCGGGGCCCCCGGCCGCTGAGGCGTGCCGTAGAATCGGGCCAATGCCCTTGAGCCCGTCGTCTTCGGCTCGCCTCGCCACCCAGCTCGAGTGCCTGCCCGCGCTCCTCGAGGGCGTGTCGCTCGAAGCCGTCCTCCGGCGGACGCGGTCGGGCAAATGGTCGGTGCACGAGAACCTGGCCCACCTCGCGCGTCATCACGCCGTGGTCCTCGAACGAGTGCGGCGCGTCCTGGTCGAGGACCGTCCGGCCCTCGACCGCTACGCCGCGGAAGCGGACCCGGAATGGCCGGCCTGGGCCGCGCTCTCCACCGACGAGGTCCTCACGCGCTTGTGGGCGCTCCGCCGTGAGCTGGCGGCCCTGATCGGTGGCCTCTCGGACGCCCAGCTCGAGCGCACGGCCTTCCATCCCTCGTTCGGCGAGATGCCCCTCAGCCTGTGGATCGAGTTCTTCCTGCTCCACGAGGCCCATCACCTCTACGTCGTGATGAAGCGCGCGCGGGGGGGCGATTAGGGCGAGGGCGGCCGGCCCCGAGCAGCCGCTCGATCCGGCGGACGACCTCGTCGGGCTCCACTCCCGACGTGTCGACGGCGTGAGCGGACTCGGCGTAGAGCGGCCGGCGCGCCGCGAGCAGGCGGCGCAGCTCGGCCATCGCCTCCGGGTTGTCCGCCATGGGACGGCGGTCCCCCTGCTGGACGACGCGGTTCCAGTGGTCCTCGGGATCCGCGCGCAGCCAGATCGTGAGGGCCCGCTTGCGCAGGCGCGCGAACGTGTCCGCCCGCGTCACGATGCCGCCCCCGGTCGCGAGGACGAGCGGGGTGCCGCCGCCGAGCACACGGTCGAGGGTCTCCCTCTCCAGCCGCCGGTAGTACTCCTCCCCGTGCAGGGCGAAGACCTCCTCCAGCGTGAGCCCGGCCGCCTCCTCCACGCGGCGGTCCAGCTCCACGAAGGGGACGCGCAGCCGGCGGGCCAGGCGGCGGCCGATCGTGGTCTTGCCGGCGCCCCGCAGGCCCAGGAGGGCGACCACGGGCCGGTCGCGCTCGCCGGGAGCGGCCAGGAGCTCGGCGGCGGTGGTGCCCAGCGCCCGGGCCAGCGCGGCCAGCTTCCGCACGGAGATGTTGGCCCGTCCCGACTCCACCTGCACCAGGAAGCGCTCGGAGAGGCCGGCGCGGGCGGCCAGGTCGCGCAGGGTGGATCCGTGTCCGGCGCGCAGCATGCGCACGCGTCTTCCGAGCCCGGCGAGCAGGCGATCACCGTCCATGGTCGCTGCACTATAGTACACTCTCGTGGAGGCGTTGCGCACTATAGTGCTTGACACCCCCCGGCCCCGCCGCTAGCATCGAGGGGACATGGAACAGGCCGCCGCCGCCGAGGTCCCCGTCCGCTTCGAGACCGATCCCGCGCGCTACGTCCACTGGCGCCTGGAGATCGAGCCCCCCCTGGCCCGGCTGGTCATGGACGTCCAGGAGGAGCGCGCGCTGCGCGGCGACTACCCCCTCAAGCTCAACAGCTACGACCTCGGGGTGGACATCGAGCTGGCGGACGCGATCCAGCGGCTGCGCTTCGAGCATCCGGACGTGCGCGCGGTGGTGGTGACGAGCGGCCGCGACCGCGTCTTCTGCTCGGGGGCCAACATCTACATGCTGGGCTCCTCCACCCACGCCTTCAAGGTGAACTTCTGCAAGTTCACCAACGAGACGCGCCTGGCCCTGGAGGACGCCTCCCGGCATTCCGGCCTCAAGGCGCTGGCCGCGGTGAACGGCCCCTGCGCCGGCGGAGGATACGAGCTGGCCCTGGCCTGCGACGAGATCCTGCTCGTGGACGACGCCTCCTCCGCGGTCAGCCTCCCCGAAGTCCCGCTGCTCGGCGTCCTGCCCGGCACGGGCGGGCTCACGCGGGTGGTGGACAAGCGCAAGGTGCGGCGCGACCTCGCCGACGTCTTCTCCAGCCTGGGCGAGGGCGTGAAGGGCAAGCGCGCCGTCCAGTGGCGGCTGGTGGACGAGACGGCGCCGCTGTCGAAGTTTCCCGCGCGTGTCGCCGAGCGCGCACGGGCGCTGGCCGGGCAGTCGCCGGAGAAGAAGGGACCGGGGGTCCGGCTGGCGCCGCTCGGCGGGACCTACCGCGAGGACGGCCTCGACCATCGCTACGTCACGCTGCAGATCGAGGCGGACGAGCGGGTGGCGCGGCTCACCGTGCGCGGTCCCGAGGACGGCGAGCCGGACACGCCCTTGGCGACGCGCGAGCGGGGGACCGACCTGTGGGCCCTGCGCGCCTTCCGGGAGCTGGACGACGCGTTGCTGGAGCTGCGGTTCAACCGCCCGGAGATCGGGGTGGTCGTGCTCCAGACCCGCGGGGAGCCGGCGCGCGTGCTGGCCGCCGACGCCGCCCTGGAGGCAGGCCAGGACGACTGGTTCGTGAGCGAGGTCCGCCATCACATGAAGCGCGTGCTCAAGCGCCTCGACCTCACCGCGCGCACCTTCCTGGCCGTGATCGACCGCGAGTCGTGCTTCGCCGGCTCGCTCCTGGAGCTGGCCCTGGCCGCCGACCGCTCGTACATGCTGGCCGCGGACGGCGGGCCGACGGTCGCGCTGTCGGCGATGAACCTCGGCCCGCTGCCCATGTCGAACGGCCTGACCCGCCTGGCCACGCGCTTCCTGGGCGGGGGGGCGGAGGCGATCGAGAAAGGACACGCCTACGCGGCGGAGGGGGCGCTGGAGGCGGGGCTCGTCACCTTCGCTCCCGACGACATCGACTGGGAGGACGAGGTGCGCCTGGCCGTCGAAGAGCGCGCCAGCATCTCCCCCGACGCCCTGACCGGCATGGAGGCCAACCTCCGCTTCGCGGGTCCGGAGACGATGGAGACCAAGATCTTCGGCCGCCTCTCCGCCTGGCAGAACTGGATCTTCCAGCGCCCGAACGCGGTGGGCGAGAAGGGCGCCTTGACTCTTTACGGCAGGCCCGAGAGGGCACGATTCAATTGGACACGAACTTGAGCAACGTCGACCTCAGCGCCAAGATTCCGAACAACGTGGATCTACAGCAGGACAAGCGCCTGCTGCGCGCCCTCGAGCAGTGGCAGCCCGACTACATCCAGTGGTGGATGGACATGGGCCCGAGCGGCTTCCAGACCACCGACATCTGGCTGCGGACGGCCATCAGCGTGGACGCCGAGGGCTGGGCCCACTTCGACTACGTGAGGATGCCGGACTACCGCTGGGGCATCTTCCTGGCCGATCCCGAGGGCGATCGCACCATCGGCTTCGGCGACAACATGGGGAAGCCGGTGTGGCAGCAGGTGCCCGGCGAGCACCGCAACACGCTCCGGCGCCTCATCGTGACCCAGGGCGACACCGAGCCCGCCTCCGTCGAGCAGCAACGCCTGCTCGGGCACTCCGCGCCCAGCCTGTACGACATGCGGAACCTGTTCCAGGTGAACGTGGAGGAGGGCCGCCACCTCTGGGCCATGGTCTACCTCCTGCACAGCCAGTTCGGACGCGACGGGCGCGAGGAGGCGGAAGAGCTGCTGCAGCGGCGCAGCGGCAACCCGGACAAGCCCCGCATCCTCGGTGCCTTCAACCAGCCCGTGGACAACTGGCTCGACTTCTTCATGTTCACGATGTTCACGGACCGCGACGGCAAGTACCAGCTCCTGGCCCTGGCCGAGAGCGGCTTCGACCCCCTGAGCCGCACCACGCGCTTCATGCTCACGGAAGAGGCGCACCACATGTTCGTGGGGGAGACGGGCGTCGAGCGCATCGTGCAGCGCACGGCGGAGCTGATGAAGGCGGATCCGAGCGAGGACGTGGCCGCGCAGGGCGGCGTCCCCCTCGACATGATCCAGCGCTACCTCAACCTCTGGTTCGCGCTCTCCCTGGACCTCTTCGGGGGGGAGATCTCGAGCAACGCGGCCTCGTTCTTCGCCGACGGGCTGAAGGGCCGCTACAAGGAAGAGACCTACAAGGACCACCTCGCCCTGGGCGACACGTACCGGATGACCGTGCCAACCGAGGGCCGGGTGGCCGAGCAGGACGTGCCGCTGCGCAACGCCATGAACGAGGTCCTGCGCGACGCCTACGTCGAGGACTGCCAGCGCGGGGTCGACCGCTGGAACAAGCGGCTGGCCGAGGCCGGCCTCTCCGCGCGCCTCACCCTCCCCTCCAAGCGCTTCTACCGGCACATCGGCCTCTACGCGGGCCTGCCCTTCGACCCCCAGGGGGGCCTGCTCGACAAGGCGGCGTGGGACCGCCGACGAGGCGAGTGGCTGCCCTCGGACGCCGACCGCGCCTACGTCGCGAATCTCCAGAAGGCGGTGCGCGATCCCTCCCAGATCGCGAACTGGATCGCCCGGCCCGCGCGCGGCATCAGGGGGCTCCCCTTCGACTACGAGTACGTGCGGCTGGATTAGTCCTCGGCTCGACTCGCCGAGGCCCTGCAGCGGCGAGTCGAGCCGAGCTTCATTGCGCCGGCTCCCTCCCCCGGGCGGACAGCGGCGCGCGGATCGGGCCTGAGGTCGCTTGGGCGAAGGACCGATTACTGCTGGGGGACGTCCTGGCGGCGCGGCAGCGAGCTGGCCGCGCCCGCCTTGGCCGTGGCCGCCCCCAGCATGGACTTCAGCGCGCGGATGGCGCTGGCGTAGTACCCCTGCCGGTGGCGCAGCAGCAGGTTGGACTGCGTGGTCTCGATGGCGATGTGCCGCCACTTGCCGTCCTGCTGGGGGTTACTGGAAACGTAACCGAGCGCGTACTGCGTACGCAGCTCGTCCGCGATCTTCTCGTACACCCCGTCGATCTGGGAGAGGCTGGAGGGGGAATACGAGCGGCCCCCCGTCTCGCGGGAGAGGGAGGAGAGGAAGAACGCGGCCCGGTCCGGGGCGTCCGTGTCCAGGCTGGTCGGGCGCGGCTGCTGCAGGTTGATGGTGAAGATCGTGACGTTGCTCTTGCGGGCGAGCTGGAGCACCTGCTCGTCGCTGACCAGGGACGACGTGTCCTCGCCGTCGGTGAGCAGGACGACGGCCTGGCGGCTCAGCTCGTCGGGCCGGCCGCGGAAGCGCGGGTCCTTGAGCGTGAAGTAGAGGGCGTTGTAGACGCCGGTGGCGCCGTCGGCGCGGATCCCCCGCACCGCCGCCTCCAGGAGCTTCAGGTCGTTCGTGAAGTCCTGGAGGACGGTGAACTTGTGGTTGAACTGGATGATCTCCGCCCGGTCGTCCTGCCGCAGCGTGTTGACGAGGCGCATGGCCGCCGTCTTGACCGCCGGGAGGTTGGGCTGCATGGAGAGCGAGCTGTCGATGAGGACGGCCAGCGAGATGGGGAGGTGCTCCTGCGTGAAGAGGCAGAGCTGCTGGGGCACCCCGTCCTCGAACACCTTGAAGTCGGTGGCGCCGAGGCCGGTGATGTAGTGGTCCCGCGCATCCGTCACCGAGACGCTCAAGTTGACGACGTCGACGTTGGAAGAGAAGGTGGGGAGCGAGGGCGGAGAGCTGTTCTCGGCGGCGGCGTGGGCGCCCGTGATCGCGCACGCCAGGATGGCGGCGACCTGGAACGGCGGGGTCTGTCGGTTCGTTCGGGCCCGGAGCTTCATGCGCGCCTGACCTCTGGCCTCACCCCGTAGAGCAAGAACCATACCGGGATTTTACGCAATGACGGCGCTCACCGCCGCGCCGCGCGAGGAGGCGCGACGAGGCTCCCGGTCCCGGCGCTCCGCGCCGGCCCGTTTGACTCGTCCGCCGAGTAAGCGTAGTTTCGGGCGGAACTTGTAGACGATTCCGTCCGCGCAAGAACGCCTCGAGCTTCCCCATGGCCGCCCTCGAGCCCGGCACCACTCTCGCCCACTACAAGATCGTCGACAAGCTGGGGCAGGGTGGACAGGCCACTGCCTACCGGGCGGACGACCTGCGGCTCAACCGACAGGTCGTCATGAAGGTCCTTCGGCCCGAGCTGGCCGCCAACGAGGCGGCGCGCCGCCGCTTCGACCGCGAGGCGCTGCTGTGCTCGGCCCTCGACAACCCGAACATCGCCGCCATCTACGACACCGGCGAGGTGGACGGGCTCTGCTACATCGTCATGCAGTACGTCGAGGGGACGACGCTGAAGGAGCTGATCGGGGGCCGGCCGCTGGAGACGCCGGTCGCCCTCTCCATAGCCATCCAGATCGCGGATGCTCTCGCCGTCGCTCACGCCAGCGGAATAGTACACCGCGACATCAAGCCCTCGAACGTAATTGTGACGTCCGGGGGCCAGGCGAAGGTCCTGGACTTCGGCCTGGCCAAGCTGGTGGCCGGCCAGCGCCCCGACCTTGAGGACGCCGACGACTCCCTCACGGACGTCGGCGTGCCCTACGGGTCCCTCGGCTACGGCTCCCCGGAGCAGGCCATGGGGCAGCGTGCCGACCACCGCTCGGACGTGTTCAGCCTGGGGGTCGTGCTCTACCAGATGGTCACGGGCCACCTGCCGTTCCCGGGCAGCACGCCTCTGGAGCGGATCCGGGCCGTGCTGCACCAGGACCCGGTCCCGATGACGCGGTTCGCGCCGCGGGCCCCCCAGTCCCTCCAGCGGATCCTCGAGCGCGCGCTGGCCAAGGACCCCGCGGACCGCCATCCCACCATGGCCGCCCTGCGCGACGAGCTCAAGGCCCTCGAGCGCCGCCTGGCCCGCGACACGGGCGTTGCAGGCGGGACCCCGGCCCGCCCGGGTCCACGCGCGCCCCGGGCCTGGGCCGCCCTGGGCGCGGGGCTGGGCCGCGTCTTCGGGCGCCGGCGCGAGGAGCGCGCCGACGCCGAGGGTCCGACGCCCTTCCGCTCGCCGCGCCCCGGGGCTCCGCTGCGTCCGGCCTCGTGGGGCACGGAGACCAAGCGCACCATCGCCGTCCTGCCCTTCCGCAACCTCTCCGGCGATCCCCAGGCCGACTTCTACGAGTTCTCGCTGGCCGACGCCGTGATCACGGAGCTGGCCCAGGTGCGCTCGATCGTGGTGCGGCCTTCGTCCTACATGGCCGCCTACGCCGGCCTCACCCCCGACCCCCGCCAGGTCGGAGAGGACCTGGCGGTGCAGGCGGTGCTGGCGGGCAGCTTCTTCCGCGCCCCCGACCGCCTGCGCGTCACCGCCCAGCTCGTGGCCACCGCCAGCGGCGAGATCCTCTGGAGCGACAAGGTGGACGTGCCCGCGCAGGACCTCATCACCGTCCAGGACACCCTGGCCCAGCGCGTGGTGGCCGGGCTGCGCCTGACCCTGACCCCCGAGGAGCAGGCGGCCCTCGCCCAGCGCCCGACCCGCAGCGCCCCCGCCTACGAGTTCTACCTGCGCGGCCGCGACCTGCTCCTGCGCTACGTCCTGCGCACGCTGGACCTCGAGGACCTCGAGCACGCGATCGGGATGTTCCACGAGGCGGTCGGGCTGGACACGGAGTTCGCGGGGGCGCACGCCGCCCTCGCCCGCTGCTACGTCCTGCACGCGCAGGGCTACGGCGGAGAGGAGTACTACCAGCTCGCCGAGCGCTCCTTGCGCCGCGCCCTCGAGGTCGACCCCTCCGACATCGAGGCCCGCCTGCAGGTCGTGCACGTCGACCTCCACCACGGCAACAAGGAGCGCGCGGAGGCCACCATCTCCGCCCTGCGCGGCGAGCGCCCCAACGATCCGACCGTGCTGCTGACCGCGGCCATGCTCTACCGCCTGGACGGCCTCTACGAGCAGGCCCTCTCCGAGTACGACCACCTGATCGCCCTCAACCCGGGCGACGCCGTGCTCGTCAGCTACAACAAGGCGCGCCTGGCCATGAACCAGGGCGACAACGACCGCGCGGTGGCGGAGCTGGAGGCGGGGAGGGCGGCGGAGCCGGAGCATCCCCTGCTGAAGATCTTCCTGGCCGTGGCCCGCTTCCAGCAGGGCCGCATCGACGAGGCGCAGTCGCTCATCGAGGACGTGCTGCGCCACAGCCCGCAGTTCGACGCCGCCCAGCCCCTCCTGGCCTGGTGCCTGGCCGCGCGGGGCCAGGCGGAAGCGGCGCGGGCCCTCATCACCGACCGCGTGCAGGAGACTGCCCGCGCCGACCACGAAGTGGCCTTCTGGCTCGGCTGCTTCTACGCCGGGCAGGGCCTGCGCGACGAGGCCATGGAATGGCTGCGCCGCTCCGTGTTCCTCGGCAACGAGGACTACGTCCTCTTCCACGACAGCCGCACCCTGACCCCCCTGCGCGACCACCCGCCGTTCCTGGAGCTCCTGGGCGCCCTGCGCGCGCGCTGGGAGCAGCGCCTGGCCGGTACCCGCCCATCGTGACCGCGCCCAAGGAGCTGCTGGAACGGATCCAGCTCCGCCTCGAGGACAGCTTCACCGGCATCGGCGAGGTGGTGGGGGACATGCCCGCCGCCGACCTCGGCGACCTCCTCAACCAGCTCACGATCGTGGAGGCGGCCACAGTGCTGACCATGCTCCCGGTGGCGCGCGCGGTCCAGGTCTTCGACCAGCCGACCATGACCCGGCGCGGGGTGATCCTCGAGAACCTGCCCACCGCCCGCGCCGCCCAGATCCTCGAAGGCATGGCCGCGGACGAGCGCACCGACATCGTCCAGCAGATGGGCCATCGCGACCGGCGCAAGCTCCTGCCCACCCTGCGCATGGACGTGCGGGCGGAGGTCGAGCGTCTCTGCCAGTATCCCCCGCACTCCGCGGGCGGCATCATGACCACGGAGTTCGTCCGGCTCGCTCCGTCCATGAAGGTGCGCGACGCCCTGCGCCACATCCGGGCGGTGGCCCGCGACAAGGAGTCGATCTACGCCTGCTACGTGCTCCAGCCGGGCACGGGGGCCCTGCTCGGCTCCCTCTCCCTGCGCGACCTGGTGATGGCGGACCTGGAGAGCCCGGTCACGGAGGTCATGCGGCGGAAGCCCATCACGGTGGACGCCCTCGAGGACCAGGAGTCGGTGGCCAACAAGATCGCCAAGTACAACCTCCTGGCCGTGCCCGTGGTCGAGAAGGACGGCAGCGTGGTCGGCTTCGTGACCGTGGACGACGTCATCGACGTCCTGGTGGAGGAGGGTACGGAGGACATCCTGCGCCTGGCCGCGGTGGAGCCGGGCGCGCTCGACAAGCCCTACTTCGACAACCCCGTGCTGCTGGTGGTGCGCAAGCGCATCGGGTGGCTGCTCCTGCTGTTCGTGGCCGAGACCTTCACCGGGACCGTGCTCCGGCACTTCGAGAACGAGCTGGCGGCGGTGGTGGCGCTGTCGTTCTTCATCCCCCTGCTCATCGGCACCGGCGGCAACGCGGGCTCGCAGACCGTCACCACCATCATCCGCAGCCTGGCCCTGCGCGAGATCAAGCTCAAGGACGGCTGGCGGGTGCTGGCGCGCGAGGCGAGCACGGGGGTGACCATCGGCCTTCTCCTGGGCGCCGTCGCCTTCGGCCGCGCGCTTCTCTGGGGGGCGCACATGCCCCTGGCCGCCACCGTGGCCGTGACCATCCTCGCCATCTGCTCATGGTCGACCACGGTGGGCTCGTTGATCCCGATCCTGGCCGAGCGCTTCGGAGTGGACCCGACCGTGCTCTCCGCGCCCCTGATCACCACGCTGGTCGACGCCACGGGACTGGTGATCTACTTCTCGATCGCGAAGGCGATCCTGGGGCTCTGAACGGCTACCGCTTGGCGCGAGAGCGCTCCGCGGCTTCCTCGTCCTTCAAGGCCTGCGTCATCTCGGCCACGGACATGACGACCTTGCCGCTCGGGAAATCCAGCTCCAGCGGCTTGTTGGCGGCGACGTGCAGCTTGAACAGCGCGCGAAGGGAGACGGACGGGCCGCCCTTGCGCGCTTCGGGCCGTGCGTGCTCGCTCATGGGCGCCCATGATACGCGTACGCCCGCGCCTTCGCCAGCCCGCGCCGCAGGCCGGGATCGAGGTCGATCGAGCCCAGCTCCGCCCAGCCGAACCACCTCAGGTCGGCCGCTTCGAGCGGGGCCCGCCGCAGGGCGTCCGTCCCCGCCACCGCGAGGTAGCGCAGGTCCAGGTGCTCGTGCGCGGGCTCGCCGGGCCGCGCCGGGATGAGGTGGACGTCGAGGTCGAGGGGCCGCGGGGCGGCCGGATGCAGGGCCAGGTCGTGCAGTCCCGTCTCCTCGCGCGTCTCGCGCAGCGCGACCGCCTCCCCGCTCGTCTCCCCGGGCTCGGCGTGGCCGCCCGGCTGCAGCCACCGGCCGAGCTTCCGATGGTGCAGGAGCAAGGCGCGCGCGCCGTCCGCGGACAGGACGAAGGCGCTGCCGGTCAGGTGGCCCTCCGGGATCGAGCGGTCGAAGGGGTCCGGATGCCGGCCGACGAACTCCAGGATGAGCTGCCGGT
The DNA here is from genome assembly GCA_041481445.1 of Vicinamibacteria bacterium. Lineage (GTDB taxonomy): Bacteria > Acidobacteriota > Vicinamibacteria > Fen-336 > Fen-336 > AA29. The sequence goes on from JBGPBV010000036.1 coordinate 41,045, forward strand.
GCCGCGACTCCGCCTCGTCGGCGGGGGGGTGGGCGCGGAGCGCGGCGAGGAGGAGGTCCCGGGCGGCGGTGGCCAAGGGACGCCCCGGGCCTACGGGCGCCGCTCGAGCAGCCGCTCGACGCGCTTCACACGGGCCGCCGTGTCCGCCGCCGCCGTGCTGAGCTGGTCCACCTTCTCGTGAAGGTGGGCCACCTCCATCTCCGCCTTGATGTTGACCTCGTACTCGATGTCGCCGCGGATGCGCTCCTTGGCCGCCTGGCGGTTCTGGCTCAGCAGGACGAACACGGACAGGATGATCGCCTCCAGCGACACGACCATGGTGAGGAGGCCGTAGGGGAAGGGGTCGAACATCGGCGCCCCGGGGATGCCGGGCACGTTGAGCAGGAACCAGACCGCGAAGAACAAGACGTGGAGGAGGAGGAACGGGATGCTGCCGCTGAAGTCCGCGATCCAGTCCGCGGCCTTCTGCACGGCCGTCCGGTTGTCCTCCGCGGCCACGTTGACGTTGCGGGAGGCGGTGTGGCGCAGGCGCTCCGCGGACACGCGCAGGCGCCGGCCCATCGCGCTCAGGAGGTCGAGGGCGGCGGCGGGATGGCGGCGCAGGAACTCGTCCAGGTCCGTGCGGTCCAGCCGCAGCGCTTCGAGCGCCTCCGTGCTGATGACCGAGGCCGAGCGCGGGCCCCCGTCGAGCAGCGACAGCTCGCCCACCACGTCGCCCACCCCGGCCACCTCCAGCACGATGCGCGTCCCGGTGTCGTCCTTGAAGTAGACCTCGGCCTTGCCGGAGCGGATCACGTACAGGCAGTCGCCCGGCTCGCCGTAGCTGAACACCATCTGGCCCTGGGCGAACTGGACCTCCTCGAGCTGGGCGGCGAGGGCCACGCGCTCGTTGTCGTCGAGGAAATGGAAGAAAGGGATGTCGGCGAGGAGGGCCGCGTCCGCGGGCATCGGCGGATTGTAGCAGCGAGGCGGTATCATTTCGGGCCCGATGGAGATGCTCGCCATCAACACCGCCGGGACCCTCCTCCTATCCGGGGCGATCGATACCTGGGAGGAGGTCCTGGGGCGTGGCGTCGACACGATCGTGGACATGGACGGCTATGTCGACGCCGGGCTCCCGGAAATGCCGAACCGGCTGTTGTACCTGTACTACCCGATCTTCGACGAGGACCTGCCCTGCGTGAGCAAGCTGGACGTGGTGGGGCGCCTGGTGGCCAACCTCGTCGAGTCCCGGCACACCGTCCTCGTGCACTGCCGGATGGGCCTGAACCGGTCGAACCTCGTGATCGCCACCGCGCTCACCTACCTGGGCATGACGGGCGAGGAGGCCCTGGCCCACCTGCGGGAGGTTCGCCCGGGCGCGCTCTACAACGAGGTCTTCGCCGCGCACGTGCGGGCGCTTCCGTGCCGCTCGGGCCGCGGCGCGGCGGGGTGAGGCCGGGGCTCAGGCCTCGGTGAGGACGGGCTCGGGGACGGCCTCTGCAACGGGGACGAGCGGCGCCGCCGCCTCCGCGGCCTCCCGCGCCTCGCGTCCCTCGATGCGGAACTGGTCCGCGTTCCGGGGCAGGAGCTGGACGTCGCGCGCGAGGCCGAGCGCCATCAGCACGCGGATCATGGCCCAGGTGGCATCGACCTCCCACCACTCGTGGCCGTGGCGCGCCGAGCGCTGGAAGGCATGGTGGTTGTTGTGCCAGCCTTCACCCCAGGCCACGAGACCCACCCACCAGCAATTGGTCGAGCCTTCCGGCGTGTCGTACGTGCGGTAGCCGAAGGTGTGGGCGGCGGAGTTCACGAACCAGGTCGCGTTGAGCCCCACCACGAGCCGCAGGAAGATCCCCCAGACGACGAAGCCCCATCCGCCCCACGCGTAGAGGGCGAGCCCGACGATGATGTTGGGGAAGACGTGCAGGCGGTTGAGCACGCGGTGCACGGGATCGGCCACGAGCTCGGGTGCCTGGCGCGCTTCCATCGCGCGGCGGTCCATCCCGATGTCGGTGAGGATCCAGCCTATGTGGCTCCAGAGGAAGCCGTCCTTCGGCGTGTGGAGGTCGCGCCCTTCGCGGTCGGACAGCGTGTGGTGGAGACGGTGCATGGCCACCCAGCTGACCGCGCCGCCCTCGCTGGCCAGCATCCCGATCACGGTGAAGACGTACTCGAGGGGCTTGGGGACCTTGAACCCGCGATGGGTCAGGAGCCGATGGTAGGTGAGGCAGATCCCGACCGATGCCGTCAGCCAGTACAGGAAGACCGCGATGCCGAGCGCCGTCCACGAGAACATCCAGGGGGCGAGCAGCGCGCCGGCGTGGATCGTCGCGAAATAGGTGACGTTCACCCAGTCGAACTTCTTTCCGTTCCAGGTCAGGGCCACGCGCTCCTCCTCGGATGTGCGACTCCAAGGAGGCTAGCATCCGCGCGCGGATGCGTCTGTCAGAGAAACGTAATACTTGCGGGGCTAGGCGATCCGGAGCGCGCGCCGGGGGCTGGCCGCGCGGACGGCGAGCCAGATTCCGAGGCCGACGAGCAGGAAGGGCAGGAGGGGCAGCACGACCAGGAACAGGACCGCGGCCAGCAGGCCGAAGACCAGGCCGATGCCGGAGAAGACGACCTTGAAAACGACTCCGAGCAGGCCGAAGACCACCCGGAAGACCACGCCGAGCAGCTTGAACGGGAGGAAGACCAGGCCGAACACCAGCTTGAACACGACCTTCAGGATCAGCACCGGCACGGCCAGCAGGGCCACGGCCAAGACGGCCAGGACGACCAGGCTGAGCATCTTGTCTCCTCACGCCCGGGACAGGACGCCGTGCGGGCGCTCACATCCATGTACGTCGGGAAACCCGTCAGGGTTCCCGTTTCCGAGCGAGTACCGCGCGAGAGGAACGGAGTCGCGCTAGAGTTCGGCTTCAAGCATGACCCCGCCGTTGGCCGCCAAGCGGCCCGTCTCCAGACCAGCGGTCTGGACAAGCCCGAGCCACGATCCGGCCTGGCCGGCAAGGGCGAAGTCCAGCACCGCGAGGTGCACTAGTGCGTCCGACGATCCCACGCTCGAGGTAGAGCCATGGTTCGCACCGTTCCCAGTCCCCGGCGTCTCGCGACCTTTCTCCCGACGGCCCTGCTGCTCGCGTGGGCCGGGGTCGCCAGCGCCCAGACCACGACCTTCACCTACCAGGGCCGGCTCACCGAGAACGGCGGCCTGGCCAGCGGCAGCTACGACCTCCAGTTCAAGCTCTTCGACACCGTAACCCTCGGGACGGGTACCCAGCAGGGCGGGACGGTGGTCGTCCCCGCGGTCCAGGTGACCGGCGGCCTGTTCACGGTGCCCCTGGACTTCGGTCCCGGCGTCTTCCCGGGGGCCGACCGGTTCCTTGAGATCGCGGTGAAGAAGGTCAGCGATCCCGGCTTCAGCACCCTCGGTCCGCGCCAGCCGCTCAGCTCGAATCCCTACGCCATCCGGAGCCTGGCCGCGGGGCAGGCCGACGGGCTGTCCCTCGCCTGCGTGAGTTGCGTGACGAGCAGCCAGGTCCAGTCCGTGCAGGGTGCGCAGGTCACGGGCCCGATCGCGGGCAGCCAGATCACCGGGACCATCCCTGTGGCCAGCGTGCCCGCGGGGAGCCCCAGCTACATCCAGAACGGCACCAGCCCGCAGGCCTCGGCGGACTTCAACATCAGCGGCAACGGCGTGGCGGCCATCCTGGACGCCTCCACCCAGTTCAACCTCGGCGGCAGCCGGATCCTCGGCACGCCGGGAACGAACAACTTCGCGGTGGGGCTCAGCGCCGGCGCCAGCAACACGACGGGCACCGCCAACACGTTCGTCGGGCAGAACGCCGGACGGGACAACCTCACCGGCTCTTCCAACGAGTTCTTCGGGTTCAACGCGGGCCGGAGCACCACCACCGGCGGCAACAACGTGTTCATCGGGGATGCGGCGGGGATCGCCAACGTGACCGGCAGCAGCAACGTCATCATCGGGGACCTGGCCGGCTTCAACACCAACGCCAGCTTCAACGCGTTCTTCGGGGACCGGGCCGGTGGCAACAACACCTCCGGCCAGTCCAACGCCTTCTTCGGCTACCGGGCGGGCGTGGGCTCGGGGGCCACCAGCAACAACGCGTACTTCGGTGCGCTCGCGGGATCGAACACGACCGGCGGGGGCGCCAACGCCTTCTTCGGTGTGAACACCGGCCTGGGCATGACCACCGGCACCTCCAACACGCTCGTGGGCGCCAACGCCAACATCGTGAACGGCCTCGATCACGCGACGGCGATCGGGGCCGACGCCGTGGCGGGCACGAGCAGCACGATCGTCCTGGGTCGAACCACGGACCTGACCCAGGTCTCGGGCACGCTCAACGTCGTCGGGTCGCAGGTCAGCTTCGCGGGCAGCCGCATCCTGGCCAACCCCGGGACGCGGACGCTCTTCGTCGGAGTCGGAGCCGGGGCCGTGAACACCGGCACCGACAACGTGTTCGTGGGCAGCGGCGCCGGTCAGGCCAACACGACGGGCGGCTCCAACTCGTTCTTTGGCGCGAATGCCGGCCTCAACAACACGACCGGGCTCAGCAACGCGTTCTTCGGAAGCGCGGCCGGCCAGGCGAACACCGGCGGCGCGAACGCCTTCTTCGGGGCGAACGCCGGCGTCGCCAACACGACGGGGAACAGCAACGCGTTCTTCGGAAACGGCGCCGGAGGGTCCAACTCGACCGGCAACGAGAACGCCTTCTTCGGGAACTTCGCCGGCAGCGGCAGCACCACGACCAACAAGAACTCGTTCTTCGGAACAAGCGCGGGGAGCGGCAACACCGGCAATCAGAACTCCTCGTTCGGGGAGGGCTCGGGCGGGGGAATGCAGGGTAGCTTCAACTCGTTCTTCGGCCAGGGGGCCGGCACCAACTCCGGCTCCGGTTTCGAGGACGTGTTCGTCGGCTGGTTTGCGGGCTCCTCCTACGGAACGGGCAGCAACAACACGTTCGTCGGGAGCCAGGCGGGATTCACGCTCCCTGTCCCCCCCAACCCGAGCGGAAGCGGCAACACCGCACTCGGGCGGCTCGCGAACGTCACCGCCGGCCTGTCCAATGCGACCGCCATCGGCGCCGGGGCCCAGGTGACGCAGAGCAGCTCGCTCGTCCTGGGGAATTCCAACGTCAAGGTGGGGATCGGCAACACGGCGCCGCAGGCGAAGCTCCACATCACGGAGGGCACCAGCAACATCGCCTTCGGCTTGTCGGGCTGCGGCGCTGGCCTTGCCGCCATCGGCTTCTTTGGTCCGCTGTCATGTCAGAGCTATGCCCTGCTGGGCGGCGACGGCGACACGTACATCAATCGGCCCAACGGCGGATCCATTCATTTCCGTCAGGGCAATTTCGAGCAAGTCACCATCACCAACGTGGGAACGCTGAGGCTGCTGGCCCTGGGTTCCGCCGGTGGATCCCAACTCTGCTGGAACGCGAACAACGAGGTCTCGTTCTGTTCGTCGAGCCTTCGCTACAAGACGGAGCTGAGCTCCTTCCGCAGCGGGATGGACCTCGTGAGCCGCCTGCGGCCGATCGCGTTCAAGTGGAAGGAGGGCGGAGCGGCGGACGTGGGCCTGGGCGCGGAAGACGTCGCGAAGGTCGAGCCCCGCCTGGTCACCCTCAACGACAAGGGCGAGGTCGAGGGGGTGAAGTACGACCACCTGAGCGTCGTCTTCATCAACGCCTTCAAGGAGCAGCAGGCCCAGATCGACGCGCAGCGGCGGCAGATCCAGGCGCAGGAGGAGCGGCTGGCACGGCAGGAGCACGAGATCGAGGGCCTGAGGAAGCTCATCCTCGACCGGCGCGCGAGCGGGGAGGTGCGGTAGTCCCTCGGCTTGACAAACCCGTGACGGCGCCGTACTAAGGCCTCCAACCGAGGAGGCTTCCATGGTGTCCCTCCGTAAGTCCTTCCTGACTCTCGCCGCGCTGGCCGCCCTCTCCGGCGCCGTCGCGCAGGCCCAGACCGTGGCCCGCCTCAGCGGGGTGGTGCGCGACTCCACCGGCGCCGCGCTCCCCGGAGCCATGGTCACGATCGCCAACACGGCGACGGGCGTCAGCCAGTCGGTGACGTCGGGTACCGACGGGAGCTACTCCGCGAGCGTGCCGCCCGGCACCTACACGGTGACCGTCTCGCTCAAGGGCTTCGGCCGGCAGGTCAAGCGCGAGGTGAAGGTCGAGAGCGCGCCCGTGAGCGCGGATTTCACCCTCGAGCCCCAGCGGGAGGAAGAGGTCACGGTCACCGCCATGCTGCGCGAGCAGGCGGTCGGCGACGTGCCCTTCTCCGTGGCCGCCCCCACCGAGGACGTGCTGCGTGTCCGCAACGTCGACAACATCGAGGGGGTGGCGGCCAACGTGGCCGGGTTCACCGTGCAGAACCTGGGTCCCGGCCAGAGCCAGGTGGCGATGCGCGGCGTCTCCGCCGGCCAGATCGTCCGCGACCAGCCGGGCGTGAAGGAGCAGGTGGGCTCCTACCTCGACGACTCGATCATGTCCATGTCGCTCTTCACCCCCGACGTCGACCTGTTCGACATCTCCCGCATCGAGGTGCTGCGTGGTCCCCAGGGGACCCTCTTCGGGGCGGGCTCGCTCTCCGGCACCGTCCGCTACATCACCGGCCAGCCCGAGCTGGGCGTGAAGAAGTGGTTCGGCGAGGTGGGCGGCAACTTCGTCGACGGGGGCAACGGGGGAGGCGACGCCAAGCTGGGCTTCAACCTGCCGCTCGGGAGCAAGGCCGCCGTGCGCGTGGCCTCGTACTACAACCGCCTGGCCGGGTACATGGACGCGGTGCAGCCCGACCTCAGCGTCAACGAGAACGTCAACACCGGCGACCGGACCGGGATGCGGGGGGCGATCCGCTTCGCGCCGAACGACCGCCTGTCCATCACTCCGCGGTTCATGTACCAGTACGTGAAGATGAACGGCTGGAACCGCATCGACGCCTACAACATCCTGGGCAACCCGTTCACGACCACGCGGCCGGCGGTGACCCTGGGCGAGCGGCAGCAGTTCACGCAGATCGAGGAGCCGTTCACGGACAAGTTCGGGCTCGCCGACCTGAACATCCACTACGACTTCGGCAACGTGGACCTCACGTCGATCACGTCCTTCACGCATCGCGACGTCCTGGTCGTACGCGACGCGGGCGCCCTCACCGCCAGCATCACCGGCGGCAGCGTCGGCCTGCCCCCGAACGTCTACACGCTGGACGCGCCCCTCGACGACAAGACCGACGCCAAGGTGATCACCCAGGAGGTGAGGCTGGCCGGCGGCAAGAGCCGCTTCCACTGGGTGCTCGGCAGCTTCTACAGCCACAACAAGCGCGACTACGGGCAGAACCTGCTGGTGGCGGGGTTCGAGGACCTGTCCGGCATCCACCTGCACGAGCAGTTCGCACCCAAGGATGTCCTCTTCTACTCCGACCTGCACTACAAGCTCGACCAGTTCGCCGCCTTCGGCGAGGGCACGTATTCCGTGGGGGAGCGGCTGGACCTCACGGGCGGCCTGCGCTACTACCACTTCAGCGAGGACAAGCAGCAGGTCTTCGACGGCCTCTTCGGCGACGACGGCAGCGGCCACCCGGTGTCGCAGCCGGGCACGACCAAGGCGGACGGGGTGGCCCCGCGCTTCATCGCGAGCTACCGGGCCTCCGACAACACCCACCTCAACGCCCAGGCCTCGCGCGGGTTCCGGCTGGGCGGGATCAACGACCCGCTCAACGCCCCCCTCTGCACTCCCGCCGACCTCGTGACCTTCGGAGGGAAGGAGGCCTGGAAGGACGAGTCGGCCTGGAACTACGAGATCGGCTCCAAGTCCCGCGTAATGGGCGGCAAGGGCTCGTTCAACCTGTCCCTGTTCGACATGGAGATCCGGGACCTCCAGGCCACCGTCACCGCGGGCTCCTGCTCGTCGCGCGTGATCTTCAACGTGCCCAAGGCCCACAGCCGGGGCGCGGAGGTGGAGTTCGCGGTCGCCCCCAACCGGCACTTCGATTTCTCGATCGCGGGGACCTTCAACGACTCCAAGCTGGACTCGACGCTGAACTCCACGTCCGCCACCGGCCAGGTGACCGTGGTCTCCGGGATCCAGGACGGCAACCGCCTGCCCACCGTGCCCGAGGTCCAGATCGCGGCCGCCGCCACCTACCAGTGGCAGGTGGGCCCGGGGTCGCTCGCGTACGTGACCGGCACCTACCAGCACACCGGCTCGCGCTTCACGCAGATCGGCGACCAGGCGGTCGGCTTCGGCACCGTGAACCTGCTGTCGTTCGCGCCCAACACGATCGGGCGCCCGCTGACCCAGGCCACGTTCCAGTTCGATCCGGAGCTGCCGTCCTACGACGTCGTCAACCTGCGCGTCGGCCTCACCAAGCGCAACTGGGACGTGGCCCTCTACGCCAACAACCTGACCGACGAGCGGGCCTTCCTCGCCCTCGACCAGGAGCGCGGGACTCGCGCTCGCGTGGGGTACCTCACGAACCAGCCGCGCACCTTCGGGGTCACGCTCCGCTTCAACCGCTGAGGCGGCGGGGGGCGGACCTCCGCGCCGTCGTCAGCGCACGGTGAAGACCGCGACGTCGGGGGGGGCCCAGGTCCGGAAGGGGACCAGGCTCCCTCCGACGCCACGCGACACGAACAGCGTGGTGCCGTCCACCTGGTGGCGCCCGTAGGGATAGAGCTTCCCGACCGGGCTCGGCACGAAGACCGGGCGGTAGCCGGGCAGGGCCAGGTGCCCGCCGTGCGTGTGGCCGGCCAGGAGCAGATGGACCCCGCGGCCGCGGATCCAGCTCATTCCGTCCGGTGAGTGGCAGACGGCGATGCGCACCCGCGCGTCCGCGATCTTCTCGAGCGCGTCGTCGACCGCGCGCTGGCGCGAGTCGTGGTCTCCTTCGTCGAGTGCCGTGAACGGGTCGTCGAGCCCGGCGATGCCCACGTCGTCGTGGGGAGCGGGCAGGCGCAGCCCCTCGTTCACCAGGATGACGGTGCCGGCCGCGCTCAGGGCGACCTCCAGGCGCGCCGGGCGGGCCCAGAAGTCGTGGTTCCCGAGGACGGCGATCTTGAGGGCCGCTCCTACCGAGGCCACGCGGTCGTTGAGCTCGCGGACGCGCTCGGGCGTGGCCCCCAGGAACACGTAGTCGCCCCCGAGCACGAGCACGTCGGGATGGGCGTCGCGCAGCAGCGCGAACGCGTGGTCCAGTGTGCGTGCGGGCGTCGTGGGACCGAGGTGGAAGTCGGAGCCGAAGGCGAGGCGGAGCGGCGGGCGATCCGCCTCGCGGCCGACGTGCAGGTCGTGCGATTCGAGTCGGACGCGGGTGGCGCCGGGAAAGGCCTGCCAGAGCTTCGCCGGCCATCCGCCGGCGTAGAGGACCGCGAGGGCCTTCTCCAGCCGCCGGTGGAACGCGTCGTAGGGCCGGCGCGTGCGGCGAGGCACCATACGAGACTAGCCCAGCCGGTCGGCACGTGTCAGAATACGCGGTTCCCCGAGGGCGCGCCGCCCAGCCCGGGCGGCGCGCGACACGAGAAAGGCACCAATAGGCATATGCCACCGCAATTCATCTTCACGATGAAGGACCTCCGGAAGGTCACGCCGCAAGGCAAGGAGATCCTCAAGGGGATCTGGCTCTCGTTCTACCCGACGGCCAAGATCGGCGTGCTCGGCGGCAACGGGGCGGGCAAGAGCACGCTCCTGCGCATCATGGCCGGCGTGGACAAGGACTTCGCGGGGGAGGCCTTCCCGGCGGAAGGCACGCGCATCGGCTTCCTGCCCCAGGAGCCCCAGCTCGATCCCACCAAGAAGGTGATCGACATCGTGGAGGAGGCGGTGGCGCCCCAGCGCGCGATCGTCCAGAAGTACGAGGACCTCTCCGCCAACTGGTCGGACGAGAACGCTGACGAGCTGGGCCGGCTGCAGGACCAGATCGACGCCCAGAACCTCTGGGAGCTCGACCGGCACGTCGAGGTCGCCATGGACGCGCTCCGCCTGCCCCCCGGGGACACCGACGTCAGCACGCTTTCGGGTGGCGAGCGCCGCCGCGTGGCGCTGTGCCGCCTGCTGCTCCAGCCCAACGACATGCTCCTCCTCGACGAGCCCACCAACCACCTGGACGCGGAGTCGGTGGCCTGGCTGGAGCGGTTCCTCAAGGACTACCAGGGCACGGTGGTGGCCGTGACCCACGACCGCTACTTCCTCGACAACGTGGCCGGCTGGATCTTGGAGCTCGA
>JBGPBV010000037.1:0-48374 GCA_041481445.1 Vicinamibacteria bacterium
ATCGTGATCGGGGTGGCCTCGGTGGTGGCGATGCTCGCCATCGGCGACGGAGCCAAGCAAACCGTGCTCGACCGCATCAGCGCCATGGGCACGAACCTGCTGCTGATCCGCCCGGGCCCGCCGAATCGCCGGGGAGTCGGCGGCAGCGTGGCCTCGCTCGTTCCCGACGACGCCGACGCGATCGCCGCGCTGCCCAACGTGCTGGCCGCGGTGCCCGAGCTGGGCGGCACCGTGACCGCGCGCTTCGGCGGCAACGACTACCAGACCCAGGCGACCGGGACCTCCGCCACGTACTCCGTGGCCCACGACTGGCCGATCGCCCGGGGAGTGTTCTTCTCGACCGCCGACATGCGCAGCTACGCCACCGTGGCCGTCATCGGGCAGACGGTGGCGGATCACCTGTTCGGATCCGAGGTCGACCCCGTGGGGCAGTACGTGGTGTTCAACAACGTGATGTTCCAGGTCATCGGCCTGATGGCGCCGCGCGGCGCCTCGCCCCAGGGCCAGGACCAGGACGACGTGGTGCTGGTGCCCCTCACCACCGGCGGCCTACGCCTGTTCGGGCAGCGCTTCCTGCGCACGATCACGGTGGCGGTGGACGACGTGGGCCTGATCGACCAGACGCAGGATGCGGTGACCACGCTCCTGCAGGCGCGGCACAACACCGCGGACTTCCAGATCCGCAACATGGCTTCGATCCTGGAGACGGCCACCGACACGCAGAACACGCTGACCGTGCTGCTCGGCTCGGTGGCCGCGATCTCGCTGCTGGTGGGCGGCATCGGCGTGATGAACATCATGCTCGTGAGCGTGACCGAGCGCACGCGCGAGATCGGCATCCGCATGGCCACCGGCGCGCGGATGCGGAACATCCTGCAACAGTTCCTGACCGAGGCGCTGGTGGTGTCCTTGATGGGCGGCGCGATCGGGGTCACGGTGGGGCTGGGCGCGGCCGCGATCGTGGGGGCGCTGGGCACGCCCGTGAAGTATTCGCTGTTGCCGGTGCTCCTGGCGTTTGGATGTGCCATGGCCACCGGCCTGGTGTTCGGCTACATGCCCGCGCACAAGGCGGCGCGCGTCGACCCCATCGTGGCCCTGGCCACGTGATCCTGGTGGGGACGTGAAGCGGATCGCACCCCTGCTGGCCGCGCTGGGGCTCGGGGCGTGCGCCGGCCTCATCCATCCACCGCCGACGCCGCCGGTGCCCACCGTGCCGCCCGCCTTCACGGAGCAGCCGGCCGGCGATCTGGCCGTGCCCACGGCCGACTGGTGGCGCGCGTTCGGCTCCGCGGACCTGTCGGATCTGGTCACGGCCTCCCTCGACGCCAATCCCGACGTCGCCATCGCGGCCGAGCACGTGCGCCAGGCCGAAGCGCAGGTGCGCATCGCCGGGGCCAGCCTCTTTCCCGTCCTCACCTTCGGCGCCGGCACGTCTCGCCGGGAGGTCCGGGAGAGCGGCGGCGCGCTCGTGGGGGGCAGCTCGAGCAACGCCGGGTTCAGCGCGAGCTACGAGGCCGATCTGTGGGGACGCAACGCCTTCGGCGTGCGCGCGGCCCGGGCCGGGCTTCGCGCCACCCGCTTCGATCAGGAGACGGCGCGCCTCACGGTCGTGGCGGGCGTCGCGGACGCGTACTTCCAGCTCCTCTCGTTGCGCGGGCGCCTGGTGATCGCGCGTGAGAACCTCGCCATCGCTGAGCGCGTCTTCAAGGTGGTGGACTCCCGGGTGCGCAACGGGGCCAACTCGGCGCTCGACCGGGCGCGCCAGGAAGCGGCGGTGCTGTCGCAGCAGGCGGCCATCCCCCCGCTGGAGGTGCAGGAGCGGCAGACTCTCATCGCCCTGGCCATCCTCCTGGGACGGGCGCCGGAGGGCTTCGACACCGCCGCATCGAGCATCGAGGGCTTGACCGTCCCGCGGGTCGCGCCCGGGATGCCGTCCCAGTTGCTGGTGCGCCGGCCCGACCTGGCCAGCGCGGAGGCGGAGATCGCCGCCGCCAACGCGGACGTCGGAGCCGCGCGCGCGGCTCTGTTGCCGAGCATCCAGCTCACGGGGTCGGCCGGCCTGGCCAGCACCGCGCTGATCAACGTGCTGAAGGCGCCCACCCTGGCCCTGTCCATCGGGGCCTCCCTGCTGCAGCCGATCTTCGAGGGCGGCCGCTTGCGCGCGCAGGTCACCATCGCGGAATCACGCGAGCAGGAGCTCGCCCTCGCCTACCGGAGGTCCGTTCTCGCCGCCCTGTCCGACGTGGAGAGCGCGCTGTCCGCCAGCAGCCACACGGACGAGCAGGCGGCCTTGCAGGAGCAGGTGTTGGAGCAGGCGCGGCTCGCGCTGAAGCTCGCGGAGGTCCGCTACCGCGAGGGCGCCGACGACCTCGTCGTCCTGTTGGATGCGCAACGCACGTTGTTCGCGGCCGAGGACGAGCTCCGGCAACTGCGGCTTGCGCAGTTGCAGGCCTCGGTCGACCTGTTCAAGGCGCTCGGCGGCGGTTGGGTGGTGCCCGAGGGGAGTACTTCGAGCCCTGGGACCAACACCGCGGCGGGACGGTGATTGAAAGATGGGGAGGTCCCCATGGGGAAGCTCCGGCCGTTCTTGATCGTCGGCTCTCTGCTGGCCCTCGCTTCGTCCGCACTTCTGGCTCAGGAGGCGCGCCAAGGGCCAGTAGTGCCGGTCCAGCGCTTCGACTCGCCGATGGTGATCGATCTCCCGCTCGTCGTGGGGCCCATCGGCGTGTGGACATCCGCGTTGCGCACGCCCGAGGAGCAGAAGCGCACGCGCCACTTCATCTGCGACCACGCCTACGTCTACGACCTGGTGCTGAAGCCCGGAAAGCGCAGCCGCGAAGGAGTGGTCGAGCTCGCGGGAAGAGTCACCATCGCGGGCGAGCACGGCGAGGACCGGCGTGTCGACGTCCTGGCCGAGATCGTCACCGGCGAGACGGTCCTCGGCTCGTCGAAGATCTCGAATCTCAAGGTGGAGGAGGACGAACGTTCGACGCGGCCGGTCCTCTTCCACCTGACGGAGCAGCAGATAGCCGACCTGGCGACACTCAAGGTGAGGCTGACCCTGGACGTCAGGAGTCCCAAAGAGTAGCGCCGTCGTAGAGGTCGGCTCGGCACGGAGTTGCCCCTTGACGGCCCCTGGGGGATCGGGAGTACGATCCTCTCTGCTAGTCATAAACCGATAGTGGACGCACCAGAATTCGAGCACTGAACGACGTTTCCGGCTGCCGCCCGACCAACCCATCGCATCCATCGGAGCTTCCGAGGGCCTGGCGGAGGGCCTTCGCGTGAAGAGTCGATGAAGGAGGGTCGGATGATGCGAGTGCCGATAGGCTCGATGGCCAAGACATGGACGCGCCGCGCGCTCGTCCTGGCGGTGGTCCTCGTGGGAGTATGGGGGACGCCGCCCGTCCGGGCCAAGTCTGCGACGCAGGTCCGGGTCAAGACGGTCTACGGCGGCATCGCCGGCACGGTCACGGACCGCGCGGGCGCCGCCATGCCCGGGGTCAGGGTGACCATCACCAGCGTGGAGCGTGGGACCGCGGACATCGTGGTCTCGGACGCGTCCGGACAGTACACCAAGCGTTCCCTGACCCCTGGCCTCTACGAGGTCAGGGCCCGACTCGCCGGCTTCAAGGTCGCGCTCGTGCGCCGGCTTCGAGTCCGCGAGGAGACGCAGACCAGGCTCGACGTGCGAATGGTGCAGCGCGGCGCCACGATGATGGATTTCGGGGCGGCGGGGCCCGTGGACCAGCGTCCCGATCCCGACCGTGCCGAGCGCGCCACGCCATTGGCCAGGGAAGCCGACGAAGTCGTCGAGCTGGCCGTCGTCGAGGGAGTGGTGCTCGCCGACGTCGTCCCGGGCGGCGCGACCGGCAACGGACGCGGGATCGCCTTCGACGGCACGAACCTCTGGTACACGCTCGAAAGCGATCCGCGCATCTACAACGTCACGACGGCCGGCGCTCCCATCGGCTCGATCACGGTGGCCGGCAACGCCGCCAGCGGCGGACCGCTCTCCTGGGACGGGAGCGCCCTCTGGACCGCCGACTACTCCAACACCTCGGTGCTCCTGCGCGTCAACCCGGCGAACGGGGCCATCCTCTCTTCCTGTGACTTCGTCGCCGCCAACCCCGGCAATCCCGCCGTCACCACGCCCGGCAAGGGGATCGGATTCTTCCCGGACGGGCTGGACTGGACGGGCAGCACGAACTGGCTCAGCGGGGAGGGCGCGTCCAACGCGGGCAACTGGGTGGCGGAGCTCGATACCAACTGCGTCATCCTCCAGGCCTTCGTCGGGCCGCCCAACGGCAGCGACGGCACCAGCGGCGTGGCCTTCGTCGCCGACTCCTTCACCGGCGACAAGCTCCGGCACGCACACCCGGACGCGCTGGATATCGTCGAGACCAACACCGCCGGGGCGCTGACCGGGCCGACCTTCGCCACCGCCCACCAGGAAGAGGACCTCGCCTTCGATCCCGTCACCTTCGCCCCGAAGTGCGCGCTCTGGGCCAACGAGGCGACCTTGGGCGCCAACCACCTGACCGCCTACGAGATCAACTGTCCGGAGCGGGCGATCACCGCCACCGGCACCACCATCAACGCCACGGAGGGCGCGAGCTTCACCGGCACCGTGGCCACCTTCACCGATCCCGATCCCAACTCCACGGCCGCCGAGTACGCGGCGACGATCAACTGGGGCGACGGGACGGCGCCGACGGCGGGGACGATCAGCGGCCCCACCGGCGGGCCGTTCACCGTCAGCGGCACGCACACCTACACCGAGGAAGGGACGTACACGATCACGGTCACGATCACCGACGTTGACACGCCGAGCAACAACGCCACCGCGACCTCGACCGCGCACGTCGCCGACGCGGCGTTGACGGCCGGCGCCCTCGTGGTGAGCAGCGGCGGCGTCGAAGGCGTGGTCCCGACGAATGTCACCTTCACCTTCACCGATGCCAACCCCTTCGGGACGGTCGCCGATTTCACCGCCACCATCACCTGGGGCGACGGCTCCAGCTCGGCCGGCATCGTCGCCGGCCCTGCGGGCGGCCCCTACACCGTCACCGGCAGCCATACCTACACCGAGGAAGGCAGCTACACGGTGACGGTGACCGTCCACGACGACGGCGGAAGCTCCACCTCGAAGAGCGGGACGGCGTCGGTCGCCGACGCCCCGCTGGCCGCCACCTGCGCCGCCGCGCCCGTCTCGCCGATGTCCTTCAGCGGGCCCGTCGCGACCTTCACCGATGCGAACCCGTTCGCCACCGTGGCCGACTTCAGCGCGACGATCGACTGGGGCGACGGCTCCACCACCGCCGGCACCGTCAGCGGCCCTCCGGGGGGCCCCTTCACGGTGAGCGGCAGCCACGTCTACGCGACGTCGGGTCCGGTCACGATCACGACCACCATCCTCGACGACGGCGGCTCGACGGCCATGACCACCTGCGCGGTCCTGATCTTCGGCACTTCCGAGGGCGGCAACTTCGTGATCGGGGACGGAAACTCGGCCGTCGGGACCCAAGTCACCTTCTGGGGAGCGAAGTGGTGGAAGCTCAATACGCTCAGCGGCGGCGTCGCGCCGGCGAGCTTCAAGGGCTTCGAGAACGTGCCCAGCACCCCGCCGGCCTGCGGGACGAGCTGGACGACGGATCCGGGTAACAGCGCACCGCCGCCCGCCGGCCCGCTGCCGGCCTACATGGCGGTGATCGTCTCGAGCAACATCTCGAAGACCGGCTCCACGATCTCCGGCGACACGCCAAAGGTGGTCGTGGTGAAGGTCGATCCGGGCTACGCGCCCAATCCCGGCCATGCCGGGACGGGGACGGTCGTGGCCGTCGTCTGTCCGTAGGGAACCTCCATCGGGATGGGCTTCGCCCGCACGGCGGGGCCCATCCACTGGACTCGACGGAGGCCTAGCCTCCGGCCGCGCCCTGCGTGTTCACGAACAGCGAGTAGAGCGACGTGCTGGCGGCCATGAAGAGGCGGTTGCGCTGGGCGCCGCCGAAGCAGACGTTCGCGCAGCGCTCGGGCAGGTCGATGCGGCCGATCGGCTTGCCCGCGGGGTCGAAGACCGCGACGCCGTCGAGGCCCTCCTCGCCCATGCCCCAGCCCACCCAGAGGTTGCCGTCGACGTCGACGCGCAGGCCGTCCGGAGTCCCCGGCCCGGCGTCGATGAGCGCGCGCTTGTTCACGAGGCGTGATCCGCCCATGACGTCGTAGGCGTGGACGACGCGGGGCGACGTGCCCGCCTCCACGACGTAGAGCCTGGACTCGTCCGGCGAGAAGGCGAGGCCGTTGGGCCGATTGACGTCGCCCGCCACCACCGCGAGCCGCCCGCCCGCGGGATCGACGCGATAGACGTTCGTCGGCAGCTCGGGCGTGGCGCGATGGCCTTCGTAGAAGCCGAGGACGCCGAACGGCGGGTCGGTGAACCAGATCGACCCGTCCGACTTGCAGACGATGTCGTTGGGGGAGTTGAGAGGCTTGCCCTCGAAGCGCTCGGCGATCACGGTGATGGTCCCGTCGTGCTCCGTGCGCGTCACGCGGCGCGCGTCGTGCTCGCAGGTGAGCAGGCGGCCTTGCCGGTCGCGGGTGTTGCCGTTGGCGTAGCGGGACGGCTTGCGGAAGACGCTGATCGCGCCCGTCTCCTCCTCCCACTTGAGGATCCGGTCGTTCGGGATGTCGCTCCACAGGAGGTAGCGCCCGTCGCCGAACCACACCGGGCCCTCGCTCCACCGGAAGCCGGTGCCCAGCCGCTCGACCTTCGCCGAGTTGACGCGGTATCTCGTGAAGCTCGGGTCGAGGATCTTGATGGCGGGATCGGGGTAGCGCGCGCTCGGCTGCCAGTCGGCGAAGGCGCGGGGGGTGGCGGCGGTGGCGGCGGCGGCGGCGGCGCCGCCGGTGGCGAGGAACTCGCGCCGGGAGACACCCATCAGGAGTCCGCGTCCACGGCGCGGATCAGCGCCTTGATGTAGCCGAACGTGAAGGCGAAGGCCTGCCGGCCGCCGGTGTCGCCCGCGACGACGGGCACGTGGTCGGGCATCAGCATCCCGTCGTAGCCGACCTCCTTGTAGGCGCGCACCGCCTGCAGCATGTCCACGTCGCCGTCGTCGACGAAGGTCTCCCGGAAGTCCAGGAAGCGGCCCTGGATGTTGCGGAAGTGCACGTTGAAGATCTTCCCGCGCCGGCCGAAGTAGCGGATCACGTCGAAGATCTCGCGGCCGGGGTCCGCGAGCATCTCCGCGACCGTGCCCTGGCAGAAGTTGAGGCCGTGATAGGCGCTCGGCCGGATGTCCACGAAGCGCTTCAAGCCCTCCACGCTGCCGAGCACCGTGTGCACGCCGCGGTAGCCCTTGTCGGGCGGCATGCCCGGGTCCTGCGGATGGCAGGCCAGGCGCACCTTGTGCTCCTCCGCCACCGGCACCACCCGGTCGAGGAAGTACGTGATCCGTTCCCAGTACACGTCGGCGGGCACGGGCCCGGCCTCCGTGAGCGTGTCCGCCTGCGCGCCCGTCCGGGCGTAGGCGAACGTGCTGTAGCGCGCGCCGCCGCGGCCGGCGGTCGGCTCCGTCCGCACGACGCCGAGCAGGCTCAGGTTGTACTTCAGGGCCGGAATGCCCGCCCGCGCGGCGTTGCGGATCATGGTGGCGATGCCGTCGATCTCGCGGTCGCGCTCGGGGCTCCGCCCGAGCAGCAGGTTCGGGTTCTCCGCGTGCGCGATGTCGTGCGAGCTCAGGGGCAGCGGGACCATGTCGAGGCGGAGGCCGAACGACTCGACGCGCTCGCGCAGCCGCGTGAGTCCCTCGACGGACCAGGCCTCGTCCAGGCGCGGCGAAGGGAGGGCGCTGCAGATGTGGCTCACGTCGAGGGCGGCCAGCACGGCCAGTGTCTCGTCGGAGGAGTCGTGCTGGGTGCCGACCTTCATCGAAGCCCGCGCGCGCGGACCCGCGGGCGGCGGGCCCGGCGGTGCGGCCTCCACCGTGCGCGCGGCCGCCCACTCCGCCGCTGCGCCCAGGAGCCCGGCCCCCGCCCGCCGTCCGAACGCGCGGCGATCCATCGCTTCGGACCGGGGAGGACGTCGCCTCATGGCCGCGGAGCATACGCCATCCGGGCGCCTGGCGGGCCCCCGGGCCGCTGGTGCGCGCGCGCCTTCTGTGGTCCGATTGAGCCGCGCGACGCATCGAGGAGGCGAGCCATGAGGTCCAAGGTAAAGGCGGCGATCCTTCTCGGTCTCCTCGTCGCGGCCGTGCCCGCGGGCGCCGCGCCGGCGGCCTCCATCGGCCTCCTGCCGCAGGCCAACGAGTTCCGCGAGGCGCTCGACCTCTCGGGGTTGTGGGACTTCAAGCTCGACCCGAAGGACGAGGGCGAGGGTGCCGGCTGGTTCCGCGGCCTCGAGGGCGCGCGCTCCATCGCCGTTCCCGGGAGCTGGAACGAGCAGCTTCCGGACGCCTACGATTACCTCGGCCCGGCCTGGTACTTCCGTCGTTGCACCGTCCCCCGCGGCTTCAAGGGCGACCGCGTGTTCCTGCGCGTGGGCTCCGCGAACTACGCGGCCCGCGTCTGGGTCAACGGCACCCTCGTCGGCGAGCACGAGGGCGGGCACTTGCCGTTCGCGTTCGAGGTCACGCCGCTGGCCGTGGCCGGGAGCCCCCTCACGATCGCGATCCGCGTGGAGAACGAGCTCAAGCCCACCCGCGTGCCCGCGGGCAACCTCCCGCCCGGCACGCGCACGCTCATGGCGAGCAACCCGCGCACCACCTTCGACTTCTTCCCCTACGCCGGCCTGCACCGGCCGGTGGTGCTCTATTCGGTGCCGCGGACCTCCATCGAGGACCTGACCGTGCGCACCGGGCTCGAGGGGGGGGCGGGCACGGTCACGGTGAAGGTCACGCAGTCCGGAGGCGCGCGGGGGGCCCGGCTCCGCCTGCACGGCGAAGGCGCGGAGGTCGAGGCCGCGATGACCTTCACGGCGTCGGAGGGCGAGGCCGTGCTGCGGCTGCCGCGCGCTCGTGCCTGGTCGCCCGCCGATCCGTACCTGTACGAGCTGACGGCGTCGCTCCTGGGCCCGGGCGGCCGCGAGGTCGATCGCTACACGCTCGAGGTCGGCCTGCGCACGGTGGAGGTGCGCGGCACGCAGATCCTGCTCAACGGACAGCCCATCTTCCTGAAGGGATTCGGCCGCCACGAGGACTTCGCGGTGAGCGGCCGCGGACAGAACGAGCCGGTGATCGTGCGCGACCACGCGCTCATGAAGTGGGTGGGCGCCAACTCCTATCGGACCTCGCACTACCCGTACGCGGAGGAGCAGATGCGGGAGGCGGACCGCCAGGGGTTCCTCGTCATCGACGAGATCCCTGCGGTCAGCCTGCACTTCGGGGACGGCGAGGAGAACGTGCGGGCGCGCCTCCTCCAGTGCGAGAAGGACCTCCGGGAGCTGATCGCGCGCGACAAGAACCATCCTTCGGTGATCGCGTGGAGCGTGTCGAACGAGGCGATACCGGGCGCGATCGACCTCTCCGGCGGCGCCGCCCGGAACGTGGACCCGGCCTCCACCGCGTTCCTGCGCCGCCTGATCGACCTCGCGCACGGCCTCGACCCGAGCCGCCCGGCCACCCTGGTCGCGATCATGGGGGCGCCCATCGAGTGGATGGCCCTGGGCGACTTCGTGTCCCTCAACCGTTACTTCGGCTGGTACAGCCAGCCCGGCGACGTCGCCGCCGGCGCGGAGACGTTCGCGAAGGAGCTGGACACGATCCACGCGCAGGTCCCGCGCCCGATCGTGGTGACGGAGTTCGGCGCGGACACGTTGCCGGGCGAGCACAGCCTCGAAGGGCTGATGTGGTCGGAGGAGTTCCAGGTGGCCTTCTTGAAGGCCTACCTCGACGCGGCGGAGAAGAGGGACTTCGTGGCCGGGATGCACGTCTGGTGCTTCGCGGACTTCCGGACCGGCCAGGGGACGCTGCGCGCGGGCTCCCTCAACCACAAGGGCGTGTTCACGCGCGACCGCGAGCCGAAGATGGCCGCGCGCTTCCTCCGCGAGCGCTGGGGGGGCGCCGGGAGATGACGATGCGCGTCGCGCGGCTGCACGGACGCGGCGACCTGCGCCTCCACGACGAGGAGCGGCCGCGGCCGGGGCCGGGCGAGCGGCTGGTGCGCGTGGGCGCCGTCGGCCTCTGCGGGTCCGACTTGCACTGGTTCTCGGAAGGCGGTATCGGCGGAGTGGACCCGCTGGCCCGGCCGTTCGTGCTCGGCCACGAGCTCGGGGGCCGCACCGAGGACGGGCGCGTGGTGGCGGTCGACCCCGCGCGGCCCTGCGAGCGGTGCCGCAATTGCATCGAGGGCGACTTCAACCTGTGCCCGCACACGCGCTTCGCCGGTGACGGCGCCCAGGACGGCGGACTGCAGGAATGGATCGCCTGGCCCGAGCGCGCGCTGATCCCCCTGCCTCCGGGGCTGACTCCGGCCGACGCCGCGATGCTGGAGCCGCTGGGGATCGCGCTGCACGCGATGGACCTCGGGCACCTCCGCGCGGGGGAGACGGTCGGCGTCTTCGGCTGCGGCCCGATCGGGCTCCTGATGATCCAGGTCGCGCGGGCGGGCGGCTCGCGCGTCTTCGCCACCGACCTGCCCGCGCGTCCTCATCGCCTGGAGGCGGCGCGCGCGCTGGGGGCGGAGGTGTTCGCGGCGGAGGCCGGGCGCGAGGGCGGCGCCATCCGGGAGGCGGCCGGGAGCGGCGGGCTGGACGCCGCCCTGGAGACGGCGGGCGACGACGCGGCGGTGGACGCGGCGGTGGAAGCGGCGCGGCCGGGGGCGCGCGTCGTCCTCGTCGGCATCCCGAGCCAGACCCGGACCTCGTTCGTGGCGGGGACGGCCCGGCGCAAGGGCCTGAGCCTGGTCCTGGCCCGGCGAATGGGGCACGTCTACCCGCGCGCGATCGCGCTGGTGGCCAGCGGCCGCGTGAACGTGCGCTCGGTGGTGACGCACCGCTTCCCGCTGGAGAGCGTCCGGATGGCCTTCGAGGCGGCGGAGAAGCGCGTGGGCCTGAAGGTGCTGGTGGAGAGCGGAAGCGGGGCAAGCCCTTAGTAGGGCTTGTCGGGGTTCATGAAGCGGTAGTTCCGGAGCGACGTGATCGTGTTCCGGACCACGGTGGCCACGTTGGGGTCGGCGTCCTTCTCCATGGCGGTGAGGGTGGGCAGGGCGTGCGCCCAGTCGAACATGGCGATGGACTCCGCGGCCCCGGCGCGCACCGTCGGCTCGGGGTCGCGCGTGAGCGGCTCCACCAGCTCCCAGGCCCGCGCGGGCGCGATCTTGCCCGCCGCCATCACCAGCCGCAGCCCGGTGAGCGCGGCCACGCGCACCCCGGCCTCGCCGTGGCGCGTGGCGTCGGAAAGGCACGTCACCGCGGTCTCGTTGCCCTGGACGGGGAGGGCGCGCGCGAGCACCCATCTGGCCTGATCGCCCCCCGTCTCCAGCGCGCGGCACTCCTCGACGGTGGCCCGGTCGCCCAGGCCGGCCATGAAGGCGACGGCCAGGCGATGCTTGCGCAGGGACACCGTGGCGTCCGGATCGTCGAGCTGCAGGCCCGCGAAGTAGGCGTCGACCATGCCCGGCTGCTGCAGCTTGGTGAGGCAGGAGAGCGTCTCCTCCGCCACCGAGGGCGCCCGCGAGAGCTCGAGGTAGTGGTCGTAGCCTCCTTCGTCCGTGCACTCCCCGGCGTCGAAGAGCTTCGTGATGGCCAGGTCCTGGCGGACGCGCTGCACCTGGTGGTTGGCCAGGCCGAGGACGACCTTCTTCGGACGGAAGATCACGATGCCGAGCACCAGCGCGAACAGGAGGCCGGCCGCCGCCAGCACGACCGGCATCCGCGGCAGCCGGCTGCGCACGCGGCGGGCGGCCTGGGCGGCGGCCACCCGGCGCGCGGCGGCGGGAGCGGCGCTGCGGATCTCGTCCCAGGCGGAGGTGGCGGCCTCCGGATCGCTGGCCAGCTCGTCGAGGTGGGCGGCCACCGTGTCGTGGCGGACGCCTCCGAAGCCCCGGTTCCGCAGGTCCTGGACGATCGTGTCCACGTCCAGGCCGGCCACCGTCTTCGTCCCCGGGGCGGCGCGGATGGTGGCCAGGGTGGCGAGGTGGGTGCGCGCCTTCTCGTCCCAGGCGGGAAGCGCGCGCGCTTCCGGCTCCCAGTCCAGGCGCCAGAGGCGCAGGGCGAGGTCGGTGCCGGCGGTGATCAGGGTGTTGCCCGCGGGCAGGGCGGCCAGGGAGAGGACGGCCCCCGTGTGCGGCAGCGTCTGGAGGCAGCGCCCGCTCTCGAGGTCCCACACGCGCACGCTCTTGTCGCGGCTGGACGAGGCCAGGTGCCGGCCGTCGAGGAAGAACGAGACCGAGGTCACTTCCGCGGTGTGGCCGGCCAGCGTGCGCACGGACCGCCGCGAGCGGAGGTCCCACACGCGCACGGCGGAGTCGATCCCGCCGGAGGCGGCCTGCCGTCCGTCGGGGCTCACGGCCACGGTGCCGACGCTGCCCTCGTGCCCTTCGAGGACGGCGACGCAGGAATGGGTCCCGAGGTCCCACACCCGCACGGTGGCGTCCCAGCCCGCGCTGACCGCGTAACGTCCGTCCGGCCCGAACCCGCACGCGCTGACCTGCGACTCGTGCCCCTCGAGCACGTGCCGCTCGCGGCCGCCGGGCAGGTCCCACAGCCTCAGGGTCTGATCGGAGCTGCCGCTGAGCAGGGTGCGCCCGTCCGGCGAGATCACCGCCGCGTTCACGTAGTCGCCGTGGCCCTGGAGGACGCGGGGCTCGCCCGCCTCCGCCAGCGGCCACACGCGCAGCGTGCGGTCCCAGCTCGCGGAGACGCCCCAGCGCGCGTCGGGCGTGAGGGCCACTGCCGACACCGTGGCCTCGTGCGCGTCGTGGACGGCGAGAGGCGTGCGCAGGGCGAGGTTCCACACGCGCACCTGGCCGGCGAGGTCTCCCGACATCGCGCGCGTCCCCTCCGCGCTGACCCCCACCGCCACCACGGGATCGCGATGCCCTTCGAGGGCGCCCATCTCCCAGGCCGCCTCCAGCCCCTTGCGCGGGAGCTGCGCGGTCACGTCGTCCCAGAGGCTCAGCGCCTCCGGCGAGCGCTCGTGGCCGGGGACGAACCGGGCCTCCCGCGCCAGCTTGACCGCGCGCGCGAGGTCGCCTTGCGTCAGCGATTGGCGCGCCGCCTCCAGGCGCTGGCGGAAGGCGGCGTCGCGATGCTGCACGTCCGAGACCGACACCGGGCGGGCCACGGCGTAGGTGGGCCGCCGCCAGGCGGCGTCCAGGCGCACGCCGTGGATCGACTTGCCGCAGGAGAGCCAGAGCACGGGCGCGTCGCGCACGCCGGCGGCGGCGATGATGGGCGCCTCCACGCGCACCAGCGCGCGGAACCGGCCGCGCGAGATGTGCCACACCCGCACGCTGCGGTCCTGGGAGGCGGCCGCGCACCATTGGCCGTCGCGGGAGACGACCACGGTGCTGACGGCCAGGGAGGGGCCGGCCAGCACGCGCCCGGGCGCGCCGGTGGCGGTCGCCCATTGCCGGAGGGTACGGTCCTCGCCGCCGGAGACGAGGATGGCCCCGTCGCCGCTGAGCGCGACGGCGCCGACGCGGCCGCGGTGCCCCTCGAGGGTCGCGCGGGCCTGGCCGGCGGCCACGTCCCACACGCGCACGGTGCCGTCCAGCCCGCCGGAGGCGGCGATCGCCCCGTCGTCGCTGATGGCCACGCAGGCCACTGCCTCCGTGTGCCCCTCGAAGACGTGGAGCGACTTGCCGGTGGCCAGCTCCCAGATCCGCACCGTGCGGTCGGAGGTCCCGCCCACGGCCAGGCGCCCGTCGCGGCTGATGGCGAGGGCGGTGGTGATGCCGGGATGGCGCTGCAGGGCGCGCAGGGCGCGGCCGGACGGCAGCTCGCAGACCTGGGGCGGCATGCCGTCCCCGCCGAGCAGCAGCGAGCGCCCGTCCGGGCTCATGGCCAGGCAGCGGACGTGCAGATCGGGAACGGTCAGGGCCGCCTCCGCGTGCTGCGTGGCCGTGTTCCAGCTGCGCACGGTGTCGGTGCCGGTGGCGGCGAAGATGCGTCCGCCGTCCGGCGTGATCGCCAGCGCCAGCGCGGTCTCGGTCAGGTCCTTGAAGACGGCGATGCGCTCGTGCCCGGGGACGAAGCGGGCGATGGCGGCGGTGGCGTCGCGGGGCAGCTCCGGGTGGCGCACCGCGCGATCGGCGTAGACCCGCTGCGCCTCGTCCGCCTGGCCGAGGGCGATGTAGGCGCGCACGAGGGCGGCCACGTCCACCGGCTGCTCGTCCGTCGAGCGCATGACCTCGACCAGGGCCGCCGCCGCTTCCTTCCAGCCCGCGGCGTCGCCGGCGGCGGTGGCCTGCGCGCCCAGGGCCAGCGCGCGGTCCCGCTGCAGCTCCGGGGTCGGAGGTCCCTTCCGGGCCGCCTCCCCGAGCACGGCCGTCGCCCGCTTGAAGTCGCCGAGGCCGAGGAGGAGCCCGCCCAGCAGGTGGAGGCCGCGTGCGGAGCCGCTGCTGGCGCGCTGCGCCTCCTCGATCCGGGCGATGAGGTCGGTGTCGCCCTGGCGGCCCTGGAGCCAGGCGTGGAGGGCCTGGTTGTAGCTCGACTCCAGGTGCTGGGGCTCGGCGGCCAGGGCCTGCGACCACAGCTGGTCGGCGTCGCCGCGGCCGAGGTCGAGGAGGGAGACCGCGCGGTTGTTCAAGGTGGCCGCCGTCTGGCGGCTGGCCGTCGGCCGCGAACGCGGGTAGGGCCGGCCCGACTCCGCCTCGTAGACGGCGATGAGCGTGTCCGCCGCCTCCGACATCGTGTGCGGCCGGCCGTCGGGGTCGGCGGTGAAGCAGCGCCGCAGGAGGGCGGCCACCACCGGCGGGATGGCGGGGAGGCCCTCCGCCGGCTCCGCCGCCAGCGCATCCTCCAGCGCGCGCGGCGCCGCCGGCCCGACCTGCCAGGTCCGCTGGCCGATGAACGCCTCCAGGAGGGACAGGCCCCAGCTCCAGACGTCGGTGCGGCGGCTCAGGGGCTGGCCACCCCATTGCTCGGGCGACATGTACGCCGGGGTGCCGCCGCCCCCGCCCGCCGCCATCGCGGTCGTGTCGCCGGTGCCGGTCACCACCGCGGAGGGCGCGATGCGCGCGCCGGCCAGGCCGAAGTCGGTGACCTTGGCGATGCCTTCCGTCGTGATCATCACGTTCGCGGGCTTGACGTCCCGATGGACGAGGCCCTGCTCGTGCGCGTCGTGCAGGCCCCAGGCGAACTGGACGGCCACGTCGAGGATCGCGTCGAGGGTGGTGAAGCGCCGCGTGCGGATGGCGTCGGCGAGGGTCCCCCCGTCCACGAACTCCGCGAAGACGCGCGGGATGCCCTCCAGGCGCCGCACGTAGTGGCACGACACCATGTGCGGATGCAGGGGCAGGTTCACCCACGTCTCCGCCTCGCGCTCGAACGCCTCCACGCCCCCCGCCGCATCCAGGGCCTTCTTCAGGGGGACCTTCACCGCGAGGTCCACGCCCCAGCCGCGGTGGTGCACGCGGTAGACGCGGCCCATGCCGCCCTGGCCGAGCAGTCCCGCGACCTCGTAGAGGCCGAGCACGACGTCGCCCGTCTGCCATTCGCGCGGACCCGGCGCGGACGGCGCCGCCTCGACCACGGTCTTGACCGGGGCGCCGGCCGCCGCCGACGGGGCCTCGAGCATCGTCGGCAGCGGACCATCCGGGCCGGGGGCGGAGGCCTCGAGCATCGTGGGGGCGGGGGCGACAGGTGCGGGCGCCGGTTCCGGGGGTGGGGCCGCCGGCTCCGGCGCCGGCCCCCTGGCCAGGAAGCTCATCCCGCACTTCGAGCAGCGGACGGTCTTGCCGGCCAGGCGCGCGGGAGCGTTGCCGCTCGTGGCGCAGCTCGGGCAGGTGATGCGGAGCGGGGCCGGCGCCGCGTCCACCATCAGGACACCTGCCTCAGCGCGTTGCGGAACTCGGTGGCCGACGGGTAGCGGCGCAGCAGGTCGTCCTCGACCGCTCGATCGACGACGTGGGCCAGGGCCTCCGGCAGCTGCGGGCTCCGCTCCCGGATGGGCACCACGTCGCCGCCGAGCACGACGGCCAGCGGGTCCTTGCCCGACTTGAAGTCACGCGCGTAGCGCAGCGTGAGCATGTAGTAGAGCGTGGCCCCCATGCTCCAGACGTCGCTGGCCGGGCGCAGGAGCCGGAAGTTCGTGAGCTGCTCGCGCGGCATGAACTGGAGGGTCCCCGCCGCGAAGCCGGTGGCGGTCATGCCGGACAGGCCGGCCTGCTGGAAGCTCTTGGCCAGGCCGAAGTCGGTCAGCTTCACCACGTTCATCCCGGAGTCCGCGAGCAGGATGTTCTCGGGCTTGATGTCGCGGTGGATGAATCCCTTGTCGTGCGCGAAGCTGAGGCCCTCGAGGGCCTGCAGGGCGACGCGCGTGGCCACCTCCGGCTCCAGGGGCGTGGCCCGTTGCAGGAGCACGCTGGAGAGGCTGCCGCCCGCGCAGTATTCCATCGCGAAGTAGAACGTGTCGCCCTCCGACCCGTGCGCGTACACGGTGACCACGTGGGGATGCCGGAGGCTCTCCGTCACGGCGATCTCGCGGTCGAAGACCTCGCGCGCGTGCGCGTCCACCGCCACCTCCGGCCGCATCAGCTTCAGGGCGACGGTGGCTCCGTCCGCGACACGCGTGGCGAGGTGGACGACGCCCATGCCGCCGCGCCCGAGCACGGGACCGAGGGTGTAGCCGGCGACCGCGCCCGGGGGGCTGGTCTGCGAGCCCTCCAGCTCGACGAGGAGGTCGAGGTCGGAGGGCGTCTTCGGGGTGGCGGCCAGCACCTTCGTACCCCCCTCGATGCGCACGTTGAACACGGTCGCGCCCACGCGGATGATGTCACCGTCGCGCAGGTCCACCTGTGGCCCGGCCTTCTGGGCCGCCTGCTCCGGCGTGAGGTGCTGGTCGCGCCCGCCGTGCTTCTGGCCGTTGACGTAGGTGCCGTTGAGGCTGCCGAGGTCGCGCAGCCGCGCCGCCGGGGGGTTCACTTCGAGCAGGAAGTGATGGCGCGAAGCGGTCGTGTCGTCGGGAGCCAGCTCCGCATGGCAGTCCGGCGAGCGGCCGAACAGGAACGTGTCGTGGGCCTCGAACTCGAAATGGCGCCCCTGGATCGGGCCCGCCACCACATCCAGGCTGACGCGGCCGGGCATGACGGCCGGGATTATAGGCGGAATGCTCGAGCGGGTTCCCGTGCGCGGGCGCCCGCGTGTCCGGGACCACACCCGCGGGGGACTCGGGCCCTCGCCCCCGGGAATCGTCGCCGGAAAGAGGCCTAGTCGGGGGCCCGCTTCACGAGCTGGTTCTCCACCGGCGCCACCGTGCGCGCGTGCGCGGCCGCCACCCGGCGGAGGGCGGCGACGGCCTCGGGATGGCGCGCGGCCACGTCGTACTTCTCGCCCGGGTCCTCGTCGAGGTTGAACACGAGGGGCGGGTCGTGGGCGACCTCCGGCCCCGGTCCGTACTCCGGCCGCGTGAAGAAGTGGGCCTTGAACGGGCCGTGCCGGACCGCGTACAGCTTCGGGCCGCGGTAGAAGAAGACGTCCTGGCGGGGGCTCTTCTCCCCGCGCAGGAGGACGCCGCTCAGGTCGTCGCCGTCCAGAATGCGATCGCGGGGAGGAGCGGCCCCGCTGAGCGCGCAAAGGGTCGGCAAGAGGTCGAGGGTCGCGCCCATGTCGGACACCACCGCCGGCCGGATCGTGCCCGGCCACCAGAAGATCGTGGGCTCGCGCATGCCCCCCTCGAAGGTGCCGCCCTTGGACCCGCGCAGGGGGCCCGCCGACCCTCCCTGCTCGTCGAAGAGGGCCCAGGGCCCGTTGTCGCTCGTGAACACCACGAGCGTCCGGGAGTCGAGAGCGAGCTCGTGCAGGGTGTCGAGGATCCGGCCCACGCTCCAGTCGATCTCCTCGACCACGTCGCCGTAGCGGCCGCGCCGGCTCTGGCCCGCGAACTCGGGAGAGGCGAACAGCGGCATGTGCGGCATCGTGTGGGCGAGGTAGAGGAAGAAGGGCCGCGAGGCGTTTTCGCGGATGAAGCGCTCCCCCTCCTCGGTGTAGCGGCGCGTGATCGAGTCCTGCCGTGCCGGCCGCTCGACCACGGCGGCGTCGCGCAGGAGGGGCACGTTCCAGTACTCGACCCTGGGGTCCATCATGCGGGCGCGCTTCTTCGGGTCCTCGCCGCCCACCATCGAGGCGCCGGGGATCGGCACCATGTCCATGTCGTTCGAGTACGGGATCCCGAAGTAGTGGTCGAACCCGTGGGCCATGGGCAGGAACGCGGGCTGGGTCCCGAGGTGCCACTTGCCGATGGCGGTGGTGGCGTAGCCGCGTCCGCGGAGCAGGTCCGCGATGGTGACCTCGGACGCGGGCAGGCCGCCGGTGGAGTCGGGGAAGAGCACGCGGCGCTCCTCGTCCATCGGGTTCATGCCGGAGCGGATGGGGAGGCGCCCGGTGAGGAGCCCGGCCCGGCTGGGCGTGCACACGGACTCCGCCACGTAGAAGCTCGTCCACTTCTGGCCCTCGGCGGCCATGCGGTCGAGACGGGGCGTGCGGATGGTGGGATTGCCGAACGCGCCCAGGTCGCCCCACCCGAGGTCGTCGGCCAGGATGACGACGACGTTGGGCGGGGGCGGCGCGGCCGCCGCCGGAAGCGCGCCGAGCCCGACGACCCAGAGCCCGAGAGCGGCCAGCCGGCGGGTCCGGCGCGTGGGCACGAGTCCTCCTACTTGACGGGAAGCCGGACGGACCGGAGGAGGGAGCGGCCGCCGCCGGAGCGCCGTCGCTTCCGCTCGCGCCACTCCAGGGCGGTCAGGGCCGCCACCTGGCTCGTGATCTCGACGATGCCGTAGCGCACGTGGGCGCGCATGGCCGCATCCGCGCGCTCCACCTCGCCGGAGATGAGGGCCTCCACCAGCCCGGAGTGGAACCCCGGCGGCAGCGGGGTGCGGCGGCCGGCCACGTCGAAGAGCCAGTTCATGATGAGGACGTGGTTGCGCTCGATCATCCCCTGGAGGAGCGCGCTCCCCGCGTGCTCGGCGATCCACATGTGCAGCTCGACGTGGCGGCTGTGCACGGTGAACCGGAAGGCGGGATCGTGCCCGTCCTCCGCCATGCGGTCGAAGAGCGCGTCCACCTGCTTGCCCAGCCGCACCAGCTCCTGCCGCTGGGCGGAGGTGGCCCGCTCCGCGAACAGCCGCGCCGACTGCGTCTCCAGCGCCTCCCGCAGCTCGTAGAGCTCGCGCACGTCGTTCTCGCTCGGTACGCGCACGCGGGTGCCCGCGCGCGCGCGGCTCTCCACGAGGCCGTCACCCTCCAGGCGGCGAAGGGCGTCGGTGACGGGAAGGACGCTCATGCCCAGCTGGCGGGCCACGCGCCGGCGCGAGAGCGGCGTCCCCGGCCGGAGCTGGCCGCGGAGGATCTCGTCGCGTACGGCGGCGTAGGCCTTGTCGGCGAGGCTGACCGACGATCGGGTGGGCATCGATGGCGGTCCGCGGCAAAGAGTCGCAAAGGTGGGGGGCGAAGTCAAAGCCGCGCGATCCCGGATAGTATGACGCCTGTGAGGCTCGGGACACCGCTGGCCCTGCCGTGCCTCGCCCTCGCGGGCGTGCTCGTGGCCCTGGCCGCGGGCGCGCGCGTGCGCGCGGAAGGGAGCCCGCCGATGGCGGACGTCCGTTTCATCACCCTCGACCCCGGCCACTTCCACGCCGCCCTCGTCCAGAAGGAGATGTACCCGGGGGTCTCGAAGACCGTGCACGTCTACGCGCCGCTGGGGCCGGACCTGATCGACCACCTCGCGCGCGTGGCCCGCTTCAACCAGCGCCCGGACAACCCGACGCGCTGGGAGCTGCAGGTGCACGCCGCCCCCGACTTCCTGGAGCAGATGCTGCGCGACCGGCCCGGCAACGCGGTCGTCCTCTCCGGCCGCAACCGCGGCAAGATCGACCGCGTCCAGGCCGCGCTCGACGCCGGGCTCCACGCGCTGGTGGACAAGCCCTGGATCCTGGAGGCGGCCGACCTGCCCAGGCTGGAGCACGCCCTGGCCACGGCCGAGGAGCGGAGGCTGGTGGCCCTCGACATCATGACCGAGCGCCACGAGATCACGAGCGAGCTGCAGCGCGAGCTGGTGAACGATCCCGGCACCTTCGGGCAGCTCGTGCCCGGCACCGAGGCCGACCCCGGCGTCTACATGGAGAGCGTGCACAACCTCATGAAGGTGGTGGCGGGGGCGCCCAACATCCGGCCGACGTGGTTCTTCGACACCGACGAGCAGGGGGAGGGGCTCAACGACATCGGCACCCACCTGGTGGACCTGGTCCAGTGGACGCTGTTCCCCGAGCAGGCCCTCGACTACGGCAAGGACGTGCGCGTCCGGCAGGCCCAGCGCTGGCCGACCATGATCACGCGCGAGCAGTTCAAGCGCGTCACCGGCCAGGACATCCCGGCTTCGCTCGCCCCGCGGGCCAAGGACGGTGCCCTCGAGTACTTCTGCAACACGCTCGTGTCGTACACGGTGAAAGGCACGAGCGTCACCCTGAGCGTCATCTGGGACTGGGAGGCGCCTCCGGGGGCGGGGGACTCGCACTTCGCCTACTACCGCGGGTCGCGGGCCAAGGTCGAGATCCGGCAGGGCGCGGCCGAGAAGTACCGCCCCGAGCTCTACGTCGTCCCGAACGCGCCCGCGGACCGGGCGGCCGTCCTGTCCGCCGTGCAGAAGAGGCTCGCCTCCCTGCAGGCGCCGCATCCGGGGGTGGGGGTCGAGGACCGCGGAGCCGAGCTGCACGTCACCATCCCCGACCGCCTGCGCATCGGGCACGAGGAGCACTTCGCGCAGGTGACGCGGGCGTTCCTGAGCTACGTGCACGACCGCTCGGCCCTCCCCGCCTGGGAGAGGTCCAACATGCTCGCCAAGTACTACGTCACCACCGAAGGCACCGCGCTCGCGCGCCGGACGCCCGTGCAGATCGCAGCCCGGCGGGCGCCGAAGTAGGGCGCGGGATGATCGAGACGCGCGCGTTCCCCTGGCCGGCCCTGCACGAGTTCTGCGCGCGCGTCTTCCGCCATCTCGGAGTGCCCGACGGGGAGGCGCGCCTGGCCGCGGACGTCCTCTCCGCGGCCGACCGGCGTGGCATCGACTCCCACGGCGTGGCCCGCCTCCGCACGTACTACGACCTCCTCTCCGCCGGCTGCATCAACCCGCGCCCGCGCCCGCGCCTGGTCCGCGAGACGCCGAGCACGGCCACCGTGGACGGCGACAACGGCCTCGGCCTGGTGGTGGGTCCGTGGGCGAACGAGGTCGCGATGGCGAAGGCGGAACGCGCGGGGAGCGGATGGGTCTCCGTGGGCAACACGAACCACTACGGCATCGCCGGCTACTACGTCCTCCAGGCGGTCGAGCGGGACATGATCGGCTGGTCCATGACCAACAGCAGCAAGGGCGTCGCCCCCCTCTGGGGCGGCGAGCGCATGCTCGGGACCAACCCCATCGCCATTGGCTTCCCGGCCGGGGGCGAGCCTCCGGTCGTCCTGGACATGGCCACCTGCACCGTCGCCTTCGGCAAGATCGAGATCGCGATGCGCGAGGGGAAGGCGATCCCCCTGGGCTGGGCCATCGACGGCGACGGTTACCCGACGACGGACCCGCACAAGATGAACGACGGCGGCGCCCTGGTGCCGCTCGGCGGCGACCGCGAGCACGGGGGGCACAAGGGTTACGCCCTCGCCCTGGCCGTGGACGTCTTCTCGGCCGTGCTCTCGGGCGCGAACTGGGGACCGTTCGCCCCGCCCTTCGCCCTCCGCCAGGCCCCGCCCGAGCGCGAGGTGGGGAAGGGCATCGGCCACTTCTTCGGGGCCATGCGCGTGGACGCGTTCCGCGAGACGGCCGAGTTCAAGGCGCAGATGGACGACCTCATCCGAACGCTCCGGGCCACCCGCCCCGCTCCCGGCACGTCGGGCCCGCTCCTCCCGGGCGACCCCGAGCGCCAGGCCCAGCGCGAGCGCGACGCGGGCGGGGTACCGTTGATCGCGCCCGTCCTCGACGACCTCCGCGACATCTCGCGCCGCACGGGCGTCCCGCTCGAGTAGCGAAGAGATAAGCATGCTCGAGCGATGGACGGGACCCGGCGCCGTGCTCCTCGCGAGCCTGCTCGCGACCCCGCTCGCCGCCGAGACGAAGAGGGTCCGCGCGGCCGGGTTCGACATCGACGTCGTGGGCGACCTGGAGGGGTTCCTTCTCGAGCTCGACACCACGACCGTCGCCGACGGAGTCGATGTCGTGGCCCTGCGCCTGACGAGCGCGACGCCCCAGCCTCCGCCGCGGCTCACGCTGAAGTGGTCGCTGCCCTCCCAGGACGTGGCCGGACAGTGGACGACCGGGCGCCATCTCACCAAGACGCTGCGGCCGGACTGGTCCGGGGGGCGGCTCCAGGCCTCGATGTTCGCGCGGGAGGCGCCGGTCAGCAGCCTCTTCGGCAGCGACGACCGCAACGTCCTGACCTTCGCGGTCTCCGACGCCCTCGACACCGTGCTCATGGGCTCGGGGATCCGCGAGGAGGACGGCCGGATCTACAACGAGGTGGTCTTCTTCAGCGAGCCCCATCCGAGCCTGACCGACTACCGCGCGTCCCTGCGCCTGGACCGCCGGAGGGTCCCGTACGGGACGGCGCTGGCCGAGGTGGCGGACTGGTGGGCCGCGCAGCCGGGGTACGCCCCCGCGCGCGTGCCGGAGGCGGCGCGCCTCCCCGTCTACTCGACCTGGTACAACTTCCACCAGGGCGTAGAGGCCGGCGTGCTGCTCGGGGAGCTGGCCGTCGCGAAGACGCTCGGCTTCGACACCATCATCGTCGACGACGGCTGGCAAACCCTGGACACCGCGCGCGGGTATGCCTTCACCGGCGACTGGGAGCCCGAGCGCATCCCGGACATGAAGGGCTTCGTGGAGGCCTGCCACGCGCGGGGCGTGAAGGTCGTGCTCTGGTACGCCGTGCCCTTCGTGGGCCGGAACGCCAGGGTCGCCGCCCGATTCAAGGACAAGTCGCTGCGCTTCGAGGAGGGCCTCGGCGCCTGGGTCCTGGACCCGCGCTATCCGGAGGTGCGGCTCTACCTGGTGGACGTCTATCGCCGGGCCCTCCGCGACTGGGGCGTCGACGGCTTCAAGCTCGACTTCATCGAGCGGTTCGCCGCCGACGCGCGGACGGTCCTGGAGGCGACGGACGGGCGCGACTACGCCTCCGTCAACGAGGCGGCCGACCGCATGATGACGGACATCCTGGCCGAGCTGCGCGCGGTCAAGCCCGACGTGATGATCGAGTTCCGTCAGCCCTACATCGGACCGCTCATCCGGAAGTACGGAAACATGTTCCGCGCCAGCGACTGTCCCAACTCGTACCTGGCGAACCGCGTCAAGACGACCGACCTCCGGCTCCTCAGCGGGACCACGGCCGTCCACGCGGACATGATCATGTGGCACTACGGCGAGCCGGTCGAGATCGCGGCCTTCCAGCTCCTGAACGTCCTCTTCTCGGTGCCCCAGGTGTCGGTGCGCCTCCAGGAGATCCCCAGGGACCACTTCGCGATGGTGAAGTTCTACACGGACTATTGGCGGCGCAACCGCGCCGTGCTGCTCGACGGCTCGTTCGAGGCGCTTTCGCCGAACGCGAACTACCCGGTCCTGCGCGCGCGCCAGGCCGGCAAGGAGATCGTGGGGCTCTACGCGGACGCGGTCGTTCGCCTCGACGCCGGGGCCGCCCCCGCGATCGACGTCGTGAACGCCAAGAGCTCCCGGACGGTGGTCCTCTTCGCGGAGACCGACCTCGGGATGTGCCGCCGCACCGTCCGCGACTGCCAGGGCCGGGTCGTCGCCACGGGCGAGGTCCGGCTCGGCTCCGGTGCCCACGCCTTCGAGGTGCCCGTGTCCGGCCTGCTCAGCCTGGACAAGGTCAGGTGAGGAGCGGCCAGACCACGCCGCGCAGGAACGGCGGATGGAACAGCAGGGGCAGCGGCGCCACGATCGCGGCCAGCGTGCCCCACCGTCCGAAGGGGCCGCGCTCCTCCTCGATCGTCATCAACAGGCCGTGGATGGCGAAGTAGGCGAGCGGGCCGCCGAACCCCGCGCCCACGGGCAGGCTGATCGCGGCCTCGTGGAGAAGGCCGGAGAGCACGAAGGACGCGAGGAGGGCCGCGCGCCGTCCGGCCGCCCGGGCCAGGGGCCGATACAGGACGGACGCCGTCATCTCCGAGAACGCGACGTTCCAGCGCCGGCCCCAGAACTCGCCGAGGCTCGTCGCGCGCCAGGGTGCCCGGAACGGCGGCGCAGTGTCCACGCCGGCCAGGCGCCACAGCCCGGCCGCCACGCCGAACACGCCGAAGTGGAGCAGGAGGCTCAGCGCGGGCAGCAACGCGACGCTCGCGACGAGCGCGCTTCCCGTCCGGTGCCAGGCGACGCGGGCGAGGCCGAAGAGAGCGAGACCCACGGCGAGATGGGTCATTCCGGCAAGGACGAGCGGCCAGGCCCGCGGCCGCCGCGGCTCGAGACGGGCGAAGAGCGCCGGCCGCATCCCCGGCCACAGGGTGGCGAAGGCGATCCAGCGCCACCCGCCGAGCCGCGTCCCGTCGCCGGCGGCGGCTTCGACCGAGGCCACTGCCTTCATGGCGTAGAACAGGGACGCGATCAGGACGAGCATCCGGAAGCCGGGTGGCTGCGCGGCGGTCACGCGATCCGCGGCGGCGAGGGCCGCCAGCGCAAGCGCCCAGGCGGCCGTGCGCGCGAGGCGCGCCCTCCGCATGCGAGTGACGAGGAGGGCCAGGGCCAGGGCCGTCACCACGATCGCGGCCGCCGCGGCCAGGGCGCGGCCGCTGTCCGGCAGGTAGGCGCTCACGGCCGGCCGAGGTTCGTGACGAAGGCGGACGCGTAGGTCGCGGTCAGCGCGACGAAGAGCAGGACCAGCGCGGCCTCCGCCGCCTGGAACCGGAGCCCCCGGGGCGCGTCCGACCGATCCAGGTAGGCGAACTGCAGGACGAAACGCGCCCCCCAGTAGACGGCGATGAAGCCGGCGACGGCGGTGGCGAGGGGGGAGCCGTCGAGCAGCCAGCCCGGCGCGAACGCGGAGAGGACGCCGAAGGCGACGTGGAAGCCCAGGATGTAGGCGGCATAGATCCAGAAGATCTGGCGGAGGAGCGGGCGGAGCTTGGCCGTCTCCGAGCGCCAGGCCAGGACGCGCGGGATGGCCGTGCTCGCGGCGGCGAGGAGGAGCTGGCCGGCGCCGGCAAGTCGGACCGCCGATTCGAGGCTCATGGGCGGACGTACGGCAGCCAGAACAGAACGGCGAGGTCCCACAGGGCATGGCTCACGAAGGCGGGGACGGCGCTCCGTGTCCTCACCACCAGCGCGCCCCAGAACGCGCCCGCGCCGAGGGCGGCCCCGACGAGGAGCGGCACGCCCATCGGCACGTGGGCGGCCGCGAAGGCGGCGGCCCCGGCGAGGACGCCGCGCCACGGTCCGAGCCTGGCCGCCAGCGGAAGGGTGACCGCGTTGCGCCACACGATCTCCTCCGCGAGGACGATCATCAGGACGAGCGGGACGGCCAGGCTCGCGGGCACGTCGGACTTCCAACCGTAGACGCGCGCCATCTGCGCGGCCAGGGACGGCACCTTCGCGGCCAGGACGGCGACGACCAAGCCCGTCACGTAGAGGAGGCCGGCGGCGGCCACGCCCAGGACGAGATGTCGGGCCCGGATCCGCGCGAGCTCGCGCCAGCCGATCCGCACCCCCGCGAGAGCCGCCGTGGACAAGACAAGACCGGCGGCCGCCATCCGATACCAGACGTTGGGCACGGCCCGCCCGAGCACGACCTGCAGCGTGAGGGCGAGCCCGGCGAGGGTGAGGGCGGGCACGAACCCGTAACGCCACCGGGCCAGCCATTCGGAGTGCGCCCGATCGCCGACCATTCGCAGGCTGAAGCCGAACAAGGGGCCGATGCCGCCCTCCAGCGCACGCACCGACTCGGCGGTGAATGGACGGGGCGCCAGGCCCAGGTCGCGACGAGCGGGCCGGGGGTCGCCCGTGAGCCCGTCGATCAGCATCTGGAGCTGCGCCGGCGTGGAGAGAGGCGCGGAGGTGAGGCCGTCCATGAGACGCACGGCCGCGCGCATCAAGGGCACCGGCGTGGGCAGGATCCTCAAGGGCAGACCGGCGCCCTGGGCCACCGTTCGTACGACCTCGCCGAGCGTCATCGAGTCGGGGCCGACGACGTCGTAGGTGCCGCCGATCGAGCGCGGGCGGTCGAGGGCGGCCGCCACCGCCTCCGCCACGTCCCGCACGTCGACCGGCTGCAGGAGGGACGCGCCCGCGCCGACGATGGGAAAGACGGGCGCGAAGCGGATCATCCGGACGAGGTGAGTCACCATGTCGTCGCCACTCCCGTAGATCACGCCGGGCTTGAGGATCGTGAATTCCAGGCCGCTCCCGCGCACCGCCTGCTCCGCCCGCCATTTCGTGTCGTGGTACGCGCTGCGGGCGTCCGGCCGGCTGCAGACCACGCTCACGTGGACGAACCGGCGGATCCCCGCCTCATGGCCGCCGGCGATGAGCCGGCTCGTCGCCGCCACGTGAACAGCCTCGAAGGTTTGCCTTCCCGCCTCTCGCTTGATGCCAGCCAGGTTGATGACGGCGCCGGCCCCACGGAGACGCTCGACGGGCACGGGCCCACGCGCGAGGTCGCAGATCAGGCGCTCCGTTCCCGGCGGTGCCTCCTGCCTTCCGCGCGCGATCACGAGGACGTCGTGACCGCGCGCCTGCAGCGCCTCCACGACGTGGCGGCCCAGGAAGCCGCTGCCGCCGGCCACCACGATCCTCATCGGGGCCTCGCGCTCGCGGGCACGCCGCTCGGCGGCGGTGCGCAGCGGCCGTTCTCGCAGCCGGCCGCCGTCACCTCCAGCGCGATCTCGTGGTCGGACATCATCCCGAGCGCGCGCGAGAGACGATGCCGGCGCGTGGAGACCCACTCGACGGCCTTCCTGGCCAGGGGCAAGAGCGCGGGCTGGGCCATGCGATAGGACCACTCGCGGTATTCGTCGAGCGCCCACAGGCACATGACCCAGGCGTGCGGCCCGCGGTACACGCCGCCGTCGTCGCTCACGACCACCAGCTCCTCCGGCTCGGCCGTGGCCAGCGTCGGGTACCGACGGCGCGCCTCCTCCGAGGCCGCGGGCAGGAGCTCGAGGCGGACGAGCTGCCGCTGTCCCTCGAGCCAGCGCCGCGCGGTCGAGCAGATCCCGCACTGCGCGTCGTAGAGGACGGTGAGGGCGCGCACGGCCGCCTCACGCTCCCACCGGGATGCGGGCCTGGGGCGGCACGGGCGGGGGAGAGAGCTCGCGCATCGCGCGCCGGCGCAGGCGCGAGAACACGATCATGTTCATGAAGTGCATCCCGCCCAGGACGAGCAGGACCCAGCCGATCTTGCGGCTGAGGAGCTCGATCGCCGTCTGCAGGTCGCTCGGCATGACGTGCTCCGTCAGGGCCAGGGCCACGTACCCGATGTTGATGAGGTAGAAGCCGACGACGAGCAGGTGGTTCACGGAGTCGGCCAGGGCCTCCTTGCCGTGGAACGCGTCCACCAGGAAGACGCGGCCGTTGCGGTGCAGCGTGCGCGCAACCCAGACGGTGAGGATCACGCTCACCGCCACGTAGACCAGGTACGTCCAGACCGGGTAGGTATTGGGGGTCATCTCGGCCTCCTGTCCATTCCTACAGGGACGGAGGCCGAAGGTTGCGCGCCTGCGGAAGCCCACCCGGCGAGGCCGGCCAGCACGAACCCGAGCGCATTGAGGGGGCCGTGGATACGCGCCATCCGCGCCAGGGAGATGATCCCGATTCCGGTGAACTCGCCGACGGCGTATGCGAAGGCAAGGGCCATGGCCCCGAGCACGGACGCGGACGAGATCAAGAGGAGCAGTCGGGCCCACCCGTGCTGGTGCGGGACGGCCCGCCCGAGCACGAGCACGGAGAATCCCGAGAGAGCGAGGACGAGGAGACATGCGGCCACGATCTCGAGCGACGGCGACAGCGTGATGCCGGCGGCGAGGAGCGGCGGACCCGCGATCGCACCGGCGGCGATCGCGCGATAGGCGGGGCCCTCTCCCAGGACGCGGCCGGCCTCGGCGACGAGGACCAGCGTCGCGAACGCCGCGTAGTGGAAGTGGACGGCGGTGAGCAGCGGGAGGGGCTCCTCGAACCCGAGCGGGCTCGCGCCGAGCCGGGACAGAACGAGCCAGCCGCCGCCGATCGGCAGCATCATGCATCCGGCCGCAGCGGACAGCGCAGACATCCGGCGTGTCCCTCGAGGCCGGCGGGCCTCGCGGCCGGCCCGCCCGGCGCCGTCCAGCGCGGCCAGGAGCGTTACGAGCAGCCACGGCGCAGCCAGGACCGCCGCCGTCGCCCCGCGGTGTCCCATCAGGAACGACGCGACCACGCCCGCGGCCGCCCAGGGCCGGAGGGCGCCCGCGGCCCGGCCCGCCGGCGTGACCTCGCCGCGGCGCGCCAGGAGGCGAAAGGCGAGGGGCACGACCACCAGCGGGGCCAGCAGGAACAGCGCCTCGATCGGCCCGAGCGCTCCCATCGGTCCTCCTCATCGGCATCTACAGGGAAGGAGGGCGGAGGTTGCGCGACCGGGCGAGATCAGTGATACGCCGACACGAACGCGGCGAGATCGGTCACAGGTGGGACCAGCGCCAGCAGCACGCCGAGCCACAGCGCCCACTCGCGGAGCAGGGGACGCGAGGCCCGCCAGGCCTGGAGGATCGCCATCCAGAAGAAGAAGACGGCGACGATCTCGATCAGGCCGCCCACGATCGGCACGTAGGCGAAGGCCCAGGCGAACCCGCGATCCTCGAGGAGGCGGCGCACCCCGTAGACGGCGATCGACACCAGCCCGCAGGCCAGGACGGCCCGCGACTCGCGCACCGGCCGGTCCGGGCGCTCCCGCTCCAGGCGCGCGTCGCGCCAATGGCGGCGCAGGGCGCCGCTGGCGGCCACCGCCACCGCGATGGCGGCCACCGCGGCCAGGGTCGGCCAGGTCTCGAACCGCGCGCGCGACAGGACGCGGCCGTCGGCGAGGCGCTCGCCGTGCAGCATGATGAGCGGCTGCACCTCGCCCGGCGCGAGCACCTTCGGCGTCACCGAGAGGAGGAAGGCCCAGAGGGCGGCCGCGGTGGCCAGCGTCTGGAGCAGGGCGACGGCGCGGAGCCAGTTGCGCTCGTCGGGGAGCAGGTCGTCGGCGAGCCCTTCCGCCGTGAAGCGCCCGAGCTCGCGGGACATCTCGCCGGCTCCGCCGTAGCGGTGGGCGGGATCGGCGGCCGTGGCCCGGGCCACGATGCGCTCGAGGGCGGGGGGCAGGGCGGCCGCGCGGCCGCCCCGTCCGGTGATCATCTCGCGCAGGACGACGCCGACCGAGTACACGTCCATGCGCGGATCGGCGGCGGCCCCGGCCAGGGCCTCCGGCGCGAGGTAATGGGGCGTCCCGACCACGCGGCCGGCGGCGGTGAGAGAGGCGTCGGCGTCGGGGCCGACGAGGCGCGCGACACCGAAGTCGGTGACCTTCACCACCCCGGAGGCGTCGAGCAGGATGTTCTCCGGCTTGACGTCGCGGTGTACGACCCCGCGCCCGTGCGCGTAGGCCAGGGCGTCGAGGACCTGTCGGGCCACCGCCACCGCACGCTCGACCGGCAGCGGGATCGCCTCCGACAGCGGCCGGCCCTCGACGTACTCCATGACGATGTAGCCGAGGTCTTCCTCGCGCCCGAAATCGTGCACGGCCACGATGCCCGGATGGCTCAGGAGGGCGAGGGCGCGCGCCTCGCGCTCGAGGCGCCGCTTGAAATCGGGCTGGGCGGCCAGCTCGGGAGCCAGGAACTTCACGGCGACGGTGCGGCCCAGGCGCAGGTGACGCGCCTTCCAGACCGTGCCCATGCCGCCGCGGCCGATCTCGTCGAGGAGCTCCAGGGCCTCTCCGAGGAGGGCGGGCGGGAGGTCGGCCTCGAGCAGGCAGAAGGGACAGAGGCCCACCCGTGCCGCCGGCCAGGCCCGGCGGCAGCGTGGACAGGCGGCGCCGGTCACGAGAGCGCGCGCACGAGGTCCCCGATCTCCCGCTCGCCTTCCGCGTCGTCCTCCACGGTGGCGGCCACCTCCTCGCGGAGGATCTCGCGGAAGCGGGCGCGGGCGCGGTGGAGGGCGGCCTTGAACTGGGGGACCGTCATCGCGCTCTCGCGCGCGGCCTCCGCATACGTGGGAGCGCGGTCCAGGCCGAAGAAGCGGAGCACGACGTCCGCCCGCCCCTTGCGGGTGCCGTCCTCGTATTCGCGGCGCAAGCGGACCAGGGCGCGCTCCATGACGCCGAGCGCCCATTCCTTCTCGAAGGCGTCGAGGGGGGTCCCGGGAGCGGCGGGCAGCTCTCGCTCGACCTCTTCCGTGTCGAGAGGGACGAACCGGTAGCCGCCGCCGCGCTTGAGCGCGGAGTCCCGCTCGTGGAGGTTGACCAGGTAGTGCTCGAGCGAGCGCAGGAGGTACGAGCGGAAGCGGCCGCGGGCGGGATCGAGGCGGGGCAGGAAGTCCTTCTCGAGCAGGTGGAGGAAGAACCCCTGGACGGCGTCCTCGGCCGCCGGCGGCGGGAGGCCCTTGCGGCGCAGGAACACGTAGACGGGCCTCCAGTACGTCGCGCAGAGCTGCTCGAGGGCGGCCCTTTCCGCCTCCCCGCCCTCGTGCGAGGCGAGGATCAGCGTCCAGCGCGTCGTGGGGAACATCGTGCGGCAGGCTACGCCGCGGGCGGGGGAGGGTCAAACGCGCAGGGCCACCATCGGGCTGACCATTGGTACGGACTCTCCGGTGTATCTTTCGCGGGCGGGACCAGGGAGGTCGGAGGATGAACGCTTCGGGGCCGGCTCGACGGACCCGCCTGGTGGCGGCGACGGCGCTCGTGCTGGCGCTGGCGGGCTCGGCACGGGCGCAGACCGACTACCCGCTCGGACCCGAGTCCGAGCGCCAGCCCGGAGTGCCCGAGGGCACCGTCACCAAGCACGCCTGGACGAGCCGAATCTATCCCGGCACGCAGCGGGACTACTGGGTCTACGTCCCCGCCCAGTATCGGGCGGGGACGCCGGCGGCGTTGATGGTCTTCCAGGACGGCGGCCGCTTCGTGGCCGGGGACGGACGCTGGCGGATCCCGATCGTGTTCGACAACATGATCCAGAAGGGCGAGATGCCGGTGACGATCGGCCTCTTCGTCGATCCCGGCGTGGTCCCCGCCCGCTCCGCGCAGGAGGAAGGGCGCTACGACCGGAGCTTCGAGTACGACGCGCTCGGCGACCGCTACGCGCGCTTCCTGGTCGAGGAGCTGCTGCCCGAGGTGGGCAAGACGTACACGATGACCTCCGACCCGAGCCTGCGCGGGCTGGCGGGATCGTCGTCGGGCGGGATCTGCGCCTTCACGGCGGCCTGGAACCGGCCGGACGCGTTCCGGCGCGTGCTCTCGTTCATCGGCTCCTACACCGGGCTGCGCGGCGGGGACGCCTACGCCACGCTGGTCCGCAAGACGGAGCCGAGGCCGATCCGCGTCTTCCTCGAGGACGGCAGCCGCGACCTCGACATCTACAGCGGCAACTGGTGGCTCGGGAACCAGACCCTGGCCAGCGCGCTCGAGTACGCCGGCTACGACGTCCGGTTCGTGCCCGGCGACCGCGGCCACGACGGGATCCACGGGTCGGCCATCCTGCCCGACGCGCTCCGCTGGCTCTGGCGCGACTGGACGCAGCCGATCGTGGCCTCGAAGGGCAAGCCGGGCGCGGAAAGGCACTACGCGACCGAGATCGTGGACCCCGCGGCCACGGAGTGGCAGAAGGTCGCGACCGCGGAAGGAGCGATCGTCGGGCTGACCGTGGACGCGGGCGGCGACGTCTATTTCTCGGACGGCCACGCCATCCGGCGGCTCGAGCACGCCACCGCGCGGACGAGCATCTTCCGCGACGGGGCGCGCACGGGGGCGATCCGCTTCGGCCCCGATCACCGCCTCTACGCCGTCTCGCGCAGCGCGCCCAACATCGTGGCCTACACCGAGCGCGACCAGACCGTGGTCGCGCGGGCGGTGGAGGCACAGGACCTGGTCGTGGGCGCGCAGGGCGACCTCTGGCTGAGCGCGCCGAGGGAGCGGCGGATCTGGCACGTGGACGCGCACGGCGTCCGCCATGCGGCGTCCGCGGAGGTGGACTCGTCGGGCCCGCTCGCCCTCTCTCCCGACCAGGCCTTCCTCGCCACGGTGAGCGCCGACGGCCGCTGGGCCTGGTCCTACCAGGTGGCTCCCGACGGCTCCTTGCGTCACGGGCAGGCGTTCTATCGCCTCGAGGTGGCCGACGGCACTCCCGCCGCGCAGGGGCCGACCAGCGCGGCGGTGGACAGCGAGGGCTTCCTCTACCTCGCCACCCAGGCGGGAGTGCAGGCCTTCGACCAGCCCGGCCGGCTGAGCGCGATCCTGGCCGGGCCACCCGGCGGTCCCGTCTCGAAGATCGTGTTCGGGGGGCCCGAGCTCGACACGCTGTACGCTTCGGTCGCCGATACGCTGTTCCGGCGGCCGCTGCGGCGTCGTGGTGTCTGGCCGTGGCGGCCCGTGAAGCCGCCCGTGCCGCGACTCTGAAGGGATCGGAGGGTGAGAGTGAGACTTGCATGGGCGGTGGCCGTGCTGATGATGTCGGCGGTGCTTCCGGGCCGAGCGCTTGCGGCCGGAGGCCAGGGGGCCTCCCCGGCCGCGCCGGCCCCCCCCGCGTCCCCCGGCCCGCCGCAGATCGCGTTCCCCGGCCAGTACGCGGCCTCGCCCGCCGACTGGCGCTTCCCGGTCTGGCCCAGCTCCTGCCGGCGCTTCGAGGACCAGGAGCGGGCCGCCTGCCTCGAGTTCGTGGCCTCCGACTACGGCCGGCTCGCGCGCTTCGCCGGCGCCAACGCCGCGCTCGCGAAGAAGGCGCCCGGGGAGACGCGGGTGGTCTTCTTCGGCGACTCGATCACCGACAACTGGTCCAAGGCCGGCTACGGCGGGTTCTTCCCCGGCAAGCCCTACGTCAACCGCGGCATTGGCGGCCAGACCACGTCGCAGATGCTCGTGCGCTTCCGCGCGGACGTGCTCGCCCTCGATCCGGACGTGGTGCTGATCCTGGCCGGCACCAACGACGTC
Source organism: Vicinamibacteria bacterium (assembly GCA_041481445.1). Classification (GTDB taxonomy): domain Bacteria; phylum Acidobacteriota; class Vicinamibacteria; order Fen-336; family Fen-336; genus AA29. The sequence continues at coordinate 33,295 of JBGPBV010000037.1, forward strand.
GCCGGCAACAGCGGCCCCATCGCGCCGGAGGCCATCCAGGACAACCTCGCGAGCATGGCGGAGCTGGCCCGGTCGCACGGCGTGCGGGTCGTGCTGGCGTCGATCCTGCCCGTGGCCGACGACAAGCGCGATGCGGCCGGCCAGCCTCTCATCCGCACCAAGGACCGGCCGCCGGCCACCCTGCGCGCGCTCAACGCCTGGATGGCCGACTACGCGCGGACGAGCGGCGCGGTCTACCTCGACTACGCCTCCGCGGTGTCCGACCCGAGCGGCGCCTTCAAGGCCGACCTCAGCGGCGACGGCTTGCATCCGAACGCCGCCGGGTACGCGGTCATGGCGCCGCTGGCGGAGAAGGCGATCGCGGAGGCGATGCGCGCCCGTCGCTAACGGGGGCTGGAGGCGCGTCCGTAGATCGCGTCCAGGACCCGGGACACCTCGAGGCCGACCTCGCCGGTGACCGTCGGATCGCGGCCCTCCTGCACGGCGCGCACGAAGTCGGCGACCAGCGGCTGGTGGAGGTTGGCCGGAGGCGGGTGGTCCTCGTCGCGGGCACCGTCCGCGGTCACCACGCGAAGGCGCGGCTGGTTGAGGACGGGCACGTGAAGGGAGCCGTCGCTCCCGAAGATCTCGACGGAGTCGCGGGACTCGCGGGCGGCGTGGCTGACCGACAGCACGGCCTCCGCGCCGCTGCGGAAGCGCAGGCGCGCGATGCAGGTGTCCTCGACCTCACGGTTGCGGAGCCGGACGTTGGTGGGGAAGGCGTCGACGCGCTCGACCGGACCCAGCAGGTCGAGCAGCACCTCGATCCGGTGGCAGCCGAAATCCATCATCGGACCTCCGCCCGACTCCGACCGGCGCAGGAGCCAGGCCCGCGGATGGTCCGGCCCCGGATCGAAGCGCTCGAAGGCCTGGACGGAGGCCAGCACGGGGGAGCCGATCTCGCCCGAGCCGAGCAGCGCGCGCAGCCGCCCCACGATCGGGTAGTGGTGCCGGTAGTAGGCAACGCCGAGGCGGACGCCGTGCGCGCGCGCCGCGGCGCGGATGCGCTCGCAGCCGGCCACGTCCAGGGCCATCGGCTTCTCGCACAGGACGTGCCTGCCCGCCTCCGCCGCGGCCACGGCGTGCTCGGGATGGAGACGGACGGGCGTGGCCACGTAGACGGCCCCGACCTCGGGGTCGCCGAGCAGGTCCTTCCAGCTCGCGTAGGAGCGCCGCGCGCGGTGCTCGCGCGCGAACGCGGCGGCCAGCTCCGCCCGCGCCCGGGCCACCGCCACCAGCGCGCTCCCGGGTGTGTCGCGCAGGGCCGAGGCCACGCGCTTGGCCGCGATGTCGCCGCAGCCGATGAGGCCCCACCCGACCTCCGCCTTCTCGCTCACGAGGCCGTCACTCTATCGTGGGAGACGCTCACCGGCGAGCGCCCACGGCGGAGGCGGCACAGGGTGGAGGTTTCCAAGCCTTCGCCAATCTCCGTCGGGCATCTTGGCGCCCGCCATCGGGCCGACGAAAACGTCGCCTCGCACCCCCGAGGCCTCGCCGTCGTCGGTTTCCCCGCCCACCCATCGACTCCTGGCGCGATGCGCTCGCGCGCCGGGAGGTCGTGGTCGCGCCGTTCACGGCGGCGATCCGACGGTCCCGAAGGAAGAGTGGCCATCCCCCACGGAACCGTTGGAATTCGCGCGCGTCACGAGGGGGCGCAGCAACGGGTCCGCAGCCCGCAAGTCGTTGGACGCACGTCGCTTCCGCGGTGAGGGTGCGCGCGCGAGGCCACGGAGGCACGCGGGTTGCTCAGCGTCGCCCCATCGTGCTTTCAGGATTCGACAGCGCGCCGGGCCCGAGCCGTCCACTCGACGACCGTCCCCGTGACGGAGCGCCGGACGGAGTCGAGGCCTTTCGCCGCCTCCTGAAGATCGAGACCGAGCGGCTCCGCATCCGGCACCGGTTCGGCCGCAGCGGCCGGGACGTGGCGGCCGCGCGCAGCGACCTCGTCGACGTCGTGGTCGCGCGCGCCTGCGGCCTGGCCGCCGCGGAGCACGCGCCCACCCTGCCCGCGGACCAGGACCAGGTGGCGGTGGTCGCCCTCGGTGGCTACGGCCGGCGCGAGCTGGCGCCGTTCTCGGACGTGGACCTCCTCTTCCTGCGCGCGGACGGCGCCGACGAGGACATCCGGGCGCTGGTGACGCGGGTGCTCGCCCTGCTCTGGGACTCCGGCCTCACCGTGGGGCACAGCTTCCGGACCGTGGCCGAGTGCGTGGCCATCGCCCGCAACGACCTCCACTCCCGAACCGCGATGACGGAGGCGCGCCTGGTGACGGGGAGCCCGCGGCTGTTCGCGCGGATGGTGGAGCGCCTGGACTCCCTCGTCTTCGCCAGCGCGCGCGCCACGGAGTCGTTCCTGGAGACGCTGCGGCTGGACCTGGCCGACCGCTACGACCGCTACGGGCGCGCGGTGGGCCTGCAGGAGCCCCAGGTCAAGGAGAGCGCAGGCGGCCTGCGCGACCTGCACGTCGTGCAGTGGGTGGGGCACGCCCTCTTCGGGGCGCGCGGCCTGGCCGCCCTGTACGAGGCCGGCCGCATCACGGAGGGCGAGCGGAAGGCCGCCCTGCACGCCTACGACCACCTGTGCCGCGTGCGCAACGAGGCCCATTTCGCGACCGGACGCAAGAGCGACCTCCTGACCCTCGACCTCCAGGCCACGGTGGCCGCGAGCCTCGGGTACCGCGAGCGCCGCGGGCGGCTCGCCTCCGAGCTGTTCATGCGCGACTACTACCATCGCGCCTCGGAGCTGCACCGGTTCTCGCGCGCGTTCGTCCTGCGGCACGCCGCCCCTCCGCGGCGCCTCTTCGCCCTCTCGCTGCTGCGGCGGCGTCCCCGCGGCACCTTCGAGATCCGCGACGGCAAGCTCTATTCGCGGGGCCCGGCCACCCAGGCCAGCGCCCGCCGCCTGCTGGAGGCCTTCGCCATCGCCCAGAGCGAGGGCCCCGAGCTGAGCGAGGAGCTGATGCTGGAGATCCGCGGGAGCCTGCGCCTGGTGGACCGCACCTTCCGCGAGTCGCGCGAGGCCGGCCGCGCGCTGCTCCGGCTCCTCGATCGCCGCGGGCGCGTGGGCGCCACCCTGCGGCGGATGCACGAGACGGGGCTCCTCGGCCGGCTCATGCCCGAGTTCGCGCGCGTCACCTTCCTCGTGCAGCACGACTTCTACCACCGCTACACCGTGGACGAGCACACCCTGGCCGCCATCGAAGCCCTGGACGCCCTGGCCGCCGCGCCCGCGGATGCCGGCGCCGCCCGCCTGCGCAAGGTGCTGGACGAGATCGCGCACCCGGCCGTGCTGTACCTCGGCCTGCTCCTGCACGACATCGGCAAGGGCTGGGGGAGCGGGCACTCGAAGCGGGGAGCCCGCATCGCCCGCCGCGTCTGCTCCCGGCTCGGCCTCGATCCCGAGCGGACGGACGAGGTCGTGTTCCTGGTCGAGGCCCACCTCGAGATGTCGCAGCTCTCCCAGCGCCGCGACCTCAGCGACCGCGACCTCGTGGAGGCGTTCGCGCGGCGGGTGGGCACGGTGGAGCGCCTCGACATGCTGATGCTCCTGACCTACGCCGACCACTGCGGCGTGGGGCCGGGGGTGTGGACGGAGTGGAAGGGCGCCCTGCTCTGGGACCTCTACACGCGGGCGCGGGCCAACCTCACGCCCTCCACGGGCGCGGCCGAGGAAGGGCCCGAATCGGCCCGCGAGCGGGCGGGCGACCAGCTCCGGGAGGAGTTCGCGGCCAGCGAGGTGGAGCGCCACTTCGCGCTGATGCCGGAGCGCTACCTGCGCACCACCAACGGGTCGGACCTCGTGGCCCACTTCCGCCTGCTGCAGGGGCGGGGCCCGCGGACCCTGGCCGCGGAGTGGCGCCCGGGACCGCATGCCACCGGCCTCGTGGTGGCGACCCCCGACCACCCGGGGCTCTTCGCCGCCCTCGCGGGCACCCTGACCGCCCAGGGCCTCGACATCCTCAGCGTGGACCTCTACACGCGGGAGGATGGCGAGGCCCTCGACGTGTTCACGGTGCGTGACGTCCACCTCAAGTCCGCGGTCGCTCCGGAGCGATGGCCGGCCATCGAAGCCGCGCTGGCCTCGGCGGTGGTGTCCGGGCACGACGTGGCGGCGGCGGTGGAGAAGAGGCGGCGCGGGGCGCCGCGGCGGCCCCGGCGCCGTCCCCTGGTCCGGCCGCGCGTCACCTTCGACCCTGCCGCCTCCGCCGCCAGCACCGTGATCGAGGTGCGGGCGGAGGACGAGCCCGGCCTCGCCTTCCGCATCGCCAGCGTGCTCAGCGCGCACGGCCTGGACATCGTGTTCGCCAAGGTGGCCACGGACAAGAGCCACGCCCTCGACGTCTTCTACGTCACGGGGGCCGGGGGCGGAAAGCTGGACGCGGAAGAGAGCGCGCGGGTGGAGGCGGCCCTGCTGGCCGCGCTCGACCCGCGGCAGACGTCCCACTCGTGAAGGAGAGCGGATGAAGAAGATCGAGGCGATCGTCCGGCCACACCTCCTGGAGGCGGTGAAGAACGCCCTCCAGGAAGTGGGAGTGGTCGGGATGACGATCAGCGAAGTGAAGGGCTTCGGCCGCCAGAAGGGGCACGCCGAGACCTACCGGGGCAGCGAGTACAAGGTCGAGCTGGTCCCGAAGGTGAAGATCGAGGTCGCCCTGCCGGCGGAGCTCGTGGAGGCGGCGATGGAGGCCGTCCTGAAGACGGCCAAGACGGGGAAGTTCGGCGACGGCAAGGTTTTCGTCACGTCGCTCGACGACGTCGTCCGCATCCGCACGGGCGAGCACGGCGAGCAGGCGCTGTGACGGCTAGAAAGGAAGGTTCGATGATGACCACCAGACGACGTCTGTTCGTGAGCTTCGGGATCGGTGCGGTCCTGATGCTCGGGGTGTCGGGCCTGCGCCACGTGGCCCACGCCCAGACCGCGCCGGAGGCGGCGGCCCCGGCGGCGGCCGCGCCCGCGGCCCCGGTGCCGGATCCCACCGGCGACAACACCGGCACCGCCAGCGACGTCGCGGTCAAGGACGCCAAGAGCCCCACCCTGCCCGAGGTGATGGCCACCGTCGGCCACAACAAGGTCGCCATCAACATCGTATGGACGCTCTTCACCGGCTTCCTGGTCATGTTCATGCAGGCCGGGTTCGCCCTGGTGGAGACCGGCTTCTGCCGGGCCAAGAACGCCGCCCACACCATGGCCATGAACTTCATGGTGTACGGCATCGGCATGATGGGGTACTGGATCTGCGGGTTCGCCCTCCAGATGGGCGGAGTGGGCGCGGTGGCCGCGCTGGGAGGAACGCCGCCCCTCACCCACGAATTCACGGTCACGCTGCTCGGCCACCCGTTCGGGCTGTTCGGCACGAAGGGCTTCTTCCTGGGGCCTGATGTCTACGACGTGGGCGTCTTCGCGCTCTTCCTGTTCCAGATGGTGTTCATGGATACGACCGCCACCATCCCCACGGGCGCGATGGCGGAGCGCTGGAAGTGGTCCTCGTTCGTGATCTACGGGTTCTTCATCTCGATGTTCACCTATCCGATCTTCGGGAACTGGGTGTGGGGCGGCGGTTGGCTCTCCCAGCTGGGCGCCAACTTTGGCCTCGGCCACGGGCACGTGGACTTCGCAGGCTCTTCCGTCGTGCACATGGTTGGCGGGGTGGCCGCCCTGGCCGGGGCGATGGTCCTCGGGCCGCGCATCGGGAAGTACACCAAGGACGGCAAGCCGGTAGCCATCCCCGGCCATCACATCCCGATGGCGCTGCTCGGCACGTTCATCCTGGCCTTCGGCTGGTTCGGCTTCAACCCGGGGTCGACGCTCGCCGGCGGTGACATGCGGATCGCCGTCGTGGCGGTCAACACCATGCTGGCGTCGGCGGCGGGAGCAGTGACCGCGATGATCTACATGATGGCGCGCTTCGGGAAACCGGACCCGAGCATGATGGCGAACGGCATGCTGGCGGGGCTCGTCGCGATCACCGCGCCTTGCGCCTTCGTCACCGCGCCGGCCTCCGTCCTCATCGGCGTGATTGCGGGGGTACTCGTCTGCTGGTCGGTCTTCTTCGTCGAAGGGACGCTGAAAGTGGACGATCCCGTCGGCGCCATCTCGGTGCACGGCGTCAACGGCGCCTGGGGCGTGCTCTCCCTCGGCCTCTTCGCGGACGGCGTCTACGGCGACGGCTGGAACGGAGTACCGGGCAAGGTCACCGGGCTCTTCTACGGCGCTCCGAAGCAGTTCCTCGCTGAATGCATCGGCGTGGTGGTCTGCTTCGCTTGGACGTTCGTGACCATCTACGTGTTCTTCAAGGTGCTGGATGTTTTGGTCGGCAACAGGGTCTCCGCGGAGACGGAGATGGCCGGCCTCGACCTGCCCGAAGTGGGAGCGCTGGCCTATCCCGAGTTCGTGCTCTCGCCCGGGACCATCGGCTCGTACGAGCCGCCTCCCGCTCCCGCGCCGGCCCCGGCGGGCGCACCGGCGGTGGCACGCGTGTCCGCGACCTAGGGGACAAAGACCGGCGGCGCGCCGTTGCCGCGGCGCGCCGCCCTGATGTCATAGCAGAACGAATGGAGAACGAAGAGTATGCCATCGCCGGCTCGCCGTTTCGATCGCGCGTCGCGGTTCCTGTCCCTGGTCGCCGCCCTCGCCGCACTGGGCGCCGCGCCCGCACGCGCGGCCGGCCCCACGCCCGCCCCCGACGCGACGCCCACCCCCGCCGCGGAGGCGACACCCGCCCCCGCGACGCCCGCGCCCACGCCGGCAGGGGCGCCTGCCGCGGAGGCGGCCGCCGCCGCTGAGCCGGCGGCTACGCCCAAGCCCGCGCCCGTGGAGGTCTCGAGCTTCGTCGACACCTACTACGGCTATTTCTTCAACAAGCCGACGGGGAACGTCCCCCTCCGCAACTTCGACACCAACCACAACACGTTCAGCCTCAGCCTGGTCGAGTTGGCGGCGGAGCAGAAGCCGTCCACGGCCAGCCGCCTCGGGTTCCGCCTCGACCTGCAGGCCGGCCACACCGCCGACCTCGTGAACGCGTTCGAGCCCGGTGGCCTCGAGTTCCTGAAGAACGTCGAGCAGGCCTACGGCTCGTACCTGTTCGGCTCGAAGCTGCAGGTGGACGTGGGGAAGTTCGTAACGTCCCACGGCGCGGAGGTCATCGAGACCAAGGACAACTGGAACTATTCGCGCTCGCTGCTCTTCGCGCTCGCCATCCCCTATTACCACGCCGGCGTGCGCGCCACCGTGCCTTTCAACGACAAGGTTACGTTGGGCGCGATGGTCGTGAACGGGTGGAACGACGTGGTGGACAACAACTCGGGAAAGAGCTGGTGCGTCGACCTCACCCTCAAGCCGACCCCGAAGCTCACGCTCGTCCAGAACGTCATGGGAGGGCCTGAGCAGAAGGACGACACCCACGACAAGCGGTTCCTTTCCGACACCGTCCTCACCGTGAACGCGACCGACAAGCTCAGCCTGATGGCCAACTACGACTATGGGACGGACCGCGTGGCGGGACTGGACGTCAAGTGGCAGGGCATCGCCGCCTACGCGCGGGTCCAGGCGACGCCGTACTGGGCCATCGCACCGCGGTTCGAATGGTTCGACGACCGCGACGGCTTCACCACGGGGACCGCGCAGAAGGTGAAGGAGATCACCATCACGAGCGAGCAGAAGCTCGGGGGCAAGCTCCTCACCCGGATCGAGTACCGGCGCGACTTCTCGGACCAGCCGTACTTCTCGAAGGACGGCGTGCCCAAGAAGAGCCAGGACAACCTGACCGTCGGGCTGGTCTACGCCTTCTCACGCACCTTCTGAGAGGTCAGTCGAGGAAGAACTTGAGGTAGGGCCCGCCCGCGGCCTCGCGCTGGAGGAGCAGCGCGAGCTCGCGGGCGTGGTAGTCGCCCCACATCGAGGACTCGCCGCAGGGGACCTTCCGGCCCGAGGGCACGTGGTCCCAGCCGCCCGGCCGGTGATAGACGGAGTGCAGGAGAAGGCCCTCGTGGGCGGGGTCGGTGGAGAGGTAGGGCTCGTCGAAGAGCGTCCGCGCGACGGTCAGCCCCGCCTGGCGGTATTGGCGGGCCTTCTCCGGCGCGCGCGATTCCAGGACGTGGGCCAGCCGGAGCAGCCCTTGGGCGGAGATCGCGGCCGCCGAGCTGTCCACCGGCTCGTGGTCGTTGAAGGGCTCGGAGCCGCGGCCCAGGTAATCGCCCAGGCGCGCGAGGCCGGGGGCGCCGGTGTCCCAGTAGGGCACGCCGTCGGTGGGCGTGCTCGCGATGAAGAAGTCGGCGGTGGCGGTGGCCGTCTCCAGGAACCTCTCGATGACGCGGGTGGCCTCGGCCGGTCCTCCCAGCGCGGACGGGGGCAGCGTGGCCAGGAACTCGAGCTCTTCCGCGTACCCGCACAGGATCCAGGCCAGGCCGCGCGTCCAGGTCGTGAACGGCGAGTACCCCTGCTGGCTGCTCGGGCAGCGATAGGCGCCGTCCGTCACGTTGAAGATCGACTCGTGGGCGACGCGCCCGCGCACGTCGTAGGCGTCACGGCCGGTCCCGAAGTACACGTTGAAGCGCGCGGTCGTCTCCGCGTGCTGGAGCAGCCGGACGAGCAGCGACACCGGCCGGTCCCCCTCCGACATCAGCACGTGCCCGAGCTGGTGGGCGAGGGCCAGCGCGCGCAACGAGCGCACGGTGTCCGCGAAGAGGGAGTGCGGCCCGTTGAACGAGTGGATGTAGCCGAGCTCGGGCGTGAGCGGCGTCCAGCGCGCGGCCTGCACCGCCCCGCTCACCTTGAGCGCGACCTCGTAGAAGCGCCGCTCCCACGGCTCCTCGGGCAGGCGTCCCTCGTTCATCAGGCGCAGGAGGTTGCCGTAGGTGCTGACGTTGTTGAAGCCGTGGTCGTGGACGCCGATGTGGGTCAGGTGCGAGCCCATCCTCTGTACGGTGGCGTCGCGCCCGCCGCGGAGGAAGCGCTCCTCCCCGGTGGCGTCGAACTGCAGGAGGGCGGCCCCGAACTGGAAGCCCTGCGTCCACTCCGTCCAGCCGCGGCTCGTGTACTCGCCGCGCACGGTGAAGACGGGCGTGCCCTGCGCGGGGTTCCATCGCCGCTCCAGGCGGTCGATCTTGCCCGCGGACAGCTCGAACAGACGGCGCACGGCCGGCTGCAGGGCGGCGGGGGTCAGGGTCGGGTCGGCCCTCAGCACGGGACTAGAGCCTCTCGAGATGCAGCCCGCCGTCGACGTTGACGACGTCGCCGGTCGAGAAGGGGAACCCGCCCTGCAGGAGCGCGGACACCGCGCGGCCGACGTCCTCCCGCGTGCCCCACCGCCGCTGGGGGACGCCCCCGTCCGCGATCATCGCGTCGTATTTGTCCTTCACGCCCGCGGTCATGTCGGTGGCCATGACGCCGGGGCGCACCTCGTAGACCTGCACGCCTTCCGCGGCCAGCCGCACCGCGAAGAGCTTGGCGGCCATGGCGAGGCCGGCCTTGGAGACGCAGTACTCGCCGCGATTGACGGAGACGCGGACGGCGGACGCGGAGGACACGAACACCAGCTTGTAGCCCCCGGGCAGCCGCGACTGGCCGCGGCGGTCGCCCTCGAGCCAGTAGCGCGCCGCGAGCTGGGAGAGGAAGTACGGGCCCTTGAGGTTGACCGCCATCAGCTCGTCGAAGCTCTCTTCTCCCGCCTCCAGGAGGTCGGCGCGCACGCGAGGGGCCATGCCCGCGTTGTTGACGAGGGCGTCGAGCCGGCCCAGCGCGGCCAGCGTCTCGTCGAGGATGCGGCGGCGGTCGTCCGGGCGTGCCACGTCGCCCGCCACCAGCACCAGCCTCTGGCCGGAGCGCGGGGCCCGCGCGCGGCAGGAGGCCAGCGTCTCTTCGGCCGCCGCCCGGTTCCGTCCGTAGTGGATCGCGAGGTCGAGGCCGTCGCCGGCCAACGACTCCGCGATCCCGCGCCCGAGGCCGCGGCTGGCGCCGGTCACGAGGGCGGCGGCGTCGGATGGAGGCGCGGCGCTCATGGCCGGGGATTGAAGCACAGCCGGCCGCGGTTGTCGCCCGCCCCGGCATATACTGCCTGGCCATGAAGCCCAGAGACGAATTCATGCGACGGGTCGCGATCGCGACGGCGGCGCTCGGTGCCCTGGGCGCCTGGAGCGCGGCCACGAAGGCGGCGGACGGCCAGAAGGGCGTCCAGCTCGTGGTGAAGGAGGCGGACCGGCGGGTCGACGTGACGGTGGACGGCCAGCCCTTCACGTCCTACATCTGGCCGACCACGATCAAGAAGCCCGTCCTGTACCCGCTGCGCTCGGCGGCGGGCACGATCGTGACGCGCGGCTTCCCCCTCGAGCCTCGCGCCGGCGAGCGCGTCGACCACCCCCACCACGTCGGCCTCTGGCTCAACCACGGCGACGTCAACGGCTTCGACTTCTGGAACAACTCCGACGCCATCCCGGCCGCGGACGCGCCCAGGTACGGCACCATCGTCCATCGCACGATCAAGAGCGCGAAGGGCGGCGCGGACAAGGGCGAGCTGCAGGTCTCCGAGGACTGGAGGGCGCCCGACGGCAAGACCCTCCTGCGCGAGGACACCACCTACGTCTTTCGCGGCGGGGCCGGCCTGCGCTCGATCGACCGGCTGACCACGCTCACCGCCCTCGACCAGAAGGTCGTCTTCCGTGACAGCAAGGAGGGCATGATCGGGATGCGCGTGGCGCGGCAGCTCGAGCAGCCCGCGGACAAGCCGGAGGTCTTCACGGATGCCGCCGGCAAGGCGACCAGCGTGCCCAAGCTCGACAACACCGGCGTGACCGGCCGCTATACGAGCAGCGAGGGCAAGACGGGCGACGCGGTCTGGGCCACGCGCGCGGACTGGACCATGCTGTCGGGGTCGATGGGCAGCGAGCCGGTGACCGTCGCGATCCTCGACCATCCCCGGAACCCCACCCATCCGACCTACTGGCACGCGCGGGGCTATGGCCTCTTCGCCGCGAACCCGTTCGGGGCCAAGGCCTACACGGACGGCAAGGCGGAGACCAACTTCGCGCTCGAGCCCGGGCAGTCGGTGACCCTCCGGCACCGCGTCCTGATCCTCTCCGGGGCCACGACGCCCGAGCAGATGGCCGCGCTGTACGCGAGGTTCACGGACGAGGTGAAGTAGCCCCGCGGGACCGGCCGAGAGGCGCCCGGGAACAATCCCCCCAAGGGCGGCGATCATTGCTAGGATCGCCTGGACCGAATGGGCCCTCGACCACCTGCGCGCGGCTTGACCGACGCCCCGTCCTCCGACTGGACGCGGAGCGCTCAGGGCACGCAGGCCATGGAGGCTCCGCCCCCGGCCGTGGAAACCGCCACCGAGGCAGGCTTTACCCCGGGGACCATCCTGGCCGGGCGCTTCCGGGTGGTGGCCCCGCTGGGCCGCGGTGGCATGGGCGAGGTCTACCGCGCGGACGACCTCAAGCTCGGGCAGCCGGTCGCCCTGAAGTTCGTGCGCGGCGCGCTCTCCCCCGACCGCCTCCAGCGCCTCTACTCCGAGGTCTCGCGGGGCCGGCAGGTGTCGCACCCCAGCGTGTGCCGCATCTACGACGTGGTCGAGCTCGAGGGCCAGACCTTCGTGGCCATGGAGTACGTCGACGGGGAGGACCTCCAGTCGCTCCTCGCGCGCATCGGGCGCCTGGCTCCCGACAAGGCGCTCGACATCGCGCGCGACCTCTGTGCGGGGCTGGCCGCCGTCCACGAGAAGGGCCTCGTCCACCGCGACCTCAAGCCCGCCAACGTGATGATCGACGGGCGCGGCCGCGCGCGCATCACCGACTTCGGCCTGGCCGTCCCTCACGCCGCGCACGGGCAGCACGCGTTCGCGGGCACCCCCGCCTACATGGCTCCCGAGCAGTTGAAGGGCGGCGAAGTCGGGCCCGCCAGCGACCTCTACGCCTTCGGCCTGGTCCTGTTCGAGATGCTCAGCGGGCGCCGGTTCTTCGACGCGCGGACGCAGGAGGCCCTGATCGCGCAGCACGCGGAGTCCAAGGGGCCGAAGCTCTCCAGCGCGGCCCGCGTGCTCGACCCCGCGGCCGAGCGCGTGGTGCTGCAGTGCCTGGAGGAGGAGGCGCGGAGCCGGCCCTCGTCGGCGCGCGCCATCCTCGCCCTCCTTCCCGGCCTGGATCCCCTGGAGGCCGCCGTCGCCGCCGGGGAGACGCCGTCACCGGAGGTGGTGGCGGAGGCGGCCAAGGTGGGCGACCTCCCCGCGGGCCAGGCCTGGATCGCCCTGGGCGCCACCCTCGGCGGGATGGTGCTCGCGGCCTGGCTGTGCGACCGCACGGGGCTGCTCCAGCGCGAGATGCTGCCCAAGACGCCGGACGTCATGGTGGAGCGCGCGCGCGAGGTGCTGTCGCGCCTCGCCCCCGATCGTCCGATGGCCGACGAGGCGTACGCGTTCGAGTGGGACACGGCGTACCTCAAGCAGCTCGCCGCCGACGATCAATCGCCCGGCCGCTGGCTCACGGTCGCCGCGCGGCCCTTCACCGCCTTCTACTTCTACTTCCGGCAGAGCCCGCGGCCGCTGATCGCGGCCAACCGGGACGGCATGGTCCGTCCCGACGACCCGCCCGCCGACGTCTCCGGCATGACGGAGGTGGTCCTCAACCCGCGCGGCCAATTGCTGAGCTTCTTGACCGTACCGCCGCAACGGGAAACCGCCGCCGGCCCGTGGCCGGACCCGGACTGGAGCGCGCTCCTGCGCGAGACCGGCCTCGACGTCTCCTCACTGCAGGTGGCGGCGCCGGAGTGGGCCTCACCGGTGGACTCCGATCGCAAGGTGGCCTGGACGGGCACGCTCGGCGCCGGAGCCCTGGCGGTGCCGATACGCGTCGAGGCCGCGGCCTACCACGGACGTCCCGTCTGGTTCGCGATCCTCCCGCCCTGGATGAAGGCCACCCGGATGGCGGGGACGCGGTCGTCGGTGTCGCCCACCCCGGTGGGGGAGGGGGCGATCTGGATCCTCGCCCTCGCCATGCCGCTGGGAGGCGTGCTCCTGGCCCGCCGCAACCTCCGGCTCGGCCGCGGCGACCGCAAGGGCGCCTTCCGGGTCGCGCTCTTCGTGTTCTTGACCTACTCGCTGGCGCGGGTCTTCCGCACCGACCACGGGAGTGCCTTCGCCGAGGAGCTCTGGATCCTCATCAAGGTGCTCGCGTACCCGGCGTTCTGGGCGGCCCAGGTCTGGCTCCTGTACACGGCGCTGGAGCCGTACGCCCGCCGCCGGTGGCCGCACATGCTGATCTCGTGGAAGCGGCTCCTGGGCGGCCGCCTGCGCGATCCCCTGGTGGGGCGCGACGGCCTCCTGGGCGCGTGTGCGGGCGTGCTCTTGATCATCATCTACCTCGCGAGCGTCCTCACCCCCCGCTCGCTGGGATGGGCCCCGGGCATGGACGTGCCGTTCGTGCAGGGGCCGACCCTGACCTCGCTGCGGCAGGTGTTCTTCCGCCTCTTCGTGAACCAGTACAGCGCCGTGCTCTTCGCGATGGTGTTCCTGTTCGTCCTCACGCTGCTCCGGATCGTGCTGCGGCGCGACTGGCTGGCCTGCGTCGCCTTCGCCGTGTTCGCGGCCGCGCCGATCGCGGGCGAGGATCCGTGGCTGGGGTGGGCGTTCGGAGCCCTCCGCGCGCTCGTGATCCTCTTCATACTGCGGCGGGGTGGCCTGCTCTCCCTCGCCTCCGCGTTCGTCTTCATGTTCAGCCTGATCGAGGTGCCCCTGCCCCTCGACGTCCACGCCTGGTACGGGCTGCGGGGGGCCCCGGTGCTGGTGACGCTGGCCGCGCTCGCCCTCTACTGCTTCCACACGTCGCTGGGCGGCAAGCCGATGTTCGGGGCGTCGCTGCTCGACGACTGATCAGGGCGCGATCCCGGGATGCCGTTCGTCTACATGCTGCGCTGCGCCGACGGCACCCTCTACACCGGCGTGGCCAAGGACCTCGCCGCGCGCCTGGAGCGCCACCAGCTCGGGAAGGCCTCGAAGTACACGCGCTCGCGCCGGCCGGTGGTCCTCGTGTGGAAGCGGAGGGTCCGCACCTGGAGCCGCGCCCTGCGGGAGGAGCTGCGGATCAAGGCGCTGACCCGCGCCGAGAAGGAGGAGCTCTGCGGGTGAGCTACTGGTTGTTCCCGGCGTCGATCCCGCCGGCGTAGGGCGCGAGGGTGGTCCCGCTGGCCAGGCTGTCGCGGTACTTGGCCCCGGTGGGGGAGTCGACGTAGATCGCGCGGTCGGCCTGGCTGATCCGGTTGCGGACCGCGAAGTGGCCTTGTCCCGAGACGTAGAGGCCGTACGCGAAGCCCGAGCCCTGCTTGGTGACGATGACCACGTCGTTGCGGAGGACGCCGTTCCAGGCGCCGTTCACGAGGATCCCGAAGGAGTCGGAGTCGGGGCCGAGGGCCGTCGTACCCCCGGTGAGCAGGACCACGTTGTCGCGCACGACGAGCGCCTGCCCGTTGGCGAAGATCCCGGCGCGCAGGTTCTGGTCGGCCCGGATATGCTCGACGACCGACTCGAGGACGCTGTTCAGGTCCACTCCGATGTAGAAGCCCTTGACCGTCCCGTTCTTCACGGTCAGGTTCTGGTTTCCGCTCGCGTAGACGCCCGCCGCGAAGTTCGCCGGACCGGCGCTGTTGCTCAGCCGGTGGCCGTTGAGGTCGAGCACGACGTTGTTGGCGGTGACCTCGATCGCGTTGCCGGAGGCCAGGCCCACCTTGAGGTCGTCGTTCAGGCAATAGACGCCCTGGACCGTGATCACGTAGGGCACAGTCGTGATGACGGTGCACTGCGTGGTCTCCGCGTGGGCGGTGGCCGCGGCCAGCACGAGAGCGGGGACGGCCAGGAGCCCGATCACGAGGTGCGGCCGGCGGCGAGCGTTGGTCATTCGTTCCTCCACGGCAGGTGCGGACATCAGTTGTTGTTGCCGGCGTCGGTGCCGCCGTTATAGGGCACGGCGACGTTCCGGGTGAGGTTGTCGCGGTACTTGCCGTTCACGCCGGGGCCGAAGAACTCGATTCCCTTGTCGGCCTGGGTCAGCCGGTTGCC